>DATJTQ010000046.1:0-6375 GCA_035503355.1 Solirubrobacteraceae bacterium
GATCCCCCGCAGCCGCCGCTCCAGATGGGCCAGCGCCTCCTCGTTGTCGAGGTCGTAGCGGGCCAGCAGCCGCTCCACCCCCGCCCCCGTGACGCTGAAGGCCCCATCGCCCAGGCGCCGGACCTCGAAGGACCGGGGCGCCGCGGGGCGGAACACCCGGTGCTCGGCGAGATCGGCGCCGGCGAGATCGGGCTCCGCGCCCGGTTCGCCGTCATCGCCAGAGACCGGCGCGGTCTCGGGCACCCGGCGCACCAGCTCGGTGGTGAGCTCGTCCAGGCCCACCCGGCTCACCGATGAGGTGACGATCACCGGCACGTCGGGCCCAAGGCGCTCCCGCCATTGCGCCCGGGCGCTGGCGGCGGTGTCGGCGTCCACCAGGTCGGCCTTGGACAGAGCGAGGATCCGGGGCAGGGCCGCCAGCCGCGGGTCGTGGCGGGCCAGCTCATGCTCGACGGTGACATGGTTGGCCACCGGGTCTGAGCCGTCGAGCGGGTTGAGGTCGAGCACGTGCACCAGCAGCCGGGTGCGCTCGACGTGGGCCAGGAACTCGTGGCCGAGACCGGCCCCGTCGCTGGCGCCCTCGATCAGGCCCGGGATGTCGGCGAGGACGAGCTGGCGGGTGTCGGTCTGCAACGTCCCCAGCACGGGTGAGAGCGTGGTGAACGGGTAGCCGGCCACCTTGGGATGGGCGCGGGTGAGGCGCGCCAGGAGCGAGGACTTGCCGGCGTTGGGCAGCCCGATGAGCCCGACGTCGGCCAGGAGCTTGAGCCGCAGCTCCAGCCACGTCTCCTCGCCCGGCAGACCGCGCTCGGCAAAGCGCGGCGTCTGGTGGGTGGGCCCGGCGAAGCGCTTGTTGCCGCGCCCGCCCGAGCCGCCGCGGGCGACCACGGCGCGCTGGCCGGCCCGGACCAGGTCATAGCGGGTGCCGTCGGCCTCGACCAGCACCTCGGTTCCCGGCGGGACCATCAGCTCCAGGACGTTCCCGTCGGCGCCGTGGCGCAGCGAGCCCTCGCCGTGACCTGCCCGGCGAGCTTTGAAGTGCGAGCGGCGGCGGAAGGACTCGAGATCGCGCAGCGAGTCTGAGCAGACCAGCACGACGTCGCCGCCGCGCCCGCCGTCGCCGCCGTCGGGGCCGCCCTTGGGCACGTGCGCCTCGCGGCGGAAGCTGAGCGCCCCATTGCCGCCGCCGCCGGCCTGAACGTGGATTCGTGCGCGATCGTGCATGCTGTGTCGAGGATATGGCCGATCCCGTGTTCCTTATCACCGGCGCCTCCTCGGGCATCGGCGCCGCCACGGCCCGGGCGGCCGCCGAGGCCGGCTATCGCGTCGCCCTGGCGGCGCGCTCGGCCGAGAAGCTCGAGGCGCTGGCCGCCGAACTGGGCGGCGATCGGCACGCCCTGGCCGTCACCTGTGACGTGACCGAGTGGTCAGATCAGGAGGCGATGGTGGCGCGGGTGCTCGACCGCTTCGGGCAGCTGGACGTCGCCTTCGCCAACGCCGGCTTTGGCGCCAAGCGCGGCTTTCTCAGCGAGAGCCCCGAGTTCTGGCGCGAGATGGTGCTCACCAACGTCTACGGCGCGGCGCTCACCATCCGGGCCACGGTGGAGGCCCTCAAGGCCGCTCAGGGCCATCTCGTGCTCACCGGGTCGGTCGCCGGCCGCAAGGCGCTGCCGGGCTCGCTGTACTCGGCCACCAAGTGGGCGGTCACGGCGATGGGCGAGGGCGCGCGCCAGGAGCTCAACGGCACCGGCGTGCGCGTCACGCTGATCGAGCCCGGCGCCGTCGACACCCCGTTCTTCGAGAACCAGCCCAAGACGGCGCTGGTGGCCGAGGACGTCGCCCGGGCCGTCATGTACGCGGTCTCCCAGCCGCCGTCGGTCGACGTCAACGAGATCCTGATCCGGGCCACCACGCAGGAGGGATAGTCCGGGGCGTTTGGCAGGCTCCGCGGGTCAGGCAACCGACCCCGGAGACCTCCTTGCGCAAACTGCTGCTCGGCTTCAAGACGTTCCTGTTCCGCGGCAATGTCGTCGACCTGGCCGTGGCCGTTGTCATCGGGGCCGCGTTCAGCACCCTGATCAAGGCGCTGGTCAACGACATCGTCACGCCGATCATCGCCGCCATCATCGGCAAGCCGGACTTCAGCGACCTGTCCTTCACCATCCACCACTCGGTGTTCGGCTACGGCGACCTGCTCGACGCCGTCATCACCTTCGTCTCGGTGGCCGCCGCGCTCTACTTCTTCGTGGTCGCGCCCGTGGATGCGCTCATGGCACGACGCAATGAGGAGGACCCGACGACGAAGCCGTGCCCGGAGTGCACGAGCGCCATCCCGCTCAAGGCGCGCCGGTGCCCGATGTGCACGGCGGAGATCGGCGAGGCGGCGGCCGCGTAGGACGCGGCCGCGCGTGCTATTCGGCGGCGGTCTCGGCGGGTGCGACCGAGATCACGCGGCCGCGACGGCCGGTGGTGAACTGCACCGTACCGGCCGACCGGGCGTAGATCGTGTCGTCCTTGCCGATACCGACGCCCTCGCCGGGCTTGAAGCGCGTGCCGCGCTGGCGGACGATGATCTCCCCGCCGGTCACGGTCTGCCCGGCGAACACCTTGACGCCGAGCATCTTCGGGTTGGAGTCGCGGCCGTTGCGGCTGGAACCCAGACCTTTCTTATGCGCCATCGGTTGCCTCCGCGGTCGCTGGCTCGTCTGATGCGGTGGACGCGGCTGCCGCCTTGGACCGACTGCGGCCCGAGGCGAGCTTCAACGAGGTGATCTCGATCCGGGTCAGCTCCTGGCGGTGGCCGTTGCGGCGCTTGTAGCCCCGCTTGGGCTTGAACTTGACCACCCGGAGCTTGGGGCCGCGCTCATGACCGAGCACCTTGGCCTCAACCGTGACCTTGGCGAGGTCGTCGCCGTCCACGAGGTTGTCACCGTCGACGTAGAGCAGCGGATCGAGCGTGATCTTCGCGCCGTCGTCGACGGGCAACTTCTCCACGAGGAGCCATTCGCCCTCCTGGACGCGGTACTGCTTGCCGCCTGTCTTGATGATCGCGTACATGGTTATTCCGAACCGGAGGAGCCCGCAGCCGAAGCGGCCTTGGCGCTCGAACGGCGTCGCCCGCCTCTGCGGCCGCGACGCCGAGGCTTCGAGTCTAGTTCATCGTCAGCGGCACCGTTATCGTCGCCGTCCCGGCCGCTCACGTCGAGCAGCGAAGCGACCGCGGCGGTCCGCCCCACCTCGTCGATGCGCACCAGGTGCTTTTCGCCGACGTACTTGGTCCCGCCGGTGATCGAGATGATGTAGCCGTCGATCTTGGCCACCGCGTCGCCGGGGCTGTACATATGCGGCTCGACGATCTCGACGTGGACCTCCTCGCCCTCGCGGAAGGGCAGCGCCCGCTCCAGGACCTGCTCGCGGTCGCCCTCGAGCAGGACGCGGAAGTGGTCCAGCGGCAGGCCCTCGGAGCCTTCGAAGTGAAACCACTTGCCGGTCTCCTCCTCCACGGCGTGCAGGACGCGGGCGTCGTTGCCGGTGAACTCGGCGCTCACGCGCGGGTTCATCTGGATGAGGATCGCCTCGGCGTCGGTCTCCTTGGCCAGGTCCCGCATCCGGCGCTCGAACTCGATGGCGATCGTCTCCTCGGACTTGATCACGCCCTCGCCGTCGCAGGTGGGGCATGGCCGGGTCATGATCTCCCGCACGCCGTCGGTGACGTTCTGGCGCGTCATCTCGACCAGCCCGAGCGGGGAGATCTCGACCACGAAGGTCTTGGTGCGGTCCTCGTCCAGCGCCTTGCGCAGCGTCTTGAGCACCGCGTCGCGGTTGCGGGCCCGCGCCATATCGATGAAGTCGATGACGATGATCCCGCCGATGTCGCGCAGCCGCAGCTGGCGCACCACCTCGTCGGCGGCCTCGAGGTTGGTCTTGGTGATCGTGTCCTCCAGGCGCGCGCCCTTGCCGCGCCCGATGAACGAACCCGAGTTGACGTCGATCACCGTCAGCGCCTCGGCGTAGTCGATCATCAGGTAGCCGCCGCTGGGCAGGTCCACCCGGCGCGACAGCGTCGAGTCCAGCACCTTCTCGACACCGTAGGCCTCGAAGAGCGGCGTGTCGTCCTCCCACAGTTCGACATGCTCCACCAGTTCGGGCGCCGTACGGCTGAAGAAGGAGACGAGCCGGTGATGCTGCTTGGGGTCGTCGACGACGGCGCGCTCGAAGTCGGCGGAGAAGATGTCGCGCACGACGCGGACGGAGAGGTCGGCCTCCTGGAAGACCAGCGCCGGGGCCTGGGTCTCGGCGACGCGCTTCTGCAGGACCTCGCCGAGCTTGAAGAGGTAGACGAGCTCGCGCTCGAGGTCGGCGCGCTTGGCGCCCTGAGCGGCGGTGCGGATGATGGCGCCGGCGCCCTTGAGGTCGAGCTTGGCGGCCTCCTTGCGCAGTCGCTCGCGCTCCTTGTCGTCGAGGCGGCGCGACACGCCGATGCCCTCGCCGTAGGGGGCGTAGACCATGTAGCGCCCGGCAATAGTGAGGTCCATGGAGAGCCGCGCGCCCTTGGTCTTCAGCGGGTCCTTGACCACCTGGACGACGATCTCCTGGCCGGGCTTGAGCATGTCGGTGATGTTGCGGCCGTCGCGGCCCGCACCCCGGCCACGGCGCGGCGCCTCGACCCCGGGCAGCACGATCTCGTCGACGTGCAGGAAGCCGTTCTTCTCCAGTCCGATGTCGACGAAGGCGGCCTCCAGGCCAGCGAGCACGTTGTCCACGCGCCCCTTGTAGATGTTGCCGACGATCGAGCGGCTGCCGCGGCGCTCCAGATAGAGCTCGGCGACCTTGTACTCGCTCGAGGGAGCCGGCTTACGGCGTCGCCGCGTGGTGCTCGAGGCGGCCTTGCGAGACGACGAGACGGTCCCTGCCGCCTCCAACAGCGCGACACGGGTTTCCCCACGGTCAACGCTGACCAATACTTGCTTCTTCAATTGTTTTCAGTCCTTTGCTAACTAAGGCCGCTGCGGATCTGGTCGCGCGGCGTTACGAAATCAGGGTGCGGGCCTTTCCGCTGGCCGCCATTCGGGCTTGAATGTAAATGGATTGCAGGAGCCCGACGGCGATGAAGGTCACGATGACCGAGGACCCCCCATAGCTGAGGAGGGGCAGCGGGACGCCGGTGATAGGCATGATCCCTATGGTCATACCCACGTTCACGAAGATCTGGAACATCAGCATGGCCAGGATGCCCGCCGCGATGAGCGTTCCGAAGAGGTTTTTGCTCATCGTGAGGATCCGCAGAGCACGCCAGATCAGCAGTGCATACAACGACAGCACGACGACAGCTCCGACGAATCCGTAGGTCTCACCTACGGCCGCGAAGACGAAGTCGGTGTCGTTGGCGGGGAGAAAGTTCAACTTGGTCTGAGTCGCGTTGTTTCCGCGACCGGTCTTCTGTCCCGAGCCGATTGCGATCTGCGACTGCTGTAGCTGATAGCACGGGTCGATGGGGTTTTGCGGAGTCGGCTTGGGGCAGCCGTTGGGGTGCAGGAACGCGGTGAGCCGCTGGACCTGGTAGCCCTTGAGCACGTGGACCCCGGCGGCGGGTGCTCCGGCCAGCACGATCGCGATGGCGACGACGAACATCGTCACCAGCGCGGTGATCTGCTTGAACGAGGTCCCCGCGAAGAACAGGATGCTGAAGCCCACCGCCACGTAGACCATCCCGGTGCCCAGGTCGGGCTGGGGGATGACCAGCAGCGCCGCGACGATGGCCAGCAGCATGATCCGCACTGTGGTGCGCCACTCGTGGATCCGCCGCGCGCGGTCGACCGCGAAGCCGGCCAGGGCCACGATCAGCAGCACCTTGCCGAACTCCGAGGACTGGAACTGCAGGAACGGCAGCGGGATCCAGCGCCGGGCGTTCTGGATCGGCGGCATCGCGTAGACGACGAGGTTGAGCGCGACCATGATCCCGAACAACGCGTACTTGAACTCGCGCAGCCGTGAGTAGTCGATCCGGCTGAGGATGACCGCGAGGAGGAGGCCGATACCGCCGAACAGGGCCTGGCGCTGCACGTAGTACAGCGGGTGGCCGGCGATCGCGTGCGAGGTGGCGCCCTTGAGCGTCTCGCACGAGCACACCACGAGCCCGACGGCCGCCAGGAGCAGCAGCGGGTCGAAGATCGGCAGCGCCCGGGCGCGGGGGACGACCGTTTCCTCGCCGGGGGTGATCGGAGTGGCGCTCACAGCGACGCGTTGGTCCCCGCGATGTACTTGCCCGGCGTGCCGTAGAACCACTGCGAGAGGATCTGACGCGCCACCGGCGCAGCGGCCACGTCACCGAACCCGCCCTTCTCCACGTGGACCACCACCACGATCGGCTTATTG
>DATJTQ010000047.1:0-31728 GCA_035503355.1 Solirubrobacteraceae bacterium
GCCGGCTCAGCGGCGCGTGGCGCTCCACCGTCCACACCTCGGCGGCGAGGAGGCTGAGCAGCGCCGCGTGGTACCCGGACCCGGTGCCGATGTCGAGCACCCGGTCAGAGGGCGTGAGCTCGAGCAGCTCGAGCATCCGCGCCACCACCACCGGCTGGGAGATGGTCTGCTCGCAGTCGATCGGCAGCGCCGCGTTCTCATAGGCGCGCCGGCGCTCGGCGTGGGGAACGAAGCGATGGCGAGGCACCGCCGCGACGGCGTCCAGGACCCGCCGGTCGTGCACCGACTCAGAGAGGAGGCGGGCCAGTTCGTGTGGCGCGTCCACCCCCGTCATTGTCCCAGCCCGGCCCTCGCCCCCCGGGGCAGCGTGCTTGAATCGACCGCGTGCTGGCCGGCGCCAAACTGCAGGGCGCGCTGCTGCTCGTCCTGGTGGCACTTCTGGCGGCGATCGCGTTCGTCCTGGTCACCCATCGCGCCCATGACAGCGGGCCGCCCCCGGTGCGCTCGGCGTTCGATGGGCCGACGATGCCTCCGCATCTGCGCGCCCCCGACTTCACCCTCACCGATCAGAACGGCCGGCGCGTGAGCCTGGCCGCGGATCGCGGCAAAGTGGTGGTGGTGACCTTCATCCACTCGCTGTGTCATGACACCTGTCCGTTCATGGTGGAGCAGATCAAGGGCGCCCTCAACGATCTCCCGGGCAACGGACGCAACGTCCCCGCCATCGGGGTGAGCGCCGACCAGCGGGAGGACACGCCGCATAACCGAAGGGCGTTCCTGGCCACGCATCAGATGACGGGCCGGATGGAGTTCGTCAACGGCTCGCTGCCGACGATGCGCCAGGTGTGGCACGCGTGGCACATCCAGCCGGTCACCCCCAAGGTGGACCATTCCACGTTCGTGCTGTTGATCGACAAGCGCGGCTACGAGCGGGTCGGCTTTGCCGCCGATCAGCTCACGCCCGAGGGGCTGGCCCACGACATCAGGGTGTTGGAGCGCGAACGCGCTTGAGGACCGGCTCGAGGTGCTCGCTGACCTGCTCCTCGGTCATGCCGGGCAGCTGGAAGACGGCGCGGCCGCTCTGAGCGCTGACGTGGAGCTCCTGGGTGCGCCGCCCCGGACGCAGCCCGCGCCGCGGGCGGGCCACCTCGACGTCGTGGATCTCTGACCACAGCAGCCGGCCGATGGCGCCGCCGCTGGATGCCTTGATCAGGTCCAGGCCGGCGTCGGAGAAGCGCAGCTCGAGGTCGGACTCGCCGTTGCGCAGGCTCTCGATCCCGCTGACGTGGACGGCAGACAGGCGCAGCGCCTGCATCGGCGGCGCGGCGGCGCCGGGGGCGTCGGCCGGGTCCGCGGCCGGGGGTGGTGGCGGCGGCGCGGGGGCCTCGTACGGCGGTGCCCCGGACAGCGCGTGTGCCCGTTGCACCGCCGGGTGCGTGACGGCCTCGGCCAGGCCGACGCCCAGGTCGTTGGTTGCCGCCTCGGCCAGGCACCGCCGCCACAGCACGCCGCCGGCCCGGCCGGTGGCGCCATCAACGAGGCGGTCAAGCTGAGCCGCGTCAAGGGTCACCGGTTCGGGCCCAGTGCCGGCCCGGCGCAGGATGGCGGCCCGCAGCCGCGCCGACAGCTCCTGGCGCGCCTGTACGACGATCCGCTCGGCCGCGGCCTGCTCGGAGTCCGCGCTCACTCCTGCACGAGCTCCATGACCCGGCGCAGGAAGGCGGCGGCCAGGGCGCCGAAGACGATCCGGTGGTCGCTGACCAGGGTCAGGGACAGCTCGTGGCCGGCGACGACGGTCCCGTCGCGCACCACGGGGACGGGACGGATGGCGCCCGCGGTCAGGATCGCCGCCTGCGACGGTCGCACCAGGCCGCCGGCGCGGTGGATCCCGTCATCGCCAAGGTCCTCGAAGGTGAAGGTGGCGCCGGCCTGCTCGGGCGGCGTGAGCTCACCCGAGCGGGCCCGGGCGGCCAGGCGACTCAGCTCGGCGTCGAGCTCGGCGGCCGATTTCGCGTCGGCGTCCAGGACGGTCGCCGTCACCGGTGTCGACGGGGTCTGGAACACCACTCCGACATTGACGCGGGAGTACAGCTCGCAGCGACCGTCGCGGTAGGCGCCGTTGACGCGCGGGAAGGCCCTCAGGGCCCCGGCGCAGGCGGCCAGGACCAGCGCGGTGGTGCTGGCCCGCTCCGCCTCGGCGCGCCGCAGCAGCGCGCCGGCGTCGGCGTGCACCGACAGCTCGACGTCGGGGATGGTGGCGCGGATCTCGGCGCTGCGCCGGGCCACCGCCCGCCCGGCGCGGTCGGGTTCCTCGATGGTCGTCTCGCCCTTGAGTGAGGGGGCGGACAGGGGTGTGCTGGAGGCGTCCACTGGCGATCCAACATATCGCCGCGGTCAGGCGTCGGCGTCCTCCCAGATGGCCAGGAACTCCTCGGCCTCCAGCCCGGCGAGATCGGCGCGGAGCTGGCGCAGCAGCTTGGCCGCGTCCTTGGCGGGGAGCTCCCAGTAGAGCAACAGCTCCCCGTCGTCGACCGACACCACCTCGATCCGGTCCATCCGCCGGCGATCGGCCATGAACGCCGGCTCCCGCCCAGAGCGGCTGACGGTGAGATGAAAGACGCGGTTGGCCTTCATGCCATCGCGGCGGTGAGCGCCTCCGTTGCGCGCTCCAGCGCGCCCTCGCCCTGAAAGATGTCGGCGCCGGCCTGGATCGCCGGCAACGCCGTCACGCCCGCCTCGCGTGCCCGCTGCACGGCGCGCTGCAGGGTTGCCGACACCGAACGCAGCCCCGCGCCCTTGAGCACCGCGGCCGGGTGCATCTCGCACGCCGCGGCGGCCAGGAGGACGGTGCCCTCATCGCCGAGATCGCGCCCGCCGGCGAACACCTGACGGAACGCGGCCAGCGAGAAGGCCACTGCGCGACCGCCGCCCTTGGCGTAGGTGGCGACGCGCATGGCGAACTCCGAGTCGGGCGGCCACTCGCGCGGCAGCCGCAGGGGCTGGAGGCCGTGCCCCGCCACGGCGGCGGCCAGCAGCTCGGGGTCCGGCGCGGTCGGTGTCCAGGCCAGGGACGGGCCGTGGACCGGTTCCCACTCGGGCACCACCGGCAGCTCGGCCATGATCCGCTCCGCGGTCACGTAGCAGCCGGGGTCGCCCAGGTCGTAGTAGAAGACCGGCTGGACTGCCTGCGTCTCGGCCACCGGCCGACCCTCGCTAGCCGTGGATGAGCCAGCCGTCGGCGGCACGGGCGGCTTCCATGACCGCCTCGGACATCGTGGGATGCCCGTGGACGAGCCGCGCCACCTCGGGATAGCCGCCCTCGAGCGCCCGGGCGTTGACCAGCTCCTGGATCAGCTCGGTCGCCTTGGCGCCGATGATGTGGCCGCCGAGCAGCTCGCCGTACTTGGTCTCGCCGATGATCTTGACCAGGCCGGTGCGGTCCCCGTAGACCGTCCCGGCGCCGACCGCGCCGTAGGGGACCTTGCCGACGACGACGTCGTAGCCCTCCTCGCGCGCCTGGGCCTCGGTGAGTCCGAAGCTGGCCACGTTGGGGGTGCAGAACGTCGCTCGGGGAATGTCGATGTACTCGATCGGGTGAGTGGTCAGGCCCGCCGCGTCCTCGACGGCGATGACGCCCTCGTCAGATGCCTTGTGGGCCAGCGCGGGGCCGGCCACGAGGTCGCCGATGGCGTAGATGCCCGCCACGTTGGTGCGCATCGCGCCATCCACCTCGATCAGGCCACCCTCGGCCAGCTTGACTCCGGCGGCGTCGAGGCCCAGGCCCTCGATGTCGGGCCCGCGCCCGGCGGCGATGACCAGCCAGTCCACCTCACCGGTGGTGTCACCGTGCGAGAAGGTGCAGCTGCTCTCGGTGGAGGCGATGTCGGTGACCAGGGTGTTGGTGTGCACCGCGATCCCCTGGCGCTTGAAGCCGCGCTCGGCCAGCTTGGAGATGTCGGCGTCCTCGGTCGGCAGCACCCGGTCCAGCGCCTCAAACAGGGTCACCGTCGTGCCCAGGCGGGCGTAGCCCGACGCGATCTCCGAGCCGGAGGCACCCGCGCCCACCACGGCCATGGTCGTGGGCAGCTCGTCCAGCGCCCACGCCTCCTCGGTGCCGATCACGCGCCCACCGAACTGCGCTCCGGGGATCGGCCGCTTGACCGAGCCGGTGGCCAGCACGATCGTCTTGGCCGAGATCTCCTGGCCGCCGACGGTGAGCGTGCCCTCACCGGTGAGACTGGCCTCGCCCTCGATGACGTCCACCTTGTTCTTCTTGAGCAGCCCCGCGACACCACCGGTCAGGGTGGAGATCACCTTCCTGCGGCGCTCGGACACACCCGCGTAGTCGATCTCGGGCTCAGACACCTTGATGCCGAACTCGTCGGCCTCGCGGATCTCAGTGAGCACGTCAGCCACTCGCAGCACGGCCTTGGCGGGGATGCAGGCGTAATTCAGACAGCGGCCGCCGACCAGGTCCTTTTCGACGCAGGCGGTCTTCATGCCCAGCTGGGCGGCGCGGATGGCGGTGACATAGCCACCGGGCCCGGAGCCGATGACCACGCAGTCGTAAGAGGATTCAGGCATTTGCTACGAGCCTAGTGGGTTCGGCGCGCAGATCAGGTTCCGGGTCGCTGGGGCATCTGGATGCGGCTCAGCACGCGCACGAGCTTGAAGAACAGGTAGCCCGCGATGAGGATGATGACCGGCGCCACGATGAAGCCCAGCACGTTGCTCGCCTCCACCAGGTACAGCGAGAACAGGGTCCCGATGATGGCCAGCAGCGCCATCCAGCCGAGCACGGCGCCGTACCACATCCGCCACAGCCCGACCGCGCACGCGCACATCACCGCGGAGAAGACGAGGATGCCGCCGGCGGCGGGGTGCTTGCCGTTGATCTTGTCGCCGGCCACCCACGCGATCAGGTTGGCCAGGCCGAGGCCGGCGGCGAGCAGCGCGGAGATCCAGATCACCGCCGGACGCTCGCCGGGGGCCAGCGGCTTGAGGTTCGCGCGGGCCTCGGCGTCGCGGCGCTGGCTGCGAGTGAGCTCCTCGCCGGTGGGCACCTCCCACCCGGCTGGGCGCTTGGGCTTGGCCGGCGCGGTGGCTGCGGGGGCAGGCGTCGTCGCCGTCTGGGTGGGCGCGGTGGCCTTGGCGGCAGGGCTGGCCTTGGCGGCGGGGCTGGCCTTGGCGGGTCCCCGGCGGCCGCGCTTGCGGCTACGTTGCGCCAACGCCGGCCTCACTGCCCTCGCGCAGCGCACGGGCGGCTGCGGCGGGGTCGGGCGCGTCGGTGATGGCGCGCACCACCGCGATCCGCGTCGCGCCGGCGGATCGCACTTCGGCGACGTTGCCCCCATCGATCCCGCCGATGGCGAAGAACGGCGTGGCCGCGTGCGCCGCGGCGTAGCGCACCAGCTCCAGCCCCACCGCCGGGCGGCCGGGCTTGGTGGGCGTGGCGTGGACCGGCCCCACCCCGATGTAATCGATCTCGGGATCGGCGGCGGCGTCGTCGATCTGCTGTGGCGAGTGCGTGGAGAGCCCGACGATGCGTTCGCGGCCCACCAGCTCGCGGGCCCGCGCCACCGGCACGTCGTCCTGGCCGACGTGCACGCCGTCGGCGTCGGCCGCCTCGACCAGGTCGGGCCGGTCATTGAGGATCAGCGGGACGCCGTGGCGGCGGCAGACCGCCGCATAGCGTCGGGCGGTGGCGATCACCTCGTCGTCGTCGGCGTCCTTGAGGCGCAGCTGGACGACGTCCACCCCGCCACGCAGCGCCGCCTGCAGGAAGGCATCGGTCTGCTGACCGCATACGAGGTACAGGCGCGCGGCATGGAGCGCGTGGCGTCGGTCAGGCACCGGCCCAGTCTGCCATTCCTCTTCGGCGCGCGGGGCCGCCCGCGGCCGGTGCACTAGGATCAACCCCTTACGGGAGCCCCACCGTTGGGCTGAGAGGGCGGGCCTCGATCCGCCGACCGTCACGACCTGACCGGGTAATGCCGGCGCAGGGAGGTTCAATGTCAGCGGATCCAGTCTCAGCAGATGTCGTCGTCATCGGTGGCGGCGTGATCGGCCTGTCCGTCGCGTGGCGCGCCGGGCAGCGCGGCCTGCGCGTGGTGGTGCTTGAACGGGGAGCCGTGGGCATGGGGACCTCGCATTACGCCGCCGGGATGCTCGCGCCTGTCGCTGAGGTCACGCCCGGCGAGGAGCCTTTGCTCGAGCTCGGCCTGCACAGCGCGCGCCTCTACCCCCGCTTCCTCGAGGAGCTGGTGCAGGCCGCCGGCGTCGACGGCGTCGGGCACACGACGGCCGGGACGTTGCTGGTGGCGCGCGACGCCGACGAGGCCGAGGCCCTGGAGCGCGAGCTGGCGCTCCGCCGGCGGTTCGGTCTGCCCGTGGAGCGCCTGCGTGCCTCGGAGGCGCGTCGCCGCGAGCCGGCGCTGGCTCCGGCGCTGCGGCTGGCCCTGGACGTCCCCGGCGACCATGCCGTCGATCCCCGCCGGTTGGTGCCGGCCCTGGCTGCCGCCGTCGCGACCGCCGGCGGCGAGGTGCGCGAGCACACGCCGGTGTCCGGCGTCGCGGTGACCGGCGGTCGAGTGCGCGGTGTCGTGCTGGAGGACGGGTCGACCGTACGCGCCGAGCAGGTGGTCAATGCCGCGGGCGTGTGGTCACCGCAGCTCTCGGGCCTGCCCGAGGCCGATCGCATTCCGGTGCGCCCCGTCAAGGGCCAGATCATGCGCCTGCACGACCCCGCGGGCCCGGGGTTGCTCCAGCGGGTGATCCGCATGGGCCCGACCTACATCACGCCGCGCGGCGACGGCCGCTACGTGCTGGGTGCGACCTCGGAGGAGCGAGGCTTTGACACCACCGTCACCGCCGGTGCCGCCTTCGAGTTGCTGCGTGACGCCAGCGAGCTCGTTCCCGGCGTGTCCGAGCTGGTGCTGGATGAGTTCTCCGCGGGGCTGCGGCCGGGGACGCCCGACAACCTGCCGGTGATCGGTCCCGGGTCTGTGCAGGGCCTGCAGTGGGCCACCGGCCACCGCCGCGGCGGGATCCTGCTGGCACCGGTCACTGCCGAGCTTGTCGCGGGCGCCCTGGCCGGCGAGGCGCTGCCCGAGGTAGCGGCCGCCGTTGCGCCGGCACGGTTTGCGTCGGGGCGCGTGGTCGAGGTGGCGGCGGGAGGCGTGCCGTCGTGAACGTCACGGTCAACGGTGAGCCCCGTGAGCTCGGCGACGGCGCTACCGTCGCCAGCGTGGTGGAGCTGCTGGACGTCAACCCGGGCGCGCGTGGCGTCGCCGTGGCGTTGGATGGCGAGGTCGTCTCGCGCGGCCGGTGGGCCGACACTCCGCTGAGCGAGGGATCGATGGTGGAAGTCGTCGCGGCCATTGGAGGAGGATGAGAGGCGTCATGTCTGACCCGTTGCGCATCGCCGACCGCGAGCTGAGCTCGCGGCTCATCCTCGGCACCGGGGGCTTCGCCAACCACGAACTGCTGGCGCAGGCGTGCCGCGCCGCCGAGGCGGAGCTGTGCACGGTGGCCCTGCGCCGGTTGGATCCGGCGGCGCGCGGATCCATCCTCGACGTGCTTGACGAGGCGGGCGTCTCGGTGCTCCCCAACACCGCCGGCTGTTACACGGCCCGCGACGCCGTCACCACCGCGCAGCTGGCGCGCGAGGCGTTTGAGACGGACTGGATCAAGCTCGAGGTCATCGGTGATGACCGCACGCTGCTGCCCGACGCGGTGGAGCTCGTCGCCGCCGCCGAGGAGCTCGTCGACGACGGCTTCACCGTGCTGCCCTACACCACCGACGACCCGGTGCTGGCGCGCCGGCTGGAGGACGTCGGCTGTGTCGCGGTCATGCCGCTGGGTTCCCCCATCGGCAGCGGCATGGGCATCTGCAACCCGTACAACCTGTCGATCATCATCGAGCGCGCCGGGGTGCCGGTCATCCTGGACGCGGGCGTTGGCACCGCCTCGGATGCTGCCCTGGCCATGGAGCTCGGCTGCGACGCCGTCCTCTGCGCCTCGGCGATCTCGCGCGCCCATGACCCGGTGGCCATGGCCCGCGCCGTGGCGCTCGGTGTGCAGGCGGGGCGTCTGGCCGGCGGCGCCGGCCGCATCCCCCGCCGCCGCTACGCCCAGGCCTCCACGCCCGAGGAGGGCGTGCCCGCATTCGACGTCCAGGGCCTCTCGCAGTGACCGTCGATGAGCTCATCGACGGCTGGCAGGCCGCCTGGTCGGGCAAGGACCCCGCCGCCTTCGCCGAGATCTGTGCCACCGGCATCCAGTACGAGGATCCGCTCACCGGCGAGCCTCTGGACGGACTTGACGCCCTCACCACCCACGCCGCGCGCCTGTGGGATGGCTTCCCCGACGCCCGCCTGGAGCGCACCGGCGAACGTCTTTCCAACGGCCACTTCGTCGCCGCGCCATGCAAGATCCTGGGCACCCACCGCGCCCCCCTGGCGGGCCTGCCGGCGACCAACCGCTTCGTCGTCGTGCACTGCGTCTTCTACTGCGAGCTCCAGCACGAGTTGCTCCTGCGCGTCCGCGCCTTCTTCGACGTCTACGAGGCGGCGACGCAGCTCGGCGTGCTCCCCGCGCGCGGCACGATGGGGGAGAAGGCGCTGCTCATGCTCCGCGGGTTCGGGTTGCGGACCGCGCGCAACCAATAGCGCGGGCGGCGTGGACCTGGACGTGGACGTGGACGTGGACGTGGGCGTGGTCGAGGCGCCCCGGCGGGACGTGCCTCGAGTTATGCACCGTATGCGGGCTTATTTTTCCGCGGACCGGGCGTCCACGCCGCCCCCCCGCGACGCAGCGACCCCTATCGCCCCCGAGCTGCGGCCACCGCCACCGCCAGCCCCTCGCGCGCCGGTGGCGACAACCGCGCGCGCAGCCGCCAGCACGCGCCGCTGAAGGTGAGGTTGGCCACCGTGGCAAAGCCCGCCTCGTCCTCGCGCAGGGCCAGCAGCAGGTGGGCGACGCGATCGGCGATCGGAAGGTCGGCGTCGACCACGCGCACGCAGTAGCACTGCACGCGCCGGCCGCCGGGCCGCACCAGCAGCGCGCCGGCGGGGCCCACCAGCCACACGCCGAACCGTCCGCACTCCACCACCAGGCCGGTCCGGGCCACCCGCTCGCGCGCCTCATGGCCGACCAGGTCGCCCAGCAACCCCAGCGCCCGCACCTCCGCGTCGGCGTTCAGATCGACGCCGCGCCGCCGCACCGGCCGCAGCACCCCCGCCCCGCGGGCGGCGTACAGCTCCGGGATCGCCCAGGCGAAGACCAGCGCGAACACGGAGACCACCAGCAATACCGGCGCCAGCAGCGGCAGCGCAATCGCGGTGGCCACGAAGGGCACCTCGTGTGCGACGGTGCTCAGCGTCCACAGCCGATCCGCGCGCCGCAGCGCCGGCTCGTCAACGCGTGTGCGCCAGCGGACGTTCTCCAGCTCGGGAAGCTGCCCGAGTGTCGCCTCCATCACACCGACCGGCTGGGCCACTACCCGCCGGCGATCGGCCGGCGCAGGACCACCAGCTCGGCGTCGAGCGGCAGCTCGCGCACCGCGGTCGCGGTGCCGTCGGGCTCTGAGGCCACCGCCAGGTACCCGCGGTCAAGCTCGGCCTCCAACGCTGCACGGGCCGCCTCGGTCCCGGCAAGGTCGTCCGGACTCCAGTGCGCCAGCACGGTGTGTCCGGTCTGGTCCATGCGAATGAGTCGTGACATGCAGCGCTCCTCCGGTCCGGGTGACGGTCCCATCATACGTCCGCATGCCCGTCGCTCTCTCCGATCGTCAGGCGCAACGTGACCGCCACCGGAGCGTGATCGGAGAGCGTGCCGCGGTTCAGCACCTCGGCGCCCCGGCTTGCCTGCACCGGCCCGGCGATGAAGACGTGATCGACGTCGTGTCCGGCGACGGCGGCAAAGCCCGGCCACTCGGGTGCCCTCAGGTTGAAGTCGCCGCCGAGGACGATGGCGTCGCTGCCCCCCCACCGCAGCGCCACCGCGGCCGCGGTGGCGCCGTCGCGCTGCGCCGCCGCGGTGTCGTGCGCGGTCGCGTGCAGATTGACCACCCATGCGCCGCAGCCCAGCGCTACTCCGTGCACGACGCGCCGCTCGGGCCGCCGCGTGAGCTGTTGCACCTGGTGGGCGACGATGCGGTCACGCCGCGCCAGGATGGCGTTGGCTCCGCCGCCCTGGGACTTCACCGCGTCGGGCCAGCGGCGCGCCAGCCGTCGTCGCAGCCCCGGCAGGGCGTTGCGCGAAGTGAGCACCTGGCGATGCTCGGCGCGCAGGCGCTGCGCGATCGGCGCGGTCCACCACGGCGGCACTTCCTGCAGCAGCGCGACGTCCCACTCCCAGCTCTCCAGCGCGGCTCCGAACTCCTCCACAAGATCGCGCCCTGCCCCCGGCACCGAGCGCCCGTGAAAGAGGTTCCAGGTCAGGACCCGCAACTCCACACGGGCCAACGTACACTGCGGCCCGTGCCACGCCACTTCCTCACCGGGACCGAGCTCAGCGCTGACGAGCTCACTGCCCTGCTCGACCGCGCCGCCGCGCTCAAGGCCGCGCCCCACAGCTCTGACGCGCTCGCCCGGCGATCGGTGGCGCTCATCTTCCAGGCGCCGTCGACGCGGACGCGGACCTCGTTTGAAGCCGGCATCGCCGAGATGGGCGGCCACCCGATGGTGCTGCGTACCGGCGAGCTGCAGCTCAGCCGGGGTGAGTCCATCCGCGACACCGCCTACATCCTGTCGCGCAACGTGGCCGCCATCGGCATCCGCACCGGCCCCGACGAGGAGGTCGAGGAGCTCGCCGCGCACGCCACCGTTCCCGTCATCAACATGCTCACCGCCCTGCACCATCCGTGCCAGGCGCTCGCCGATCTGTTGACACTGCGCGAGACCTTCGGCGCGCTCGATGGACTGACACTGGCCTATGTGGGTGACGGCAACAACGTGGCACGGTCACTGGCGCTCGTCGGTGGACTGGCCGGTGTGCACCTGCGTGTCGCCGCGCCCGACGGCTATCAGCTGGAGCCCATCGACGGTGTGGAGTTGACCGATGATCCGCGCGTCGCCGCCGACGGCGCCGACGCGGTGTACACCGATGTGTGGGTGAGCATGAGTGACGATCCTGCGACGGTCGACGCGCGCCGCCGCGCGCTGTCTGACTATCGCATCGACGACGCGCTGCTTGATGTCGCCGCGCCGCACGCGATCGCGTTGCACTGCCTGCCCGCGCATCCCGGAGATGAGATCACCGCGGAGGTGCTCTACGGCGATCGGCAGCGCATCTGGGATCAGGCGGAGAACCGTCGCCACGCGCAGAAGGCGTTGCTGGAGTTGCTCGTCAACTGAAACCTTGCGCCCGTTTCGCGCATATTCCGCGCACATTGGGTAGATTCGCCGCAGCGACGCAGGACTAAATCCTCCGGCGCAATGCGCCAGCAAAGTCACCAAGGAGCAGGAGCCTTCCGTATGCCCCCCGCCAAACGCTCGTCGTCAGGCAGTTCAACTTCATCTTCGTCGCGATCCGGCGGCACGCGCAAGAGCACCTCGCGCAGCACCGGCGCGCGCGCCACGAAGGCCGCCGCTCGCAGCGGCGCCAAGTCCACCACCACCAGCGCCCGCAAGGCGGCCGGCAGCACGGCCACCCAGGCGAAGTCCAGCGCGTCAAAGACGCGCGGCAGCGCCAAGCGCGGTGCTTCGAAGACTGCGTCAGCCGCGAAGTCGACGGCCAAGTCCGCCGCCACCACCGCTAAGACGGCAGGCGGCGCCGCTGCCTCCACCGCGCGCACGGCACGGGCCGGCGCGAAGGGCACCGCCACCGCGGCGAGCCGCGGCGCCAAGAACACCAGGTCGACCGCCAAGGCGGCATCCACCTCGACGCGCCGCGCCAGCGGCGGCGGTGTGCTGTCGGTTGCCGATCAGCTCGCGCAGGGTGTCGTCAAGCCGCGCGACGTGGTCATGCTGACGCGCTCGCACATCCAGGAGGCACTCGACGATGCCGCCGCGCGCGGCCGCGTCACGCGTAAGGACGCCAACGACCTTGTCGCCGAGCTCGTGCGTCGCGGTCGCGGCCAGGGCACCGATCTGGTCAAGGAGATCGAGGCACTGCTGGGCAAGGCCGGCTCGGCGACCAAGCGCGCGCGGAGCTCCGACTCCGTCGACCGCATCGTGCGTGGCGCGGACCGCGCGCGTCGCGCCGCCGGGGTGGGCCCGTCGTTCCCGATCCTCGGCTACGACGATCTCAACGCCTCGCAGGTGCAGAGCCGCATCAAGGACCTCAAGAAGCCCGAGCTGCGCAAGGTGCTGACCTATGAGCGCAAGAACGCCAACCGCAAGTCGGTGGTGGGCGCGCTCGAGAAGTCGCTCGCCTGAGCACCGCTCCGCCTTCGCACCGATGACGTGACACCCGGGCGCCGAGCGGTGCCCGGGTGACTGTCCACGTGCTAAGTGTGTAGGCCGCATGTCCACCGCTCCTCCCGCCCCATCTCGCCCCCAGCGCGGCGATGAGCTCGAGCTCACCATCGACACGCTCGCCTTCGGCGGCGCGGGCGTGGCGCGCCTGGACGGCTACGTCGTGTTCGTCACCGGCGCCGTTCCCGGCGACCGTGTGCGGGCGGTGGTGGGCAAGCGCAAGCGCGCCTACGCCGAGGCGCGCGCGGTGCAGATCATCGAGCCGGGCCCGGACCGGATCGCGCCCGTCGCCGATCACCCCGGCGCCCCATGGCAGGTCCTTTCCTACGAGCGCCAGCTCGAGGTCAAGCAGTCGCAGGTCGACGATGCGCTGCGACGGATCGGCAAGCTCGACGGCTTCGCGCTGGAGCCGATCATTCCCGCGGTGTCACCGTGGCGGTATCGCAACAAGCTGGAGTACTCCTTCGGCACCGACGAGTCCGGCGCGCTGGTCTGCGGCTTTCATGCGCCGGGCCGCTGGGATGAGATCGTCGCCATGGACGACTGCGTGCTCGCCTCCGAGCGCGCCAATGCCGCCCGTGAGCAGATTGTCGCGTGGTGTCGCGCGCAGGGCCTGAGCGCCTATAACCGCCGCACCGGCGAGGGCCTGCTCCGCAACCTGGTGGTGCGCGAGGGACGGCGGACCGACGCCATCCAGGCGCGTCTGGTGACGAGCGTGGGCGAGCTCGACCGCGAGGGTCTGATCGGTGCCGGGGCCGGGCTCGACGGTGTGCTGTGGACGCAGATCGACAGCGTCGGTGAGACCACCCAGGGGGGTGACACCGAGCTGCTGGCCGGCTCTGACCGCTTTGAGGACGTGCTTGGCGGGATGCGCTTTGAGATCTCGGCCGAGGCGTTCTTTCAGACCAACACCGAGATGGCCGAGCGGCTGTACCAGCTCGCCATCGAGTACGCCGCCCCGGTTGGCTTCGAGCGCGTCTATGACCTGTACTGCGGTATCGGCACCATCGGGTTGCTGATGTCGCCGCGGGTGGCGGAGGTGTGGGGACTCGAGCTGGTGCCCGAGGCGATCTCCGACGCGATCGCCAACGCGCGCGCCAACGAGATCGACAACGCGCACTTCTTCGCCGGCGACGTGCGGCTGGCCATGCGCGAGCTGGTGGAGCGCGCCGGACGTCCCGACCTGCTGGTCGTCGATCCGCCGCGCGCCGGCCTGTCGCAGAAGGTCGTCCGGCGGATCATCGAGGCGTCGCCGTCGCGCCTGGTCTACGTATCGTGCAACCCGACGACGCTGGCGCCCAACGCGGCGCAGCTGGTCGAGGCGGGCTATGAGCTCGTGCGGGTCCGGCCCGTCGACATGTTCCCGCAGACCCCGCACATCGAGTGCGTGGCTGAACTGGTGCGCCGCGGCTAACCACTCACCACGGGTACTGTCACTGCCATGCGCGCCGCCACCATCACAGACAAGCAGCTGACCGTGCAGGAGCACCCCGACCCCGTTCCCGGCTCGGGCGAGGTCCTGGTCAAGGTGCACGCCGCCGGGCTCAACGGCGCCGACATGCACCAGCTGGCCGGCCTCTATCCCGCGCCTCCGGGCTCACCCCAGGACATCCCCGGGCTGGAGCTGGCCGGCGAAGTGGTGGACCGCGGCCCGGGCGCCGAGCGCTTCGAGATCGGCGACCGCGTCATGTCGATCGTCGGAGGCGGCGGCCAGGCCGAGCTGGCCACCGTCAACGAGCGCGTGCTCATGCCCGTGCCCGACAACCTGTCCTGGCCTGAGGCGGGCGGCCTGCCCGAGGTCTTCACCACCGCCCACGACGCGGTCTTCACCCAGGCCGGCCTGGTGGTGGGCGAGCGCCTGCTGGTCCACGGCGCCGCCGGCGGCGTCGGTTGCGCCGCGGTGCAGCTCGGGCGCGCGGCCGGGGCTCGTGTCACGGCCAGCGTGCGCAACACCGACCTTCACGATGCCGTCGCGGAGTTCGGCGCCGACGTGGTGGCCCACGACAACTTCCAGGACCGCGGCCCGTTTGATGTCATCCTCGAGCTCGTCGGTGCCGTCAACCTGATCGACAACCTGAAGATTCTCAACACCGGCGGGAGGATCGCCGTCATCGGAACCGGCGCCGGCGCCACCGGCGAGATCAACCTCGGGCTGGTGATGATGAAGCGCGCGCGTATCCACGGCTCCACGCTTCGCGCGCGGCCGCTCGAGCTCAAGGCCCTCACCGCCCGCGCGATGGAGCGCTCGGTGCTGCCCCTGATCGCCTCCGGCAAGGTCACGGTGCCCGTAGCCAAGACCTACCCGCTGGCTGAGGCGGCCGCCGCCTACGAGCACTTCAAGCGCGGCGGCAAGCTGGGCAAGATCGTCCTGACGATGGACTGAGGCCGCGCGCGGCGCAGCGCCGCCGCCGGCTCAATAGGGCGGCAGGTCAGCCCACCACTGACCCAGCACCCGAAACGCGGACCAGAAGGCCCGCTTGGCGCTCTCCTCGTCCAGCGAGTCGTCGATGTTGGGGACAACGAGCGCCTCGATCGCCGGGGTGAAGCGCTGGAGCTCTCCGGGCCTGTCCGCCAGCTCACGCGAGAGGGGCACCTCCAGATCGTTGACCACGCTCAGCGCGTCCTCGCCCATGATCACCACGATCTTGGGCTGGACGATGGCCAGCTCCTCGATGAGGCGGCCGACGCATCCCGGGTCGGCCATCGCGGGATCCGCGACGGGGCACTTGACGCACAGCGTGCCGTAGACGGCCAGCGGATCGATGTTCAGGCGCTTGAGCGACTTCATCAACGCATTGCCGGTGCGGCCGTAGAAGGCGACGCCCTCCTCGACCTCGGAGGGGCGCGCCGAGTACTTGACCATGAAGATGTCGGCCTGTGGATGGCCCGAGCCCAGGACGGGCATCAGCTGGCCGCGAGGGCAGTGCGTGCAGTCGCCCAGACGGCGGGCGAACGCGTTGAGCTCGCGGATCGCGCGCTCGAGGTACTTCTCTCGGATCTCGTCGTCGGTTGCCGGCACCCCAGTCGGATTGGACGGACCCCGTGCTTGTCCTTGCGGCTGCATCAGGACTTGCGCCCGGTGGCCCGCCTCACCCGCCGCTCGCGGCTCGCCCGGCGGGCCGCTCCGGGCATCGCCTTGGTCTGGAGAAACTTCAGTGCCTGCACGTAGAGAAGGCTCGCCGGGTTGCGGATGATGTCGGCGTCGCGCAGCGACTCGAGGAACTCCTCGGGCCCGTTGAAATCCCGCATGCGGATGCGGACCGAGCCCAGACCCTGAGGCACATGCGCGTCTGACCCGGCTCCCGCCGGGATGCGGTATTTGGCCGCGAAGCGCACCGCCTCCTCGTTGAACTCCGAGATGGCGATGCGCGGATTGAAGACCTCGATGGCGTCCACGTCGTCGATGACCGCCAGAAGGTGCTCGTAGTCAGGCACCGAGTGCATGCGGTCAAACGGGTGCGGCACGTACACGACGCCACCCTGGCGCTTGATCTCGTCGATCGTCTGCTGCAGCGTCATCCCCCGCGGGATCTTCTCCTCGATGAACAGGCCGATGACCTCGCCCTGCTCCTTGGTCTTGACCTCCTCGCCCACGATCACCTTGATCCCGTTGGCCTTGGCGCGGGCCTCGAGCGCGCCGGAGATCTCGTTGTGGTCCGTGACGGCGATGGCGCCGAGGCCGCGCGTGCGCGCCTCGGCGAGGAGCACCTCCACGGGCGTGGCGCAGTCGTAGGAGTGGTCGGTGTGCATGTGCAGGTCGACGTCGATGAGGGGGCGCGAGGCCAGCCGGGCGCGCACCGTGGTGTCGCTGATCTCCTCGCGGCGCCGGCCGGCGAGGTCGAGGTAGATGGCCTCGAGCTCGGACGCGACGCGTCCCCAGCCCAGCGACTGGCGCCGGCGCGCGGACTCGCGGTTGGCCCGCTCGCGCAGGTCCGGCTCGGCCACCAGCCGCTGGAGGTGCGCGGTCAGCGTCGCCGTCTCGCCCGGCTCGAACATGAAGCCGCACTCCCCGTCGCCCAGCACCTCCTCGTAGGCGGGTAGGCGCGAGGCCACCGGCACCGCTCCGGCGCCGAGGGCGCGCACCAGCGTCCCCGGGGTGGCGCGCAGCCCCTCGGAGGCGAACACGGCGATATCGGCGCTGCGCAGCAGTTCGGCCTCGTTGCGCTCCGACGCCTCCACGAAGGTCACACGCTCGCGCAACAGGCGCGGAAGCGTCGCCGGCGGGGCCGTGGGGCGCGGGTACCACACGGTGGCGTGCCACGGCGCATCGGGCGGCAGGGTGCGCAGCGTGCGCAGGAAGATGCGCAGGGCGGCGCGCTCCTCGGTGGCGATCATCACGATCTCCGGCACCGCCGCCGGCGCCCGTTCCGGTGAAACATCGGCGCCGGGGGCGATCACGGTGTACTCGCCCGGGAAGTAGTGCTGGAGCAGGTTGCGCGTGGCGGCGTAGCTGGCGGTGCGCGCGTCCATGCGCGAGAACAGCAATCGCGACAGCGGGCCGGTGAGCTGGGTGGACAGCACCCGCTCGGTGGGCGCGTGGAAGCTGCCGACGTTCAGTGCGCGAGAGTGGCGAAGCGCCGCGCTGGACGCGCTGGGGGCGAACGGCTCGTGGACGTTGACGATGTCGAGCGGGAGCGCGGTCAGCGCCTCCTCGATCGTGCGGGCCACGTCGACGGGCAGCGAGGCGGTCCGTCGCCGGGCGGGGGCAAAGGGGAGGACCTCGCCCACGCCGAGGACGCGGACGGCGCCCTCCCCGTCCCTGCTGTCGCCGTTGCTGTCGCCGTCGCCGAGCAGTTCCTCGGGGCGCGAGCGCAGCGTGCGGCGGCTGTCGCGCACGAGCGCGGCGGATTCCGATGGGGCGACGATGAGAACGTGATGGCCGCGGGCGGCCAGCTCATCGGACACCCGCGCGACGTACTCGTTGACCTCGTTGGCCACTTCCCACGCAAATGGAGTCACCTGCGCGATGGCCAGACGCTGGGGCGCGGGCACGGACCACATGTTATTGAGCCGCCTGTGGCGCGCGGCGCGCCCTGTGGACCGCGGACCGCATCCGGCCGCGTGATCCGGCACAGTGATCCCGTGATCACCATCGCGCCGCCCACGCTGAGCGCCGCCGCCGCGCGGCGCATCGCGCTCGCCGCCCAGGGATTTGGCCGCCCGCGGCCACCCAGGCCCGCGGGCACGCGCCAGATCCGCGAGCTGGTGGAGCGCCTCGGCGTGCTGCAGCTCGACTCGGTCAACGTGTTCAGCCGCGCGCACTACATGCCGGTGTTCTCGCGCCTGGGGCCGTATGACCGCTCACTGCTGGACCGCCTCTCCGCCCACGACGCAGCGCGCCCGACGCGGCGGCTGGTCGAGTACTGGGCCCACGAGGCCTCGCTTATCCCGGTGGAGAGCCACCCGCTGTTTCGCTGGCGCATGGCCGATGTCGATGCCGAGGCGTGGGGGTCGATCCGGCGGGTCATCCGTGAGCGCCCCGAGCTTGTCGCCGACACGCTGGAGCTGGTGACAGAGCAGGGCCCCATCCGCGCCAGCGCCACCGGCATCCCGCGGCCCGCGCGCCAGGCGGGCGACATGTGGAACTGGCACGACGGGAAGATCGCCCTGGAGTACCTCTTCTATACGGGCCAGGTGGTGGCTGCCGGGCGCGTGAACTTCGAGCGCCTGTATGACCTGCCCGAGCGGGTCCTGCCGCCGGAGGTCGTGGCCGCGCCCACGCCCGAGCCCGCCGAGGCCCAGCGTGAGCTGGTGCGCATCGCCGCCGCCGCGCTCGGCGTGGCCACCGAGCCTGACCTGGGCGACTACTTCCGCCTGCCCCGGGCGGACTCCAAGGCTCGCGTGGCGGAGCTGGCGGCCGCCGGCGAGCTCGTCGAGGTGCAGGTGGCCGGCTGGGGCGCCCCGGCCTACCTGTGGCCGCAGGCGCGCCGGCCGCGGCGCATCGAGGCGCGGGCGCTGCTGTCGCCGTTTGACCCGGTGGTGTGGTTTCGCCCGCGCGCCGAGCGGCTGTTCGGCTTTCGCTACCGGATCGAGATCTACGTGCCCGCGGCCAAGCGGGTGCATGGCTACTACGTGTTGCCGTTCCTGCTCGGCGATGCGCTGGTGGGGCGCGTGGACCTCAAGTCAGACCGCCAGAACGGATCCCTGCTCGTCCAGGCCGCGTTTGCCGAGCCCGGCGTCGATCATGGGCACGTCGCCGCCGAGCTGGCCGCGGAGTTGCGTCTCACCGCGGCCTGGCTCGGATTGGACGACGTGGTGGTGCGCCGGCGCGGGGACCTCGCGCCCGCCTTGCAGCGGGCGCTCTGAGTCCGTAGCCGCCGGGTGCGGCGTCAGGCCTTGGCGGCGGCCTTGGCCCGGCTCTTTGCGGGCGCCTTGGCCTTGGTGGCCGCGGCCACCGGCTTGCGCGAGTACTTGGCGATGAACGCCTCGGTCAGATCGCGCGCCTCGCTGTCGGGCCGCTGGTTCATCGGCGACTTCATGAGGTAGGAGCTGGGGCCGTCCAGCTGGCCGGAGAGGCCGTTGTTGAGGGCCAGCTTGCAGCAGCGCACCGCGTCGGTGACGATGCCGGCCGAGTTGGGGGAGTCCCACACCTCGAGCTTGAGCTCCGCGGTGAGAGGCACGTCGCCGAAGGCCTGACCCTCGAGGCGGATGTGGGCCCACTTGCGGTCAGTCAGCCACGGCACGTAGTCCGACGGGCCCACGTGGACGTCCTCGGGCGGGAGCTCATGGCCCATGATCGAGGTGACGGCGTTGGTCTTGGAGATCTTCTTGGACTCCAGGCGGTCGCGCTCGAGCATGTTGTAGAAGTCCATGTTGCCGCCCACGTTGAGCTGGGAGGTGCGCATGAGCTTGACGCCGCGGTCATGGAAGAGGCGAGCCAGCGCGCGGTGAACGATGGTGGCGCCCACCTGGGACTTGATGTCGTCGCCGATGACGGGCAGGCCGGCCTTCTTGAAGCGCTTGTTCCAGTAGTCCTCGCGGGCGATGAACACCGGGATGCAGTTCACGAAGCCGCAGCCGGCCTCGAGGATCTGCTCCACGTACCACTTGGTGGCCTGCTCGGAGCCGACCGGGAGGTAGGAGACGACGACGTCGGTGCGCGTGTCCTTGAGCACCTCGACGATGTCGGCGGTGGGGCCGGGCGCCTTGGTGATCTTCTCCTTGAGGTAACGGCCGAGGCCGTCGTGGGTCATGCCGCGCATGACCTCGACGCCCATCTTGGGCACGTCGTCTCCGAGCTTCAGGGTGTTGTTCTGCCCGGCGAAGATCGCCTCGGACAGGTCCTTGCCCACCTTGTCGGCGTCGATGTCGAAGGCGGCGGAGAACTCGATGTCACGCACGTGGTAGCCGCCGAGGTCGACGTGCATGAGCCCGGGCACCTGCTGGGCCGGGTCGGCGTTCTTGTAGTACTGCACGCCCTGCACGAACGAGCTGGCGCAGTTGCCCACGCCGATGATGGCGACGCGGACCTTTTCGTGCTGGTGACGCGCGGTGCCATTGGAGGAACCGTTGGTGGTGGTCACGTGGGGGTGTCCCTTCTCTCACATTCGGGGCCCGCTCACGGTGACGGCGGGCATCGCTACAAGATATGCCACACCCGCCCCAGCGTTACACCATTTGGTACACCGAGCGGTTTCCGTTTGCCCCTCCCGTGGACGGCGACAGTCACCTCAGTAAACTTATAAGTGTACTTGGCTACTCCCTGTCCTGCTGGCAAGGCTGTCGGCGCGCCGCGCGAGGCGATCCGCCCTTGGCCGCTCTCCTCGCGACGCTGAGTACAAACCTGGTGTTTAACGCCAGGTTCTGACTCAGCGTCGACCCGCGACGCGAGCGGGTCAGTCCATGACCGCGCGCAGGAGCGCGGCGGCGAGCGCCTGGGCCTCGGAGGCGGGCTCGGGACTGTTGAAGAGGGCGACGCGGGCGGCCGCTCCGTCGTAGAGCAGCGCCAGCTGCGCGCCGAGCCGGTCGGCACCGCGGGCGCCCGCCTCGCGGGCCAGGTCCGAGAGGCGCTGCGCGAAGTCTTCCTTGTAGGTGGCGATGATGCGGCGCGCGGGATGGTTGGGGTCTGAGAGCTCGATCGCCGCGTTGACGAAGGGATCGCCGCGCAGGGGGCGCCGGCCCTCGCCCAGGGTGGCGTAGAGCTCGAGCAGGCGCGCCCGGGGCGCGAGGTCCTGTCGGCGCAGCACGGCGTTGGGCGCGTAATGGGGGTCCGCCGCCAAGTCGCTCAAGTAGGCGGCGAGGACCTCGTCCTTGCTGGAGAACTGCTGGTAGAGCGTCCGCTTGGAGACCCGGGCCTCGGCGCACAGCTCCGTGACCCCGATGACGTTGATGCCGCGCCGGAAGTAGACGTCGCGGGCGGCGGTGATGATGCGCTCGCGGGCGCCGCGGCCGCGGCCCTGTGTGGCGGGTGTCGCGCTCACGCGGTGAGGATACCGCTCGGTCTACCGGAACGCGCCGGGGCTACTCGGGCTGCGGGACGCGGGTCAGCTCGCTGCGCACGTGCCAGATGCGCTGGATGACGGTGACCAGGCTCAGTGCGGCGAGCACGTACACGGCCGGCGCCAGCAGCTCGAAGTTCCCCAGCGATGCGCCGCGGGCGAAGACGAGGCCGATGGAGAGGATGACGACGCGCACCGGGCGGGTGGCCAGGCCCACCTTGCACTCCACGCCCAGCGCCTCCGCGCGGGCGCGCGTGTAGGAGACCATCAGCGAGGCGAGCACGGCGATCACCACAGCCGCGACGGCGACCTGGTTGTGGCGAGCAGCGAAGTAGGCGGCCACGGCGGTGAGCACGATGCCCTCCTCCAGGCGGTCAAGCGTGGAGTCAAGGAAGGCGCCGAACGGCGTCCCCTTGCCCGACATCCGCGAGTAGCGGCCGTCGAGGGTGTCCATGATGGAGCCGACGATGAAGGCGATGCCCCCCAGGAAGAACATCCGGTCCACCACCAGCGCGGCGGCCGCGAGGTTCAGTGCGAACCCCGTCAGCGAGATGGCGTTGGGGGTGAGGCGGCTCTCGATGAGCCGGTCGCGCATGAGCTCCTGGGTCGTCGGTCCCGTCCGCCCCGCTCGCCCCGACCGGGGTCGGCGCTGGCGTGGTTCATGCGAGCGAGGAGGAGAACTTGGCGACGCCATCCGCGACAACAGCGTAGGCGGTTAAGCGGCTGCTTGCCCGAACGCCCACGCGTCGGGTCTGGCCCGGGCCAGCAGCTGCTTGGACAGCACGGCTGATGCCAGGGCGGTGACCGCGCCCAGGATGGCGTCGGTGAGGTAGTGGTTTCCGGTGGCGATGACCACAAAGGTGATGAAAATCGGATAGAAGGCCCACGCCACCGCGGCCAGCCGGTGCTTGACGAGGCGGGCCATGGGCCAGCCGACCATCAGCGAGAAGCACACGTGCATGGAGGGGATGGCGGCATAGAGGTTGAGCAGGGCGCTGGTCGGTCCGTGCTCGACGGTGATGCCCGTGAACTGCTGGATCGAATCCGTGAAGCCCCACTCGGGCATCAGCCGCGGCGGCGCCGTCGGATACAGGGCGTAGCCCACGAGCGCGAAGGCCATCGCCACCATGAACATGTTGCGCACGAAGTAGAACGAGTCGTTACGGCGCAGGTAGATCCACACCAGCCCGCCGATCGTCACTACGTAGTGGGCGTTGAGGTAGGTGGAATCGGCGATGTCCATCAGCCATTTCCGGTGCGACGTCCACGTCTGGATGCCGGGCTCGACGAAGATGTGGAGCGCCTGCTCGAGACTGATCACCTTGTAGGCATTCCACGTCGCCTTGGCCACGTCGTTGCCGTCGACCAGACCGCGGACCAGCTGGTAGAGCAGGTAGGCGCCGACGAACAGTCCCAGCTGCCGAAAGACGTCGCCCCAACCGTGCGGAAGCACACGGGACTCAATGTTTCTCAGTCGCCCTCGCATCGAGTTGTAAAAAAATCTTATAGAGGCGGTTGTCTCGGCCCGGTTAGGCAGCCGACAGGACCCGGTTAGGCGACGCGTGGGTCGGCGTCAGGTGCAGCGCGGCGAGCTGGCGCCGATCCGTCCCACTGAAAACCGGATCACAAGCCGCACGGAACCGGCGCGCCGAAGGGTGAGCCGCGTCGCGTTGCCGGCCCGCGACACGCAGCCCGCCCCGCCGCTCAGCGCCCAGTACGGCGTGAAGTGGACGTGCACCAGGGCGGTCCCGGCCCGTCGCGCCCGGAGGGCAACCCAGTCAGAGCCCATGGCACGCACCGACGCCGCGCCCTGGGCGAGTGGGGTCGGGTCGACCACGGCATAGACGCGCCAGTGGGCCGAGCGCATCACCGGTCGCAGGTACGGCTGCCCGGCGCGGACGAGCGCCGCCTCCTGGCGCGCGGAGAAATCAAGCGTCGCGTCGGGCAGCGCCACATAGCGGATCGCGTTGGCGTGCAGCCAGTGCTCGTAGCTCGACGCGGTGAGACGGCCGTCGTAGAACACCGGGTTCTCGGAGCGATCCAGCTGGCGCTCCCAGCCCCGGGCCAGAGGAAACTCGGGGGCCACGCGATCGGCCTCCCAGTGCGAGTTCGTGAACGGGATCTCGATGCGGAAGGCGCCGTGGCGCCCGCCCGGCTGCGTACGGAGAAAGTGCAGGAGCGGCTGGTAGTAGGCCACGCTCGTGGACGGATCACCGGCGAGAGCGGCCACGTCGGCGACCGGCGCCTGCCACCCCACGTAGAGCAGCGGCGCGGCGCACAGCGCCAGCAGCACCGGACGCCGCCCCCACCACAGCAGGACCGCCAGCGGCGCGGCCAGCAGTCCGCCGAGGCGGGCGGCGTTGCTGCCGATGGGGGAGGGGATGGCGAAGATGATGAGCAGGGCGAGCGCGTACACCGCGATCCCGGCGCGCAGGGTCACCAACGGCCGCGGGACGGCGAAGAACGCCACCACGCAGACGGCGAACACCGGTAGCAGCGTGCCCAGGGCAAACGGCTCGGTTCCGCCCTCGGGGAAGGCGACGGCCAGCGCCAGCACCGGAACCAGCGCGGTGGCCACGCACGCGGCACCGGGCAGTGACGGTCCAAGCCGGCGATGGGTGATCAGCGCGGCCAGCGCATGGCCGGCGGCGGCCAGAGCGACGAAGAGCGCGGCGACCGGGCTGAACAGGGCGGCCAGGAAGGCCAGCGTGGCCGCGACAGCCCAGCGGCCGCGGTCCAGGGCGACCATCGCGCCGAGTCCCGGCAGGATCCCGACGGCCAGCGCCAGCCGGCCGGTGTAGAGGTTGATCGCGGTGGCGGCGGCGAAGACGAGCGCCGCCGGCCACGCGCTGGGCCCGAAGTGCCGGCGGGTCAGCCCTGCGAACAGCGCCGCGGTGGCGGGGGCGGCCAGCGCGGCGGCCAGTTGTGGGGTCAGCAGCGCCGACAGCGCCGGGAACAGGACGCTGTAGCCCAGGATGTGGTGGCCGCCGTACCAGTCGTTGTTCCACAGCCCGAACCCCTGGGTCGCGAAGAGCTGCGCGCGGAACAGATGCGCGGCGAGATCGTGGGTGGCGGGCGAGACGATCACGTAGACCGCCGCGAGCACCGCCGACAGGCCGACCGGGGCCAGCTCGCGCCACCGGCGGCCGGGCGCCGGGGACTCTGGGGGCGCCGGAGGTCGGACGCGCGCGGGCGCCTGCGGGCGCGCGACGGTGGCGCTCATGCCAGGAAGCCTGTCAGACGCTCGGCCAGCGACGGTACGTCGAGCCACGGCCAGTGCCCCGCGCCGGGGACGTGCTCCACCGTGGCGTGGGGGAGCAGGCGGCCGTAGGCGTCGGCGAAGGAGGGCGCCAGCCACGGGTCCTGCTCGCCCCACAGCACCAGCACCGGCTGCTGCAGGTCGGCGAGATCCCGGCCGAGTCCGGCGAGTGTGGTTGTGTCGACGGAGCGTTGCAGGCGCACGATGGCGCGTAGCGTGCCCTCATCGAACTGGTCCCACACGGCGTCGACGCGCGCATCGGGCCAGGCCTCGGGCGTGGCGCTGCCGCTGCGCAGGAACCGGGCCAGCAGCCAGCGGTTGACCGATCCCATCAGCAGCTCGCCCACGCCGGGGCGCCGCGTCCAGCGCACCACCCGGGGCCACTGGAAGCCCTCGAGCAGAGGGATGGCGTCGATCACGGCCAGCCGGGTCACCCGCTCCGGATGGCGCTGGGCGAAGACGAGGCCGATCGCCGCGCCCCAGCCGTGGCCGACCAGCACCACCTCGCCGACCTCGAGCGCATCGAGGAACTCCTCGACGAACCCCACGTAGGCGGTCAGCGAGTAGTCGAGGCTGCCGGCCTTGTCGGTGCGCCCGAAGCCGGGTAGGTCGGGCGCCAGCCCGCCGGTGACCTCGAGCAGCGCCAGCCAGTCGTCCGAGCTCGTCGGAACGCTGTGCAGGTAGAGCACCTCGGTGTCCTGAGCCGGTGCTCGGCGATAGAAGACGGAGGCCTCGGCGACTGTGATCGTGTGCTCGTCGACGGCCACGCCCGCCCGAGGATAACGTCCGCGGCGTGGCCACCCTCGACTTCAAACGCCCGCCGGCCCGCCGGATCCGCACCGTCCGCGACCGCCTGCGGCTGGTCTACGGCATCCCGGGATGGGGCGCGCACGGGCACCCCATCGCCGAGCTGATCCTCACCGTGCTCTCCCAGTCGACCAATGACCGCAACCGCGACGTCGCCTACCTGCGGCTGCGCGAGCGCCTGGAGACGTGGGAGGCGGTCCGCGATGCGCCGGTGGACGAGATCGAGGAGGCGATTCGCCCGGGCGGCATCTCCAAGGTCAAGTCGGCGCGTATCAAGTCGATCCTCCAGGCGATCGCGCCCTCAGGGCCGATCTCGCTCGACGGGCTGGCAGGCATGACGGTGCCGGAGGCCCAGACCTACCTCACCGCGCTTCCGGGCGTGGGGCGCAAGACCGCCGCCTGCGTGCTGCTGTTCGCGCTGGGGATGCGCGACGTCCCGGTGGACACCCACGTCTCGCGCGTGGGGACGCGGCTGGGCCTGTTTCGCCCCAAGGCCCCCTTCGAGGAGATGCACGACGAGATGCTCGCCATCACGCCGCGCGGCCAGGAGCTCGAGTTTCACATCAACCTGCTGCGGCATGGGCGGCGGACGTGTCACGCGCGGCGGCCTGACTGCGTGGGATGTGCGCTGCAGCGGATGTGCCCGAGCGCTTTCTCTTTTGGGTGACGGGTTGGGTTGCCGGTGGGGGTCGGCCTGTGGCTGGGGCGCCGGCGTGGCTGGAACGGCGGGCTATCGAAGGTGGACCTGGGTGGCCGCGGATGTTGGTTGGTAGATAACGGTTACGTCGTGATGGTTATCTCCCACAGTCGCCGTTGAGGGGCTCGCCGGGAACGCTCGAACCGCCCCGCCCCTCCGCGATAGCCGCCGTCGACGTTCCTTCGGCACCCTCGAGCGCTCCCGAGCACGCCGCGACAGATCTGCTAGTCTCTGACTCAGATTTTTGTAACCGCAAGGGAGCAGACAAGAACCATGGGAAAGACGATCGGAATCGACCTCGGTACGACCAACAGCTGTATGGCCGTGCTCGAGGGTGGCGAGCCGACGGTGATCGAGAACGCCGAAGGTGGGCGCACGACTCCGTCGGTGGTCGCATTCACCAGCGGTGGTGAGCGGCTGGTCGGCACCGTTGCCAAGCGCCAGCAGGTCACCAACCCGCAGAACACGATCTTCTCCATCAAGCGCTTCATGGGCCGCAAGGAGGCCGAGGTGCGCGAGGAGGAGTCGATCGTGCCGTACAAGGTCGTATCGGGACCGGGCGGCGACGTCCGCGTCGACGCGGCCGGCAAGCAGTACTCCCCGCCGGAGATCTCGGCGATGATCCTCGGCAAGCTGAAGGCCGACGCCGAGGCCTACCTGGGCGAGACCGTGGACTCAGCGGTCATCACCGTCCCGGCGTACTTCAACGACGACCAGCGCCAGGCGACCAAGGACGCCGGCAAGGTTGCCGGTCTCGACGTCAAGCGCATCATCAACGAGCCGACGGCCGCCTCGCTCGCCTACGGGCTCGACAAGGAGACCGACCAGACGATCCTCATCTTCGACCTCGGCGGCGGCACCTTTGACGTGTCGGTGCTGGAGATCGGCGACGGCGTGTTTGAGGTCAAGGCCACCGCGGGTGACAACCACCTGGGCGGCGACAACTTCGACAAGGCCCTGGTGGACTGGCTGGTCAAGGACTTCAAGGCGTCGCAGGGCATCGACCTGGCGGCCGATCCGATGGCGCTGCAGCGGCTCTACGAGGCCGCCGAGAAGGCCAAGATCGAGCTCTCCACCACCCAGGAGACCCAGATCAACCTGCCGTTCATCACCGCTGACACCAGCGGCCCCAAGCATCTCGACACGCGCCTAACGCGCGCCAAGATGAACGAGCTCACCGCTGACCTGCTCGACCGCACGGTCGCCCCGGTCCGCCAGGCGCTCGACGACGCCAAGGAGAAGGGCGCCGGTACCATCGACCACGTCGTACTGGTCGGCGGCATGACCCGTATGCCCGCGGTGCAGGAGAAGGTCAAGGAGCTCACCGGCAAGGAGCCGCACCGCGGCGTCAACCCCGATGAGGTCGTGGCCGTGGGCGCCGCCATCCAGGCGGGCGTGCTGGCCGGAGACGTCAAGGACGTCCTCCTGCTCGACGTGACCCCGCTGACCCTGGGCATCGAGACCAAGGGCGGCGTGATGACCAAGCTGATCGAGCGCAACACCACCATCCCGACGCGCAAGTCCGAGGTGTTCTCCACCGCGGAGGACAACCAGCCGAGCGTGGAGATCCACGTCCTGCAGGGCGAGCGCGAGATGGCGACCTACAACAAGTCGCTGGGCAAGTTCCAGCTCACCGGCATCCCGCCGGCGCCGCGTGGCATCCCGCAGATCGAGGTGGCGTTCGACATCGACGCCAACGGCATCCTCAACGTGTCCGCCAAGGACCTCGGCACCAACAAGGAGCAGAAGATCGAGATCCGCTCCGGCTCGGGGCTCTCCGAGGACGAGATCAAGCGGATGGTGACCGACGCCGAGTCCCACGCTGAGGACGACAAGCGCCAGCGCGAGCTGGCCGAGGCCCGCAACAACGGCGAGAACGCGGCCTACCAGGCCGAGCGCCAGCTCAAGGACCTCGATGAGCAGATCGACAGCTCCTCCAAGGAGGAGATCGAGGCGGCGATCAAGGCCGTCCGCGAGTCGCTGACCTCCGAGGACGCGGCTGACATCAACTCAAAGACCGAGGCGCTGCAGTCCGCGTTCCACAAGGTCTCCGAGGCGATGTACCAGCGCGCTCAGGAGCAGGCCGCCGCGTCCGGCGAGGACGGCAGCGGAGCCAACGGCGCCTCGTCCGAGAACGGCGCGAGCGCCGAGGAGGACGTGGTCGACGCCGAGGTCGTGGACGAAGGGAAGTAATGCCCGATGTCCCACGATCACACCAATCACGCGCCTGATTCGGTGACGGATCAGCAGGCGCCTGAGGCCGAGTTGCCTCAGGCGCCGCCGGGCGTTCCCGAGGGCCACGACGCCGCTCCCGCCGGCCCCGCGCCGACCGCGGCCGAGGGGCCCGGGTCATCCTGCGATCTGGACGACCTGACCGCCAAGGCCCGCAAGGCCGACGAGTACCTGGCGCTGGCCCAGCGGACCCAGGCCGACTTCGAGAACTACCGCCGGCGGACCGCCCGCGAGGCCGTCATCGCGCAGGAGCGCGGTGCGGCCAAGCTCGCGCTCGCGCTGCTGCCCGCGATCGACAATCTCGATCGCGCCCTGGCCCATGCCGACGAGGTGGTGGCCGGCGATGGCGGCAACGGGGCCGAGTCACTGGTGGCGGGCCTCAAGCACGTCCACGCCGACCTGATCTCCGCCCTGGGCAACGTGGGCATCGAGCGCTACTCGCCCGAGGGCGAGCCGTTTGATCCCCAGTACCACGAGGCGGTGGCCCAGCAGCCGGTAGAGGGCGCCCAGCCCGGAGTCGTGGTGGAGGTGTTCCAGCGCGGCTACCGCATGGGCGAGAGCGTCGTGCGCCCTGCGCGCGTCGTCGTCGCCGGCTAACCAGGGAAGGTGAACACCAGTGGCTGACCGGCCTGACTACTACAAGACCCTCGGGGTCGGCAAGAACGCCTCCGAGGAGGAGATCAAGAAGGCCTACCGCAAGCTCGCGCGCCAGTATCACCCCGACACCAATCAGGGCGACAAGAAGGCCGAGGAGCGCTTCAAGGAGATCTCGCAGGCGCACGACGTCCTGTCGGATCCCGACAAGCGCAAGGCGTACGATCGCGGCGGCTTTCTGGGTGGCTTCGGCCAGCCGGGCGGCGGCGGCTTTGAGAACGTGGCCGGCAACTTCTCCGACATCCTCTCCAATCTGTTCGGAGGCGGTGGTGGGGGGGCTGCCGGGGGCACGGCCGGCCGCGGCTCGGCCCGCGCAGGCCGCCCGCGCCAACAGCGCGGCCGCGACCTCGAGACCGAGGTGTCGCTGACCTTCGATCAGGCTGTCAACGGCGCGCAGGTGCCGCTGGCGGTCCCGACGTCGTCGCCGTGCCCGACCTGCCGGGGGTCAGGCGCCAAGCCGGGGACCTCTCCGCGGGTCTGCCCGGTGTGCAACGGTCGGGGGCTGGAGGCCCAGAGCCAGGGCATCTTCTCCATGTCCCAGCCGTGCTCCAACTGCCACGGCTCGGGCACCGTCATCGATGATCCGTGCCCCACGTGCCAGGGCTCGGGCGCCCAGCGCTCGGTCAAGCGGATGCGCGTCAACGTCCCCGCCGGCGTCAAGGACGGCAGCCGGATCCGGCTGGCCGGCAAGGGCGAGCCCGGCTTCGGCGCCGGCGGCGACCCCGGGCCGGCCGGTGACCTCTACGTGATCACGCGCGTGGCCGAGTCCTCGGTGTTCAAGCGCAACGGCGACAACCTCGAGGTCGAGGTGCCGCTGACCATCCCCGAGGCCCTGCAGGGCGCCGTCATCGAGGTGCCGACGCTCAACGGGTCAAAACGGCTGCGGGTGCCTGCCGGGACCAAGCCCGGCACCGTGCAGCGGTTGCGGGGCGAGGGCCCGGCTCGGCTGGCCGGCAAGGGCAACGGCGACATCCATTACCGCTTCGTGCTCGACGTGCCCGCCACGCTCTCCCCGGAGCAGTCCGAGGCCGTTGAAAGGCTCTCGAAGGTCATGAACGGCAACCCGCGCGAGCGGCTGTTCGCCGCGGCCGGCGGCGAGGGCGCGTGATGGCGTCCCGCCGCGTCCGCGCCACGACCCGCGTCGAGGTCTCCTCGGACCGCGGCGTGTTCATGATCTCGGTCGCCGCCGAGCTGGCCGACATGCACCCGCAGACGTTGCGCATGTACGAAGCCCGCGGGCTGATCGAGCCTCAGCGCTCGCCCAAGGGCACGCGCCTGTACTCACAGAAGGACGTGGACCGCCTGCGCCGCATCCAGGAGATGACCGCGGATCTGGGCATGAACCTGGCCGGGGTCGAGCGGGTGTTCGAGCTCGAGCAGCAGCTGGACTCGATGGCCCGCAAGGTCGCCTCGCTGCAGAAGCGCGCCAACGAGTTGGGCGCCGAGGTGGCGCGGCTGGAGGCGGTCCGCCGCGAGCTGCGCGCCGAGATCGTCCCCTACGTGCGGGGCGGCGAGTTGGTGCGTCATGCCGACCTCCAGGACCTGGGCTTCGGCACCTCGACGGGCGACGGCTCCTAAACGCGGAGCAGAGCTGGGCTTCGGGGTGCCCGGCACCGCACCGATCAACGTGTCGCGGTGTTGGGGTATGCAACGATCTCCCACAGCAGGAGACTGTGCCGGCCCCGCCCGGGACACAATCGTGCCGGTCAGTCACAACAGGGAGTGATCACTTCATGGGTATTTCGAACTGGGGATTGAGTCGGGTGCGTGACCGCGCCCGGATCGGGGTGGCGGCCGCGGCCTGCGTGCTGACCGTCCTGGCCGTCGCGGCGGCATGCGCGACCCCCGCGCTGGCCGCCACCAGCTCGAGCACCCACTGGACCTGGCTGGGCGCCGCGCCGGCCAACGGCAGCGTGTCGCTGGCGCTGCCGCTGAAGGCGAACCTCACCGGGCTGCAGCAATTCGCCACTGCGGTGTCTGATCCCAAGTCGCCCGAGTACGGGCAGTTTGACTCCATCGCCAACCTGGCCCAGCGCTTCGGCGCCTCCGCGGCCGAGCGCACCCGGGTCACCCGCTACCTGCGCCGGGCCGGGGCCACCGGCGTCAAGGTCGACGTCACGGGCCTGTTTGCCGACGCCACGCTACGGGTGGCGCAGGCGGGACGCATGTTCGGGACCGCGCTGGGCAACTTCCGTTCCGCCGGCGCGCGTGCCCACGCCGCCACCTTCATGGCCCCTGAGAGCAGCGTGCGCATCCCCGCGGCGCTGCGCGACGACGTGACCGGCGTGGTGGGCCTCAACACCCAGCCGCTGTTCGGCTCCTCGACCCCGTCGGAGTCCAGCGACGCCGCCTTCCCGCACAAGGCCGCCGCGGGCGTGGAGAACGCCGACGACGAGTCCGGCTACTCGCCGCGGACCGGGACGGCGGCCGGCTGCTCGGCGGCGACCACCCAGTCGGGGTTCACGCCCAACCAGTACCTCACCGCCTACAACTACGCCCCGCTGCAGGCCGGGGGGCTGGAGGGACAGGGCGAGCGCGTCGCACTCATCGAGATCGACGGGTTCCGCTACTCGGACCTGCGCAGCTTCTCCAAGTGCTTTGGCCTGGCCACCCCCGCCATCAACGGTTTCGGGGTCGGGCTCAAGAAGCCGCTCGCGCCCGGCGGGGAGTCGACCCTGGACCTCGAGGTCCTCGACGCCGCGGCGCCCAAGCTCAGGGCCGTGGACGTCTACGAGTCGCGCCCCACCGCCGTCGAGGTCCTCAACTCGCTGACCGCGCCGCTGCGCAACCCGGGCAGCAAGCCCGACGTGATCTCGGCTTCCCTGGGCTCGTGTGAGGAGGCGACGCGCCTGTCCATCGGCAACGGGGGCCTGCGTCATTACGAGGGCGCGCTGGCCATGGCCGCGGCGAGCGGCATCTCGGTGCTGGCCTCCAGCGGCGACGACGGCTCCTCGGCGTGCCTGACGCCCGACGGGCGGCCGCTGGCCGGCACGGCGGTCAGCTACCCGGCGTCCTCCCCGTTCGTCACCGGCGTCGGGGGCACGAACGTGACCCTCAACGCCTCCAACCAGATCGTCTCCGAGGAGGTGTGGAACGACGCGCCGATCGCCATCGCCGCCGGTGGAGGCGGCTTCAGCATCCTCTTCAAGCGCCCCACCTACCAGAACGGGTTTGACCTGGCCAGCCGCCGCGGCGTCCCCGACGTCTCGATGCTGGCCGACG
>DATJTQ010000048.1:0-37256 GCA_035503355.1 Solirubrobacteraceae bacterium
CGCCTCGGTGTAGCGCACGCAGGCGTCGGTGCTCAGCGCCGCTCCGTTGCGCGGCAACTGGACGCGTCCCAGGTCGGCGGGCCATACCTCCCCGCCGGCGAGCAGCTCCAGGCAGGCACCCACCCGGTCGATCGCCTCACAGACACGAGGACTCGGATCGGAGATGGCGGCCAGCTCCCCGGCCACTGCGCGCGCCGCCGCCGTCAGCTCGCCCGTGCGGGCGTCGGCCTCGCCGGGCTGCTCCGGCGCGATCTCGGGCAGCCGCGGCTGCTCCTGTCCGGCCGAGCACAGCTGCGCGTACACGCCGAGGACGGCGGCGCGCAGCGACCACTGGCTGTAATCGGCGATGAGGTCGACGACCCCCGCATCGTCTCCCTCCCTCGCCAGCTCGTCGAGCGCCGCCTCGAACGCCGCCGCCGACAGCGGCTCTGACTGGGAGCGGTCCAGGACCGCGAACTGCGGGTCCAGGCCGGCGGCGAGGGCGTTGACGCGGAGCACCCGGGCGCAGAAGCCGTGGATGGTGGAGATGAAGGCCCCCTCGGTGCGCCGGGCGACATCGGGGGCGCCCAGCTCCCGCAGCCGCATCCGGATCCGGTCACGCAGCTCGGCGGCCGCCTTCTCGGTGAAGGTGATGGTGAGCATCGCCGCCACGTCGATGCCGTCCTGGAGCACTGACTGAACGAAGCGCTCCACCAATACCGAGGTCTTGCCGCTCCCCGCGCCCGCGTCGAGCAGCATGTCGCCGGCGCGCCGGTCGATGGCGCGCCGCTGCTCGGGTGTCCAGGGGCGCTCCGGCGGCGTGGGCGCGCCGGCAGCCTCGTCGGGGCCGCCGCCGTCGGCGAACGGCGCGTCCCCGGCCCCCGCGAAGGGTGGATCGAGTGGCGGGGACACGCTCACTGGCTGCGACAGATGGCCGGGTACCGACAGCCCTCGCGCGAGCAGTTCTGTGGCGACGGCTCGAGCTCGCCCGCCCGCAGCGAGGCGGCCAGGGCCACAGCGCGCTGCGCGGCGTCGGCCAGCATCTCGTCAAGCTCCTCGCCGGCGCGGGCGTCAGTGGCCACCACCCCGCACCCCACGGGCGTCCCCTTGACAAAGACGCCCCGCGCCCGCAGGTCGTCGCCGCGCAACGGCTGGTAGAAGCCCGCGACCGGCGTCTGGTCGGTGAGCTGGCGGACCACCAGCATGTACAGGGCCACCTGAAGCTGGCGATCCTCGGCCCACCGCGCCGCCGACCACGCCTGGCGCCGCGCGCCGGACTTGTAGTCGCGCACCACGGCGTGCCCGTCGCCGTCGACGTCGACGCGATCGACCAGACCGCGCACACGGACACGACCCTCGCCCTCGCCGAGCTCGAGCGCCGGCAGCGACCCCTCCTGGCCCTCGAAGCCGAAGCGCAGCTCCAACCCCAGCGGCCGCCACTCCCCCGCGTTGCGCGCCTCGTGCTCCAGGTAGCGGCGCAGGTCGGCCTCGATCGCGCGCAGCGCACCCGCTCGCACCACCTCGGGGCTGCCCACGCCCAGCGCGGGGCCGCCCCCGGAGGCCAGCTCGGCGAGCAGGCGATCCAGGATCGTCTGGGCCGAGGCGAGGGTGTCCGGGGTCACCGGCCCGTCGAGCTCACCGAGCAGGCGCTCGAGCAGGTCGTGCATGACGCTGCCGCGGGCCAGCGGCTCGGCCTCGGGCAGGAGCTCCTCCGGCTGGAGCTCGCGCTCGATGAGCCAGCGCACCGGGCAGTTGGCGTAGGCCTCCAATGCTCCCGCCGAGAGGATCTCGGTGTGGCGGATACGGCCCAGTGCCTCCGCACCGAGCACGCGGCGCACCACCGGCGGCTCGCCGCTTGCAGCCGCGCCACCGTCGGCGGCGGCGCGCGCACGCTCCCGGGCGGTGGGGGCGCGCTGAGGGTCCCACACCACGTCGGCGAGCAGTCGCCGGCGCCGACGCGCCGGCCAGTCGGCGTCCAGCAGCTCGGCCACGTCGGCGATGAACGGCGAGGGCAGGGCCAGGTTGCCCTCCTCATCGGAGCTGCGATAGGCCAAAAACACCCGCTCGGTGGCGCGCGAGAGCGCCGCGTAGAAGAGGTAGCGCTCGGCGGGCAGGGCATCCTCGCGGGCGCGCAGGCGCAGGCCCCCGGCGGCGGCGAGCTCGAAGCGGCGCTCGTCTGAGAGGAAGGGCTCGGGGGTGGCGGCGCGCGGGAACTCGCCCTCCTGCAAGCCGCAGACGAACACCGCGCGAAAGCGCCGGGCGCGCACCTCCAGCGGCTCGGCCAGCAGCACCGCGTCGGTCTCGGACACGGAACCCCCCGGCCCCGGGGGCGGCACCGTCAGCTGCTCGAGCAGCGCCACCAGCTCGGCGTGCGCCGGCGTCAGGTCGAGCTGATCGAGCTCGTCGACGGCGCTGACCACCGCGCGCAGCGCCCGCGCGTCGAGGGCCTCCGCGTCGCTCAGCGTGGGCGCCGTCCCGCGGTGCGGGGCGGCGAACAGCCGGCGTGCCAGCCGGCACAGCGCCCGCGCCGGATCGCCGACGCGGACCAGCTCATCGAGCTCGGGCAGCTCCCATCCCAGCTGCTCGCGCGCCTGCGCGGCGGTGCGCAGGCCCTGGCGCCGCACCTCGGCGTCGAGCCCGTCGGCGATCTCGGGGGTGTCGAGGCGGCCCGGAGTGCGCAGGTAGTCGAGCAGGTCGGCGGCGCGCGCCTCGGCCTCGGGCAGCAGCGCGCACCGCGCCGCGCCCAGCAGCCCCCGCCCGAGCGGCGTGTGCACGAGCGGCGGGGCGTGGCCGGCAGCGAGCGGGATGCCGTATTGCGCGAAGACGTGGGCCAGCAGCGGCGCCGCCGCGGCGCGCGAGCGGTAGATGACCACGATCTCGCCCGGCCGCACTCCGCCACGGACAAGCTCGAGGACCTGCTCGGCGACGAGCTCGGCCTCGGCGCGCTCCCCACCAGCCTCGAGCAGCGTGACCGCATCGCCCGGGTCCACCCGCTCGGGCGGCGCCACCGCGAACAGTGACCGTTCGAGGTGGTGCAGCGCATCCCGAGAGCCCGGGGCGTAGTACTGATCCTGGGCGGGCAGCTCGACGACCCGCTCGGCCAGGGGCCGCAGCTCCTCCATGGTCTCGGCCCGGGCCACCAGCGCATCGCGACCGGGCTCGTAGGTGAGCGACACCGTGACCTGGACGCCCACCACACGGGCCAGGGTCTCCACGGCGTCGCGCTCGAGGGCGGTGAGATCGTCAAAGCCGTAGAAGAACACCGGCTCGCCGCCCCATCGCTGCGGTGCGGCGCGCAGCGCGTCCAGGGCCCGCCACGCGTACAGCTCGCGGTCGACGCGACCGCTCCGGTCGAGCTCGCGGACATAGTCGCCGTAGATCCGCCCCACCTCATGGGCGTAGGGTGCGCGACGGACGTCCTGGGCCGCCCAGGCGCGCAGGGCGGCGATGAAGCGCCCGGGGTCAACCAGCGACCGCTGGAGCTCGCCGATCAGCTCGCCGGCCGCCGCGGCGAAGCCGGCCGCCGACGCCGACGCGCGCAGGACGTCGAGGCGGGAGCCGGCCAGCACCCGCTCCAGGATCCGCTCGCGCTGCAACGCGGAGATGCGGCGTCCGGCGTACTGCGCCCGGCGCGCGACCTCCCCGGCCAGGCCACTGAAGGTGAGGACCGAGCCCAGCACCACGCCGTCGGCGGCCAGCTCGCCGGCGTAGTGGCGGGCGTCGGCCGCCGTGGGCACCACGAGCAGCGCTCCGCGACGGGCGGCGTCGGCGTAGTCACCCAGCACCACCCCCGCCTTGGCGGAGTTGGCCGGGCCGAGGACGAGGGTCAGGGGCACGCGCCCAATACTGGCGCGCGGCCCCGACGGCTAGGGGTGGGCGGGCCGGCCCCGGGCGGTCCCTCGGCGGGCCGGGGCCGGGTTCGAGGCATCGGCGAACGTCAACGGCGGCTTTCGAAGGAGGGACGGAGCGTCGGCGGCGAAATCCTGACGCCCCAGAGCACACACCGCGCCGTTGGGGGCGGTGTGCTCTGAAACCGCAGTCATGCTGACACCTCAGAGCGCACGCCTCGCGAAGACGAGCAGTGCGCTCTGGAGCGTCAGAAACCACCCGGTTGCACGTAGCGGCCCGTACCGCCTTCGAAAGCCGTCGTTGACGTTCGCCGGTGCCCCGGGAAACGCTTCGGAGCGACCCCGAAGGGCGGCGTCAGGCGGCGGCGGACTGCTCGGCGGCCGCGGTCTCGGCGCCCTCGGCGCCGGCCTCGCTCGCCTCTTCGGCCTCGGGGGGCTTGGCGCCCTCCTTGGCCCACGGCTCGTCGAACTCGACGCGCCACTTGCCCTCTTCGTTCTGCATCAGCGCCAGCCGCGCCCGGAAGCTCTTGCCCGACCGGCCCTTGAAGCCGGTGACGGGCTTCTCGGTGCGGCCGGTCTTGATCAGCTCGCGGGCCACCGCCACCGGCAGCTGCTTGCCGGCCTTCGCCTTCCAGATGACGAACCCGCAGCCCGGGTCGTCGCGGCCCCAGCACGAATAGCCCTTGCGGTTCTCGTTGATGTCGCGGCCGCACACCGGGCACGGCCCGAGGTTGGCGCGCGGGATGCGGACGTCCTTGAGCTTGGTGTCGAGCTCGCCGACGGTCGCCTCGGTGAACTTGACGATGTCGCCCATGAACTTCTCGCGCGAGTCCGAGCCGGTCTCGATGTTGGACAGCCGGTGCTCCCAGTCGCCGGTGAGGCCGGGACTGGTCAGCGGATGCTCGCCGAGCAGGCGGATGACGTTCAGGCCCTTCTCGGTGACCACCAGCGCGCGGCCGTCGCGCTCGATGTAGCCGACCTGGAGCAGGCGGTCGATGATCGCCGCGCGGGTGGCCGGGGTGCCGATGCCCGAGTCCTTCATGGCCTCGCGCAACTCCTCCTCGTCCACCAGCTTGCCCGCCGTCTCCATCGCGGCCAGCAGCCGGCCCTCGGTGTAGCGCTGCGGAGGCTTGGTCTCCTTCTCCTCGGATTTGACCTCGCGCGTGTTGACGTCCTCGTCCTTGATCAGCTTGGGCAGCCGCTGCTCGCGACCCTCGTCCTCCTCGCCCTCGCCCGCGTCGTCGAGGTCGGCGGTCTCGCCGTAGACGCCGCGCCAGCCGGGGACGAGCAGGAGCTTGCCGCGGGTGCGGAAGACGTGCCCGGACACCGTGGTCTCCACCCGCGTGTTCTCGAACACGGCCTCAGGGTGAAACACCGCCAGGAAGCGGCGGACGACGGCGTCATAGATGCGCCGGTCGTCCTCGTTCATCTTGTCCACCGGGTGGCGCTCGGCGTTGGTGGGGATGATCGCGTGGTGGTCGGTGACCTTGGCGTCATTGACGACGCGGCCCAGCGGGAGCACGTCGAGCCCGAGCACGTACTCGGACCCCGCGCGATACTCGGGCATCGAGCCCACCAGCCGGGCGATCGGCTTGATCTCGGGCACCATGTCGCCGGTGATGTAGCGCGAGCTGGTGCGCGGGTAGGTCAGGGCCTTGTGCTCCTCGTAGAGGCGCTGCGCGGCGGCCAGGGTCCGGCGCGCTGAGAACCCGAAGCGCGCGTTGGCGTCGCGCTGCAGGGAGGTGAGGTCATAGAGCAGCGGCGGGCGGTCGCGGCGCTCGGTCTTGTCGAGCTTGGTGATGGTGCCGGTCTGATCACGGCACGCCTCGACGATGGCGCGGGCCGCCTCGGCGGTGGCCAGGCGGGGGTTGGCCCCGGCGTGGAAGCGGCCCTCGTAGCGGCGCGGGCCATCCTTGACGGGCTCGAACTTCGCGTCGACGATCCAGTAGGCCTCGGGGACGAAGGCGCGGATCTCCTCCTCGCGCCTGGCCAGGATGGCCAGGGTCGGGGTCTGCACCCGGCCCAGCGACACCGCCCCGTCAAACGAGGAGCGCAGGCGGATGGTGGCCGCCCGGGTGGAGTTCATGCCCACGATCCAGTCGGCCTCCGAGCGCGAGCGCGCGGCCGCCTCCAGCGCGGCGTACTCGTCGCCGGGCCGCAGCTCCTTGAACGCCGACTCGATCGCGGACTTGGTCATCGAGTTCAGCCACAGCCGCTGCACGGGCTTACGCGAGCCGGCCTTCTCATACAGGTAGGCGAAGATCAGCTCACCCTCGCGGCCGGCGTCGCAGGCGTTGACGATCTGGTCAACGTCGTCGCGGCCCAGCAGGCGCTTGACCACGTTCATCTGCTTCTTGGAGCGCTCGTCGCGGACCACCAGCTTGAAGCGGTCGGGGACGATCGGCAGATCGGCCATGCGCCACTTCTTGAACTTGTCGTCGTACTCGTCGGGGTCGGCGAGCTGGACGAGGTGGCCGACGGCCCACGTGACGACGTGGTCGGGTCCCTCGAGGAACTCCTCCCCCTTGCCGCCCTTCTTATCGAACGCGCCCGGCAGGACCCGGACGAGGTCGCGACCCACCGACGGCTTCTCAGCGATGACCAGAGTCTTGGACATAGGCCGCGGAGGGTAGCGCTCCGGGCAAGCCGATCTGAGTCCTGCACGCGCAACTGCGCAGGAGCGGCGGACTCGGCGCTACTGGCGGCCGAATCGCTCGCGCACCAGCGCGGCACGCCGCGCCACCGCCGCGAGGCGAAGGTCGCTGGCGACCGCTTCGGCCTGCTCGAGCAGCTCGGCGGCCTCGGTCCCGGAGCCGAGCGCCGCCGCGAGGTCCACCCGGGAATGAGCCAGCTCCACCACCGCTTGCAGCTTGTCGTTGGCGGCCACGGCGTGGCGCAGATGGGCCACGGCCTGCTCCTGGCGCCCGAGGGTCAGGGCCAGGCGGCCGAGGTACCGGCTGGTGGCGCCCAGGCACACCGCGCCCAGGCCGATGACGACGTTGGTGTCTCCAAACGGCTCCAGCAGCTCATAGAGGATCGCGGCGCGGTCGGCGTCGTGCAGGGCATGAGCCAAGTCGGCGGCCAGCGCCGTCACCACCATCCAGTCCCCGTCGCGCGGGATCCAGGCGAAATCCTCGCGGGCGAGGGTGTGAAACTCAGCGCGCGCCTCCCCCGTGCGCCCGGTCTCGTGCAGCATCAGAGCCAGGCCGGCGCGCCAGGCGGCGCGGTCGGGGTTGGTGGAGAGCGCCTCGCGCACCGGATCCTCCAGTTCGCCCATGCGGGCCTGCTCGCGGCGCAGATAGAGCACCTGGACCGCGTAATACTGCGGCGCGGTGACCCCCTCCGAGCGGATGCCTGACGAGACCGCGGCGGCGGCCAGGGGCTCGGCTTCCTCCAGGCGGCCGTCGAGCAGCGCCCTCATGGCCTCCCACACCGCCGCGTTCCAGAGATACAGCGGCTGGCGCAGCTGCGCGGCACCCGCGGTGAAGGCCTCGATCTGGACCTCGACCCCGGTGCGGTCACCGCGCTCGAGCAGGTCGACCACCAGCCACGCGTGCCCCTGAAGGGTGAGCTCGATATCCCCGGCCTCGCGGGCGGCCCGGAGCAGCAGGGTCGAGTCGGCCAGGCGCCTCTCGACCCTCCCCGGGCCCCAGTGGGCTCGTCGCCGGGCCGCGGCGGCCAGCGCCGTCGCCTGCGGATCGCCGAGCTCGGCCGCGATCTCGGTGGCCTCGTTGCTCAGCGCCGCCATGCGGTCACGGCGATCTGAGAAATACAGCGCCCCGCACAGGCGCGCCAGCAGCCGCACGCGGGCGACGGTGCGCTCCTGCGCGGTCATCTCCGCGGCCTGATCGAGCAGGGCGATGAGCTCCTCGTCGACGACGCCCGGCGGCTGGACGTAGCGCCGCGAGGCGCCGATCGCGGCGCGCGCCAGCGAGCCCCGATCGCCCAGCTCCGCGGCCAGCGCAGCGGCCTCGCGGAACGTCGCCCAGGCCAGGGGGCGCTCGCCGCTGCGGACCTGAGCCTCGCCCAACTCGAGCAGGAGATCACAGCGCCGCCGCAGCGCATCGGGGTCGGATCGGTCCAGCACCTCCAGGGCCCGGGAGTAGTGCGCCGCCGCCTCCTCGTTGGCCAGCATCGCGGTGGCCTGCTCGCCGGCGCGCAGGCCGTAGCGGATGGCCCGCTCGGCATCCTCGGGGTCGGCGGCGCGCGTGAAGTGCAGCGCCAGCGCGCCGATCTGCGATTCGTCGCCGAGCTCTTCCAGGGCCACGCCGACCCGGCGGTGCACCCGCGCGCGCCGCGCCGAGGACATGCCCTCATACAGCGTCTCGCGGATGAGGGCGTGGGCAAACGAGTAGCGGCCGGGATCGCCCGGCGCCTCGGCCACCAAGCCCGCGTCCAGGGCCTCCTCCAGGGCGGCCAGGAAGCGGTCCTCGTCAAAGCCCAGCACCCGCTCCAGCAGGCTCGCGTCGAAGTCGCGGCCGATCACCGCCGCCACCCGCAGCCACTCGATCGAACCGGGGTCCAGGCGATCCAGGCGGCGGCTGATGACGTCGCGGACATCCTCAGGCAACCCCACCCGCTCCAGGTCGCCCGCGCCGGCGTCCTGGGAGTGCACTCCGGCGTCGGTGAGGTGGCGAACGATCTCCTCGATGAAGAAGGGGTTGCCCTCGGTCTCGCGATACAGCGCCTGCACGAAGGCCAGCGACGGGGTGCCGCCGGCGCGCAGGCGCACCAGCTCCATCGCCTCGTCCGCGGGCAGGCCGCCGACGTCGAGCTGGAGCATCAACCGCTCACGGCGCAGGCCGGCCAGGGCCTGGTCAAACCCCTCGCTCCAGCGATCGACGTCGCGGTAGGCGCCCATGATCGAGACCCGCGTGTTGTGCGGGGAGCGCGCCAGGTGGCGCAGGAGCAGCAGCGTCGGGCGGTCGGCCCACTGCAGGTCATCGAGCACGATCAGCACCGGCACCGCGGCCGAGATCTCGGCCAGCAGGCCGGCCACCGCCTCAAACAGGCGGTAGCGGTCGGTCTCGGGGTCCCCGGGGTCGGGCGGGGGCAGCTCGGGGACGCGGCGGCGCAGCTCCGGGATCAGCCGCCCCAGCTCCGCGCCGTACTCCCGGGCGACGAGGCGCAGCTCCTCCAGGGGCGCGCGGAACACGTAGTGGCCGAGCGCCTCCAGGAAGGGCTGGTAGGGGACGAGGGTCTCCTCTGGGGCGCGGCCGGCCAGCACGATCGAGCCCGAGGCGAACGCGCGGACGGCCGTCTCGGCCAGCAGCCGTGTCTTGCCGATCCCGGGGTCGCCGGCGAGGAGCATGACCCGCGCCTGGTCCGATCCCCGCCCGGCTCCGTTGTCGCCGCCGCCACCCTCGCGCCAGGCCTCGAGCTGGGCCATCTCCTGCTGGCGGCCGACCATCGGCCCCGCGGCGGCCGCCGCCAGCTCGGCGGGCACCTCGATCTCGGCCGCGGTGGCGGCGGTGGTCAGGCTCTGGCGGGCCGCCGGCGGGTTGAGCAGCCGCTCGTGGGCCTGGATGGCCTCGGGCGAGGGGGCGATGCCCAGCTCGTCGCGCAGCAGCGAGCGCAGCTGCTCAAACACGCGCAGCCCCTCGGCCACGTTGCCCTGGGCTTCGAGGGCCGCCATCAGCAGCACGTAGCCGGACTCGCGGTACGGCTCGGATTCGATGAGCGTGCGGGCGGCGCGCTCCACCGAGCCGAGCTGGGTGCCGCCGAGGCTGAGGCCCGCCCGGCCGATGACCTCCAGGGCCTGCAGGCGCGTGTCGGACAGCTCCTGGCGTCGGGGCTCCAGCCAGCTGGCCTGCGTGCCGGGGAGCAGCCCGCGGCTGGCGATGTTCAGAGGCACCTGGGCCAGCGCCCACGCCGCGCGCGCGTCGCCGGAGTCAAGCGCGCGCTGGGCGCGCCACACCTCGTTGGCCGCCGCTTCGACGTCGACCCACGCGGGCTCGGGGAGCGAGAGGCCGAGCTCGTCGCGGCCGGAGACGATCTCGCGGCCGAGCGCGGAGCGCAGCCGCGAGAGCAGCGTGCGCATCGCCGCGTCCTGCGAGCGGGGGGCGGTTTCGGGCCACAGCGCCCCGATCAGCTCGTCGCGTCCGATGGGCCGCTCGCGGTTGAGCACCAGGTAGGCCAGCAGCAGCGGGACCTGTTTCCCGCGCAGCGACTGGACCAGCTCGACGCCATCCAGCTCCACCGAAAGACGCCCACATAGCTGGATCCTCGTCCTTTCACCCACGGGAACCAGTTCCGGCAACGTTGTGGAAACGTATCGCCAACGGCGACCTGGGAGGTTTTTCTCACCGTGGCCACCGGGGGCCACGGCCACCAGCAAGGAGCGGCGCCCCGCCTGCGGAGCGCCGGGAGCCCGACCGCAGACTAAAGGAATGACCCCAGTCAACAGAGATCACAGCCGGATCGCCTATTGCGAGTGTGGGGCGCAACTCCAGGGCGGTTCCGAGCAGGAGCTCTTCGACGCGGCGCAGGCTCACCTCGCTCATCACCATCCAGAGCTCTTGGGGGCGGTTGGGCTCGACGTTGTGGCGCAGATGGCCGAGGAACGTCCGGGGGCAATCAACGCCTGAGGCGGGCGGCGCCGCAGACCGCCGCCCGCCAGGGGCGTCCTTTTTGAGAGAGAGTGCGCGGCCTCGCTGAACAGCGGGGCCGTTTTCTTGGGTGGCACTCGAGGCGGGGCGGGGGTACCGGCGAACGTCAACGGCGGCGTTCGAACGCGGGACGGCCTGCCGCAGCGCTCCGCGGGACGGTGTTCGTGGGAGATAACCATCACGGGGTAGTCGTTATCTCCCACGGACGGGCCTCGCGGGCAGCCGCGCCAGCCCGTCCCGCCTTCGAGAGCCGCCGTTGACGTTCGCCGATGCCCGCAGGACGCCGATGAGACCGCCGCGCTCAGTTCGCGCAGGGACCCGTGGACACGCCGGCGGTGTGAGCCTCGGCGTGGCGCACGGCCGCGCGCACGAGCGAGTCGGGGATCGCGAAGCCGCCCTGGCGCGCCGTACCCGTCAGCGCCGCGAACACCGTGGCCACCACGTCCCCGTGCGCGTTGATCATCGGGCCGCCCGAGTTGCCGGGCTGGACCAGGCCGCGCAGGGCGGTGATGGTCCGCTGCACGTGCCCCTGGCCGTACGCGTTCTGGGTGAAGACGGTCTCGGTCTGGCCCAGGCGCCCCGGCCGGGCGGTGAAGGGCCCGTCGAGCGGATAGCCGAGGATGGCCGCCGCGGTGCCGGACGGCGCGCTGGGGTCGGTGCCCAGCGGGCGCAGGCCCAGGCCGGGCACGGAGAGGATGGCGATGTCGTTGTGGGGGTCGAAGACGAGCGCCCGCGCGGGATGGCCGGAGCCGACGCCGTCGATCTGGACCTGGGTGTCGGTCTCGCCGGCGACGACGTGGGCGTTGGTCACCACCAGGTCGGGGGCGGCCACCCAGCCCGAGCCCTCGATGCCCAGGCCACAGGCGGTCCCGAAGACGCGCACCACGCTGTGGCGGGCGGCCCGGACGCCGCGGGTGGCCAGGATGCGGCGGTTGGGCGCGGCGACGTTGGGAGCCGGGCCACGCACCGATGGGATCGGGTCAAGGCGGTCCAGCGCATTGAGGATGGGGCCCGAGGGGGGCAGGATCTCGTCCAGCGCGCGCAGGATGGTGGAGTTGCGGATGTCGCTGCGCAGCGGCTGCGAGGCCGACGCGTCGAGGGCCACGGCGCCGACGATCCAGGCGATGCCGAGGCCGACGCAGGCCGTGAGCGCCGCCCCGAGCAGCCCGTCCACGGTGCGCAGTCCCGGGATGCGCAGCGCCGAGCGCACGCGGGCGCCGAGCCCCTCCAGGCCGCTGGCGAAGACGCCGCCGGCCAGCAGTGCGCCCAGCAGGCCGAACAGGGGTGCGTAGGGCGAGCGGTCCCCCTGGCTGAGCAGGAGCGGGGCCAGGCGCGTGCCCAGGAACGCTCCGACGGCGAAGCCGACCAGCGAGAGCGCCCCGACGATGAACCCCTGGACGTATCCGTAGAAGGCCAGCAGGACGGTAAAGCCGACGATGACCCAGTCCAGCGCGCTCACCGGTGGGCCTCCGCAGGCCACCGGGACGGCAACGATTTCGGGAGGCCCACGCAGGCCAGGGTAGTGATCCGGGCAACCGTCCATGGCACTCGAACCCGTGCAAAGGCGCGACTGCACCCCGCAATTCGCGCTCCCCATTGTCTACCGTGTGTGTGAAGGTGGCGAATGCTGGGGTGATCGTGGCGGGTAGACCGCGGCCGAGGGGACGACGGCGCCGGCGACAGCGGCTGCTGACCCGTGCCCTGCCGGTGGTGGTGCTGGCAGTGGTGGCGTTCGTCGCCGGCGTGGTGCTGGCCACGCGCCCGGGCCACGAGGAACGGCAGATGGTCACCCGGTATGTCACCGCTTGGGGTCACCGTGACTACGCGGCGATGTACGCGCTGCTGGACACCACCTCACGAGGGGCGATGTCGGAGAGCAACTTCGCCCGGGCCCTGGAGACCGCCAGCGGCACCGCCACCCTGAGGTCGGTGACGGTGCGGCACGTCGCCGGGCGCCAGGGGAACGACATCGACGTCACCATGCTCGCGCACACCAAGCTGTGGGGGACGCTGCACGAGACGCTCGTGGTGCCGCTCACGGGATCGGGCTCCGGCGCGCGGGTGCATTACTCGGACACGCTGCTCTTCCCGGGCCTGCTGCCCGGCGAGAAGCTGCACCGCGTGATCTCGCTGGCGCCGAGAGGGACGCTGGAGGCCAGCGACGGCACGCCGCTGGCCCAGGGGCCCGATCGCACCTCACCCATCCCTGACGTCGCCAGTCAGATCGTCGGTACGGTCGGGCCCATCCCCGGCGACCTCAAGGCCGAGTACGCGGCCCGGGGCTACCCCACCAACGCCCACGTCGGACTCGACGGCCTGGAGCTCATCTTCCAGGACCTGCTGGCGGGGACGCCGGGTGGGCGGCTGCTGGCCGGCCACCGCGTGCTGGCCAGCGCCAAGCCGATCGCCGCCAAGCCGGTGCGGACGACCATCTCCCCCAGCATGGAGCGCGCCGCGGTGGCGGCCCTCGGGGGCCAGTACGGCGGCATGGTCGTCATGAACCCTCGCACCGGAGCGGTGCTGGCGGCCGCCGGCATCGCCTACTCGGCGCTGCAACCCCCCGGCTCGACGATGAAGATCATCACCGCCACCGCCGCGCTGCAGGCGCACCTCGCCACGCTGAGCACCACCTTCCCCTACGCCACCGAGGCCACCATCGAGGGCTACCAACTGCAGAACGCCAACGGGGAGGACTGCGGCGGCACGCTGATCAACTCCTTCGCCGTGTCGTGCAACTCGGTGTTCGCGCCGCTCGGGGCCAAGCTGGGCGGCAAGCGCCTGGTCGCCATGGCCCAGCGCTTCGGCTTCAACCAGCCCAGCTCGATCCTCGGCGCCGCCGAGAGCACCATCCCCTCCGCTCAGTCGATCGGCGACGACCTGGCGGTCGGCTCATCGGCCATCGGTCAGGGGCTGGTGCAGACGACGCCGCTGGAGATGACCGATGTCGCGGCCACCATCGCCATGGGCGGCCGGCGCCCCATCCCCACCCTGCTGGCCCACCAGCGCCCCCGCTTCGTGCGCGTGACCTCTGCGCACGTCGCCAACGAGGTGCAGCAGATGATGGTGGCGGTCGTCCAGTACGGCACCGGCACCTCGGCGCAGATCTCCGGAGTGCAGGTGGCGGGCAAGACCGGCACCGCCGAGCTCAAGGACACCGCCCAGCCGTCGACCGACAACGGGACCGGCACCGGGACCACGCCGTCGGACGCCCCGAACCCGAAGAACACCGACGCCTGGTTTGTCGGGTACGCGCCCGTGGGCCACCCGCGCGTCGTGGCCGGGGCGCTGTTCCCCAATCAGGGCGCGGGCGGCGGCACCGCCGCCCCGCCGGTGCGCCAGGTCCTCGAGACCGCGTTATCGAGTCATTAGCCGTCGGCGGCGCCGACCACGCTGGGGTTCAGCGTGCCCTGGGTCCACGCCGCCAGCCCGCCGCCGTGCCCGCTGGGGGCGGCGACGGTGAGGTCAAGGGCGAAGGTCGTCGACGACAGGGTGGCCGGGGCCCCGAAGGGCCGGCCCGCCCCGGACGCCGTGGCGGCCATCGGGTGGCCGCCGCGCACCCATCCGGCGAGCACCTGCCCGGAGCCGCCGACGGCCACCGCCGGCTCCTCGGAGGCGTCGATCGCGCCCAGGTTCCGCACCGCCCCGAAGGCCCCGTGCGCGCTGCGCCCGTCGGCCGAGACCTCGCACGACGCCTGCAGGGTGCACGACTCCCAGGTCACCTCCTGGTCGCCGGCGAGATCGCCGGCAAAGCTCAGACCCGAGGCCAGCCGGTTGGCCGCCGACAGGTTGCGGACGGTGGCGTGGGGCGCGATGTCCATCGCGCGCACGATCGAGTGAAAGGCGCCGGACTTGTCCGACCAGCTCTCGATCCACGCGGCGGTGGCGCCGCCGTGGCGCGCGGTGACCGCCAGCTCGTCGATGCGGTGCCCGGCGGGCACGGTGACCGCGGTCTTGACCCCGCGCGGCGGGTGCGACTTGGCCCCCAGCGCGTAGGAGATGGTGCGCGGGGCGGCCTGGCCGGCCACCCCCTTGGCGGCGGTCCAGGCCACGATGGAGTCCTGGCCGCCCAGCCAGGCCGCGTCCACGGTCTCGGGCATGAGGCCGCCGCGCGTCAAAAGGTGCTGGCCGCCGAAACGGTTGGACTTGGCCGACTGCAGCACCCACACGCCGCGCTCGGTGGCCACGGCGGCCATCATGGCGCCGTTCTTGAGGGTGACCAGCTGGCCGTCGGCTGCTCCGGTCAGTCCGCCGACGAGCGTTCGCGCCCGGGCCACCTGCCCGCCGGCGCCCACCTGGACGGCCTGGGCGGCGCTGCAGCAGGCCTGCGTCTTCGACGCGGTCCCCGTCAGCAGTTCCAGCGCCCCGCCGTCGTAGGCGGCGGCGAGAATCTGCTGGGCGCCGGGGATCGCGATCGGATTGCCGGGCGCGCCGTGGGCCGCCCGCAGGGTCACGTAGCCCTGCGACACGCCCGGGGTGTCAACGTCCTCGATGCCAAAGGCGGCCGCCGCCGCACCGGACCCCGAGATGGCCAGCTGCGGGCCCAGGACGTCGAGCGTCCCCGGCTTGGCGAACTCGAACGGAGCTCCCCACTTCGCCTGCGCCACCGCCGGCCCCCCAAGCCATGGTAGCGACGCCAGTATCGCCGCGGCGAGACCCAATCCCAATCGTCGTCGCGCCGGCCGTCCAGCGCCGGTCAAAGATTCAGGGAGATCCCGCCGAGACGGTGGTTGCCGTTCCCGAGGATGTAGAGGGTCAGCGGGCGGTTGGAGTACACGGAGGTCGAGACCTTGAACAGGAGCAGGCCGCCCTGGGTGGGCCCCTCGGAGGCGACCGTGTTGGGTCCCGGGTAGGTGCCGAGGTTCTGCAGGGTCTGGGAGGTCCAAGCGAATGGGTTGACCTGCGAGTTGAGCTGGATCGGGTGGTACACGTTGCCCTGCGTGTCCACCACCTCGAACCTGTCGCTCGTGGTGGCGGGGTGGCCGCTCTGGTTCTTGGCCCACAGAAAGACGCCGTACCACAGCTGGTCGGGTCCGAGGTTGGTGGACACTCCGGCGGGCAGCCCCTTGAGGTACTGCGAGTCCTCGGTCCCGTACTGGTTGAGCTCGCGCGAGATCTGCAGCTGGTAGGTGATGTAGCCGGCCGAGACGTAGTCGCCGTCGTTGTTGGCGTCGGCGAAGTTCTGGTGCGCGGACTGGTGGCCGCACGCGGCGATCCCGAGGGCGAGCACGAGGCCGCACAGGGCGATGAGGGAGCGGCGCAGCGTCACAGCGGCCGGGAGTCTAACCGTCCCCATGGCGATCAGCGGCTCTCCACCGACGCCCGCTTGCCCCGGTCGCGGTCCTCCTCGAGGATCGAACGCAGCCGGCGCATCGCCTTGGCCGCCTTGCGCCGGGTCCACGACCGGCCGCCGAAGTTCTCCACCAGCTTGTCGGAGATCTGATTGGGCTCGGTCTCGAACGTGTACTCGACCTTGGTGGTGCCGCCCGGCCCGGCCGAGAGCGTGTAGGTGCCGAGCATGCGGATGCGGTTGTACTTGCCGCCGCGGCCCCGCTCGACGATCCGGTAGGGCGGCTGCATGTCGGCGAAGGTCACGTCGGCCCAGGCGAAACGCTGCAGCGGCGCCTTGATGCGAAAGCGAGCGCCGGCGCCGGCGCCGTAGGGGTCAACGCGGAGCAGGTGCCAGTCGACCCGATAGTGGTCGGTGAACTCGGCGTGGTTGGCGATGTCGGCGAGGTACTCGTAGACCTGCTCACGCGGCTTCGCGATCGTCGTCGTGACGGTGAAGGGCTCCACGTCCGCCGAGTTTACGGAGAGATTCGGTCAGGCGGCGGGCCGGCGGGCCCCTCAGGCGGCGGTGCGCTGATCGGTGATCCGCATCGTGTGGCCGAACTCCGGGCCGTGGACGGTGCGGCTCTCCAGCGGATCCTCGCGCTGGCGGGAGCGGCACAGCTCGCAGGCGATGGTGCCTGACCCGTAGACATACACCCGCTCGCCCACCAGCGGGGTGCGGTGACAGCAGGTGCACCGCTCGGATCCGGCGAGGCGCTCGTCGAGCCCGCGGCGCAGCAGCGCAAGCTCCAGATCGAGCATGTCGCGCAGCGTGGGCATGGCGTTCAGTTCGGCCCTGCCCGCCCCGTTCCTGCCGATGAAAAGATGTGAGCGCTCGCCCTCAATGAGGACGCCGCTTTTCCCGAAATACCGCCGGATTGATGGACGAAAAGCCGATTACCGGTTTCAGGAGTGTTTGGGTGGGCAGGCTAGAATGGCCGTGAGCTCAGTGGAGCTTCACGCAGCCTTGAGACCCCCGAAATCGCGGAGCTGCCGGAATCCGTAGCGAGGAGACGGTCATGAAAGCTTGGATGACTGGCAGTGTCGCGGGAACCGGGACCTTCCGGTGTACGGACTGTGATTTTCCGGTGTCGCTGGACGCCGCCGACGAGCTCCCCGCGTGCCCCAACTGCGGCGGGACCGAGTTCGTTCGCGCCTCGCTGTTCACCACCTCTCAGCAGGCGGTCATCGACGTCGCTCCCGAGGTCGAGGACCACGCCTGGCTGGAGGAGGTTCGCGCCGGCCTCGAGGATCCAGGCCAGTACATCGCCTATCGCTCCGGCGACGATGTCGTGGCCTACGCGCTCACGCGCGAGTGGACGCGCATCGGCCGCAGCCTCGCCGCCGACATCCGCTTCGACGACCCGACGGTCAGCCGCCGGCACGCCCTCATCGTCCGCCAGCCCGACGGCCTGCGGGTGCTCGATGACCGCAGCCTCAACGGCGTGTTCGTCAACGGCGAGCGCGTCGAGTGGAGCACCCTGGCCGACGCCGACGAGGTCGTGATCGGCCGCCATCACCTGCATTTCATCGACGTTCCGGTCGTCTCCGGGATGCGCTTCGGGCGCACCTCGGACAGCGGCACAGGCGCGCAGGCCAGCTGACGGCGACTCACCTATAGTCGGGCCGGATGCCGCCCGTCACCATCGCCGTGCTCTCCCAGAAGGGAGGGACCGGCAAGACCACCACGGTCAGAACGCTCACCGACGTCTTCCGCCGCGTGGGCCTCTCCGTCCTCGCCGTCGACCTCGACCCCCAGGGCAACCTGTCGGACTACCTCGATGTCGACCCCGACGCGTCCCCCACCATCGGCGACGTGCTCTCGGGCCGCGCCAAGGCCCGTCAGGCCGTCCACGGCGGCATCATCCCCGCCAACCTCGGGCTGGCCGAGTCCGAGCTGGCCCTTGGCGGCAAGATGGGCCGCGAGCTCACCCTGAAGAAGGCGCTGCGCGAGGTCGCCGGCGACTACGACATCGTGCTCATCGACTGCCCGCCCGCCCTGGGCCTGCTCACCGTCAACGCGCTGGTCGCCTCCCGCTACGCGCTGCTGTCGGCCGAGGCGCAGTACTTCGCGCTGCAGGGCGTCGAGCAGGCGCTCGAGGTCATCGAACTGGCCCGCGAGAGCCTCAACCCCGACCTGGAGTGGCTCGGGGTCGTGCTCAACATCGCCGATATGCGCACCCGTCACTCTCGGGAGGCCTTCGATTCCCTGCGCGAGCACTTCGGCGACAAGCTGGTCAAGACCACCATCCGCAGCTCGATCGCCTACGCCGAATCGGCCGAGCGCGCGCTGTCGATCCTCGACTACCGCCCCGACCTGGCGGTGGATTACCTCGACGTCGCCGACGAGCTGCTCACGCGTCTGGACCGGGGCGACGCGCGGCGGTCGTTGCGCAAGCTGCGCAAGGAGATGGCCCCCGCGCCGGCCTCCGAAGCGCAGGCGCGCGCCTCCTAGCGGTCAGAGGGCGCGGACGTCGGCGCCCTGGGACTCGAAGGGGGCGCGGATGACCTCGGCCCAGCCGTCGACGGTCCGTCTGAGCCCGTCGATCACCATGCCGGTCTGCTCGTAGCTGCACCACACCAGCACCGTCGGCCCCGCCCCTGAGATGGTCGCGCCCAGGGCGCCGGACGCCCGGGCACTGTGGAGCAACTCGGCCGAGCGCGGGTACAGGTGAGCCCGGTGGGGCTGGTGCAGCCGGTCCTCCAGGCCCGCGGCGATGAGATCCCAGCTGCCCGTGGCGAGGCCCAGGGTGAGCGTCGAGGCGGCCGCGACGTTGAAGACGGCGTCGCTGAGCGACACCGTCTGCGGAAGGGCGGCGCGCGCCTCCTGAGTGCGCACCGCCATGTCGGGGACGACGAGCACGGCCTCGAGGCCCATCGGCGCCTCGAAGCGATGCGCCCCGCCGTCCTGGCAGATGACGAAGCCGCCATCGATGGCCGCCGACACGTTGTCAGGATGGCCCTCGAGCTCGGTGGCCAGCCCACGCACGTCGGCGTCGAGCTCGAAGAGATGGTCGGCGGCTGTCAGGCCGGCCACGATGGCGGCCGCGCTGGACCCCAGGCCGCCGCTGAGCGGGATCTCCGAGGCGATGTGGAAGGCAAAGCCGTCGGCCGGGTGCAGCCGCTCGAAGGCGCGGACCACCAGATTGGAGCGATCCCGGGGAACGTCGAGCTCGGTGTGAACGGCGAAGGTGCCGGTCTCGCGGACCTCGAGCTCGAGGTGCAGCGCGAGCGCCGCGGCCATCACGTCGACCCCCGGGCCGAGGTTCGCGGTGGAGGCCGGGACGCGCACCACCCGGCGCCGGCCCAGCGTCATGCCAGGACCGCGCGCTCGAGCGCGGCGTACTCCGCGGCGCAGGGCACGACGGCACCGACCTGCGACATCGCCGACTGCGGATCCTTGAGCCCGTTGCCGGTGAGCACGCAGGCGATGCGGCGGGCGTCGCCGGCTCCGTGGGCCAGCAGCCCGGCGACGCTGGCCGCCGAGGCGGGCTCACAGAAGATCCCCTCCTCCGCGGCGAGCATCCGGTAGGCGGAGAGGATCTGCTCGTCGGTGACCGCGTTGACCGCGCCGCCCGAGGAGGTCATCGCGTTCATGGCGTCCTCCCAGCGGGCCGGGTTGCCGATGCGGATGGCGCTGGCGACGGTCTCAGGGTGCTCGACGGGGGCGCCGTGGACGAGTGGCGCGGCCCCAGCCGCCTGGAAGCCGAGCATGCGCGGGCGGCACTCGGTGTCGGAGAAGCCGCGCCAGTAGGCGGTGATGTTGCCGGCGTTGCCCACCGGGATGCAGAGCGCATCGAGGTCCTGATCCAGCGTCTCGGCGACCTCGTAGGCCGCGGTCTTCTGGCCCTCCATGCGGAACTCGTTGACCGAGTTGACGAGGCTGATCGGGTGCGTCGCGGTCAGTTCGCGCACCAGCGTGAGCGCGACGTCGAAGTTGCCGGCCAGGGCGATGACCCGCGCACCGTGCATGAGCGCCTGGGCCAGCTTGCCGGTGGCGATCTTGCCGTCGGGGACGATCACCGCGCACCGCAGCCCGGCGCGGGCGGCGTAGGCGGCGGCGCTGGCCGCGGTGTTGCCGGTGGAGGCACACACGATCGCCTCCGCCCCCTCGCGGACCGCCGCCGACACCGCGCAGGTCATCCCGCGGTCCTTGAAGGAGCCCGTCGGGTTCAGGCCCTCGAGCTTGCACCACACCTCTGCCCCGACGCGCTCCGAGAGCCGCGGGGCGAGGATCAGGGGCGTGCTGCCCTCCCCCAGCGAGACGACCGGGTCGTGCGCGTCGAAGGGAAGGCGGTCGCGGTAGCGCTCGATCAATCCGGGCATCGCGGCCGAGGATGTCAGACGCCGGGACGGCGGGCCGTCTAGGAGAGGTCGAGGACGACCTTGCCGGTCGCGCCGCGCTCGTCGAGGAGGATGAGAGCGTCGGCCGCGTTCTCCATGGCAAACCGGGCCCCGATGATCGGCTTGACCTCGCCGGCCTCGATCATTCCCCCGATGGCGCGGCCGATGCGCTCGGTGCGCTCCGGCCAGCCGATCACCGATGCTCCCCATCCCGCACCGATGACCTCGGTGTTGTTGAGCAGCAGCCGGTTGACCCGCACCTCGGGGATCGACCCGCCGGTGAAGCCGACCACGATCACCCGCCCGAACTCCCGCAGGGAGCGCAGGCTGTCGGTGAAGCGCTCTCCGCCCACCGGATCGATCACCACGTCGGCGCCGCCGTCGGTGAGCTCGCGGATGTGGTCCTTCCATGGACCGTCGGAGCGCACCACCTCGTCGGCGCCCGCTCTGCGTGCCACCGCCTCCTTGGCGTCTGACGAGACGACCGCGATCGTCCGCGCGCCGTGGGCCTTGGCCACCTGCAGCGAGGCGGTGCCGACGCCGCCGGCCCCGCCGTGCACGACGACCGTCTCGCCCTCGGCCAGCCGGCCGCGCCCGATCAGCGCGAAGTAGGCGGTGTGGTAGTTGAGGACGAGGGCGGCCCCCTGGGCGTAGTCCCAGTCGTCGGGGATCTTGAAGGTGAAATAGGTGGGCGCGACGGCCACCTGCGCCCACGCGCCCAGCATGCAGAAGGCGGCCACCCGGTCGCCGGGCCGCACGTGGGCGTCGTCCCCGTGGACCTCGCGGACGATCCCGCCGACCTCGGAGCCCGGCACGAACGGAAGGTCGGGCTTCATCTGGTACTCGCCGCGGGTCTGCAACAGCTCGGGGAAGGAGACGCCGGCGGCCTTGACGTCGACGATGATGCCGCTGCCGGGCGTCATGGGGTGCTCGTGGGGCGGCTCGGGGACGTCGTCGCTGAGGGTGAGGGCGGTGGCGGGCCCGGAGAGGTCGGTGATCTGGACGGCGCGCATCAGCGCGGGGATCCTCTCACACAAATTCCTCTTCGATCACCCTGATGGCCCGGGGAGCCGCCCGCATCGCCGACAGCGCCGCGATCTCCCGCATGGCCGCGAAGAAGCGGGACTCCAGGACCGGGTGGACCACCATGACCAGCCGTGCCTGGTCATCCAGGCCCTTCTGCAGCACCGATTTGACCGAGACCTGCTGACGGGCCAGGACGTCGGCGACGCGGGCCAGGACGCCGGGCTCGTCGGCCACCTCGAGGTACAGATAGAACGACGAGGTGACGTCGCCGACGATGTCCAGCGACTCGGTCGCCGGCGGCGTGGAGGCGGGAGGGATCATCGCGCTGATGACGTCGCCCAGCACGGCGCTCGCGGTCTGAGGGCCGCCCGCGCCCGGCCCGCTCATGGTGATCTCGGTGATGGCCTCTGATTCGACGGTCACCGCGTTGAAGGGGCCGTTGACCGACGCGAGGGGGTGGCCGGGGTAGAGGAACGCGGGGTACACCGACACCGACAGTCCGCCGTCCCCGACGCGCTCCGCGGTACCGATGAGCTTGAGCCCGAGCCCGAAGTCACGCGCGTACTCCAGGTCGTCGGGCTGGATGTGCTCGATGCCCTCGTAGCGGACCTGATCGATGTGGACGGGGGTCTCGAAGGCGAGGCGGGCGATGATGGCCATCTTGGCCGCCGCGTCCTTGCCGTTGACGTCCTCGGTGGGGTCGGCCTCGGCGTAGCCCAGGCGCTGAGCCTCGGCCAGCGCGCCGGCGAAGGGCTCCCCCGTGCGCGCCATCTCGGTGAGGATGAAGTTGGTGGTGCCGTTGACGATCCCGTGCACGCGATCGATCGTCGCCCCGGCCAGCGACTCTTGCAGCACGCGGATGACGGGGACGACGCCCGCCACCGCCCCCTCGAAGCGCAGTTGGACCCCGCGCACACGCGCCTCCTCCCACAGCTCCTCGCCGTGGTGAGAGAGCAGCTGCTTGTTGGCGGTGACGATGTGCTTGCCGGCGCGCATCGCGGTCAGGAGGTACTCACGGGCCGGGTCGATCCCGCCGATGAGCTCGACGATCAGGTCCGAGCCCGCCAGGATCTCCTCAAACGACCCGCGGCTGCGGGTCAGCACGCCCGACAGCTCGGGGCGCAGCCCGGTGATGCGAGCGATCCGGTCGGCGTGGCGGGGCAGCAGGTCGGCAAAGGCCGCGCCGACGGTCCCGTGGCCGAGCAGCCCGACGCGGAAGCGGTTGTCGCCGTCGGCTGCCATGGCCTAGGCCGGCACGTCCCGGCTCATGAGATCGGCGTAGGTCTCGCGGCGGACCACGACACGCGCCTCGCCGTCGCGGACGAACACCACCGGCGGGCGCGGAACCCCGTTGTAGTTGTTGGCCATGGCGTAGCCGTAGGCGCCCGTCGCCGGGGTGGCCACCACGTCGCCGGGGGCGGGAGCGGGCAGGCGGGCGTCGCGGACGATCACATCGCCCGACTCGCAGTGCTTGCCGGCCAGATGGCAGGTGGTGTCGCCGGGCGCCAGGGGCCGGTCGGCGATGACGGCCTCGTAGCGGGCGCCGTACATCATCGGGCGCAGGTTGTCCGACATTCCGCCGTCGACGGCCACCCATGTGGAGACATTGCGCTTGACACTCTGCACGGTGTAGAGGGTCACCGTCGAGTTGGCCACCAGCGCACGGCCCGGCTCGAGCAGCAGGCGCGTGTCGGGACCGAGCTCGGCGTGGACGGCATCGACGATGGCCTCGACCCATCGCTCCGGGCTGGGGGGATGTTGATCGGGCGTGTAGGCGGCGGCGAGGCCACCCCCGAGGTTGTACACGGGGAACTCGCCGAGGGCGGCGATGGCGCGCACGGCGGCCCGGAAGGGCTCCAGGTCAAAGAGCTGGGATCCGATGTGGAAGTGCAGCCCCTGCAGGTTGAGCCAGCGGTGCCCGTCCAGGGCCGCGATGGCCTCCCGGGCCTGCTCAAGCGAGAAGCCGAACTTGGAGTCGGCCTGCCCCGTGGAGATCGCCTGGTGGGTGTCACCCGCGACGCCGGGGGTCACGCGGATGAGCACGTCCTGGCGGGTCGCGGTGTCGGCGGCGACGGTGGCCAGCCGGCCGATCTCGTCGTGGGAATCGAGGACGATGTGCCCCACACCCGCGGCCAGGGCCTCGCGGAGCTCTGCCTCGGACTTGGCGTTGCCGTGCATGTAGGTGCGCCGCGCGTCGAACCCGGCGTTCAGCGCAAGAGCGAGCTCGCCGCCGGAGGCGACGTCGCAGGCCAGTCCCTCGTCGGCGAGCACCCGGTAGACCGCGGTGCAGGGGAAGGCCTTGGAGGCAAAGAGCACGTCGTAGTCCCGATGGCGGGCGGCGAGGGCGTCGACGATGGCGCGTGCTCGAGCCCGCAGATCGTCCTCCACCACCACGTAGGCCGGCGTCCCGTGAGTGCGCGCCAGCTCAAGGGCGTCGCAGCCGCCCAGCTCCAGGCGGCCGCGCTCGTTGACCCGGCTCTGAAGGGGGTAGACGTGCGACAGCTCGCTGGCGGTGGCGCTCATTGCCCCAAAAGATATGGTCTTCGGCCTGCGCACCGTCACCCCGCTCCTTCCCGCCCAGACCGGCACACTCCGTGGTGCGGCCTTCACGCTGTGGCTGCCGCCCTCACCGGCCCCGCCCGCGCGGGCCGGGGTGGTGGTGGTTCACGGCGCCGATTCGTGCAAGGAGAGCCATCATGGCTTCGCTCGGGCGGCGGTCGCCGTCGGGCTGGCCGTGATCTGCTTTGACCAGCGCGGTCATGGGGAGACGGGCGGGCGCCTGGATGGTGGCGCCATCGACGACGTGCTCATGTTCGTGGTCCACCTGCGGGGCGTACTCGGCGACCGCACGGCGCCGGTCGCGCTGCGCGGCTCGAGCATGGGCGGCTACCTCGCCCTCGTCGCCGCCGCTGACGGAGTGGCGCGGGGCGTGCCGACACAGGCGGTGGTCGCCATCTGCCCGGCCAGCGCCGATGGCCTGCGCCGCGGCCTGGAGGAGGAGGACCGCTTCTCCTTCGCCGCCGACCGCGACGCGCTGCGCGCCCTGCTCGACGCCCACGACCTGACGGCGGCCGCCGGCGAGCTCACCATCCCGGTCCTGCTCATGCACGCCGAAGGCGACGAGCGGGTGCCGATCGCGCACTCGCGCGAGCTGGCGGAGGTGCTCACCGCGCCGGGCAGCCGGCTGATCGCCGTGCCAGGCGGGCATCACCGCTCAATCCAGCACGATGAGGAGCTGCAGGCGGTGAGCCTGCGGTTCATCCGCCGTGCGCTGGAGCCGGGGCCCGCGGGCGGCTAACCGACGACGGGGTGGGTCCCGACCGTCACGTGAATGCCGGTCGAGGTCGACGAGGTCGACGTCGTTGTGGTCGAGGTGGTCGACGTGGTGGTGCTGGTGGTCGACGTGGTGCTGGAGACCGAGCTGGAGGAGCTCGACGAGCTCGTGGAGCCCGAGCTGCCGGAGTGCACGATCGGGGTGCCGGTCGGCCGGGTGCCGATCGTGACCGAGCTGACGCCGCCGCCCGGCTTGATGATGGTGGTCACAGAGCCGCTCGAGCCGGTGGAGCCGGTGGAGCCAGAGGAGCCGGAGGAGCCAGAGCCGCTCGAGCCGGAGCCGCTGGAGCCGGAGCCGCTGGAGCCGGAGCCGGAGGACCCGCTCGAGCCGCCGGACCCGCTCGAGCCGGAGGATCCGCTCGAGCCGCCGGATCCGCTCGAGCCCGAGCCGACCGACACCGTGGTGGTGGGCAGGCTCGCCACCGGAGTCGGAGTGGACACGACCGGCGTGGTGACGGTGGTGGTCCCGCCGCCCGAGCTGCCGGAGCCGGCGCTGCCCGAGCCGGTCTTGGTCGGCGCGGTGGTGTGCGTCGGACGCGAGCCGGCGACCGGATGGGAGATGGTGGCGGAGTTGGAGTGGTGATCGGCGAGACGCGATGCGGTGCCCGTGCCGTGGCTCACCTGCGCCAGCAGGGAGCTGCGCTTGTTGGCGACCGCCGCGGGGATCCCGGCGGCGTGCGCGCCCTGTGGCTTGGCGACCTTGACGGAGGCGAGGCCGCGGGACGAGGAGGCGGAGTGCGCCCCGGCCCTGGGGTGCGCCGTGAGCGTCTGAGTGGCCGGTGAGCCGATGCCGCCCAGCTTGGGCCAACCGTTGTAGGTGACGACGGCGCTGCCGAACACGAACAGGATCGAGGCAGCGAGAACCAGAGTTCCCGCAGTTCCCAGGCCGGCGAGGTAGGCACGAGTGGCTCGCACACGTCATTCATCGACAGCTGACGCCCAGGCTTTAATCGGGCGCATTGCCACGGGCGGACCGCAGCGGCGACCGAGGCACCGGCGCAGAGAACTCATCGGCAGCGTTCAGGCGTGCCTTAGCCCATCTGCCAACATTGGACGAACCATGGCCGCTCCCAAATCATTCGGTCGCGATCGGGGTCTCCAGACCCGGATGCTGGCCACCGCGTTCCTGTTGGGGCTGGTCTACGTCGTCCTCATCGCGGTGCTCATCGCAGCCGGGGCCGGCGCGGTCACCGTGGCAGTTATCGCCGGTGCCCTCTTCCTCGTGCAGTACTTCAGCGCCGACAAGCTCGCGCTGGCCTCGATGGGCGCACACGAAGTCACCGCCGAGGAGGCTCCCGAGCTCTACGGCACGATCGAGCGCCTCTGCATCCAGGCCAACCTGCCGATGCCGAAGGTCGCCATCGCCGATACCCCGATGCCCAACGCGTTCGCGGTCGGCCGGTCACCGAGCACTGCCACGGTGTGCGCCACCACCGGTCTGCTGGGACTCCTCAATCCGGCCGAGCTGGAGGGCGTGCTCGGCCACGAGCTGACCCACATCGCCAACCACGACGTCATGTACATGACGATCGCCAGCTTCTTCGCGTCGATCGCAGCCTTCATCGTCCAGTTCGGATTCCTCTTCGGCGGCGGCTTCGGCGGCGGCAACAACCGCAACGACAACAACAACGCGGGCTTCCTGGTGGTCGTCCTCGTCTCCGGGATCGTCTACGTGGTCTCCTACCTGCTGCTGCAGGCCCTGTCGCGCTACCGGGAGTTCGCCGCCGACCGGGGGTCGGCGATCATCACCGGCCGGCCGAGCGCGCTCTCCTCCGCCCTCCTGAAGATCTCAAACCAGATGGACCAGATCCCCCAGCGCGACCTGCGCGCGGCCTCGGGTGAACTGGCCGCCTTCTACATCTTCCCGCCCAAGGTGAAGTCGACGGTGGCGACGCTGTTCTCGACGCACCCGCCGCTGGAGGCCCGCCTGGAGCGGCTGGCCCGCTACGAGTCCCAGCTGCAGGGCACCGGGCAATAGCGCACTGGGCGCGACGACCCCGTCATGGGCTTCCTGGACATCCTCACGGGCCGGCGCAAACTGGCCCAGCCCGCCGAGGATCGGCTGTTTGCCATCAGCACCGCCTACGTCACCTTCGAGACGGGGCTCGAGATCACCTCGCGGGGGAGCGCCGCGATCGTGTTCCAGTCGCTGGCCACCGCGGATTTCTCCTCGATCGTGCGCGAGACCGAGGAGATCGTGCGCGCCACCGCATCAGACAGCGCCACCACCGTCGAGGACGCGTCCGACAGCTACGGCTTCAGCTGGCTGATCCTGCGTGGCGCGGACTTCGACAGCCTTGTGGTCGGCATCAACGCGGTCTCGGGAGCGCTGCAATCCGGTGGCTACGGCGACCGGCTGCTGTGCTCGGTGTTCGCCTTCCAGGACGGCCAGAAGCGGGCGCTGTACTGGATCTACAACTACAAGCGGGGCTTCTTCTATCCCTTCGTGCCTACCGGGGCGCAGCAGCGCGACAACGAGCGCGAGCTGGTCCTCAAGGCCCAGGCGGCCAACGAGCTGCCGATCGAACCGGAGCTCAGCCGCTGGTTTGCCCTGTGGGGAATCCCCGTATGAGGGCCCGGCGACGCACCTCGGCGGCATCGCGAGAACGCCGTTGCCGCCTGCCGGTGCGCTAGGCTGCGCGAAATCTTGGCTAACTGCGCCTCGAGCAGAGCCTAACCCTTCTTGCAGCGCCGCCAGGAGCGTGCGCGTGCCCTTCGGAACGGACAAGGAGACACCTTGCGCATCTTGATTCTCGGTGGAGACGGCTTCTGTGGTTGGCCGACCTCGCTGCACCTCTCGGCCTCAGGACACGACGTCGCCATCGTGGACAACCTCGCGCGGCGCAAGGCCGACGTCGAGCTCGAGGCGGACTCGCTGACGCCGATCACGCCGATCGGCACCCGTCTGCAGACGTGGCGTGAGCTCACGGGTCGTGAGATCCCGTACTACAACTTCAACGCCGCCGAGAACTACCGGGTCATGCTGGACCTCCTCAACGACTGGCAGCCCGAGGCGATCGTGCACTTCGCCGAGCAGCGCGCAGCGCCGTACTCGATGAAGAGCCCGTGGCACAAGCGCTACACGGTCAACAACAACGTCAACGCGACGCACAACCTCCTGTGCGCCCTCGTCGAGTCCGAGCTCGATGCCCACATCGTCCACCTGGGGACGATGGGCGTCTACGGCTACGGCACGGCCGGGGTGAAGATCCCCGAGGGGTATCTGCGCGTGCGCATCGACACCGATGAGGGCACCGAGATCGAGCAGGAGATCCTCTACCCGGTCAATCCGGGCAGCGTCTACCACATGACCAAGACCCAGGATCAGCTCCTGTTCGCGTTCTACAACAAGAACGACGGCACCCGGGTCACCGACCTGCACCAGGGCATCGTGTGGGGCACCCAGACGGCCGAGACCCGCCTGGACGAGCGGCTGATCAACCGCTTCGACTACGACGGCGACTACGGCACGGTGCTCAACCGCTTCCTCATGCAGGCCGCCGTCGGGTACCCGCTCACCGTCCACGGGACGGGCGGCCAGACCCGTGCCTTCATCCACATCCAGGACACCGTGCGCTGCATCCAGCTGGCCATCGAGAACGCGCCTGAGCAGGGCGAGCGCGTCCGGGTCTTCAACCAGATGACCGAGTGCCACCGCGTGCGTGACCTGGCTCAGCTCGTCTCCAGCCTCACCGGCGCCGAGATCGACTACGTCGACAACCCGCGCAAGGAGGCGGCTGAGAACGAGCTCTTCGTGGCCAATGACCACCTGCTCGAGCTCGGCCTGAACCCGATCCGCCTGCAGGACGATCTGCTCACCGAGGTGACGGAGATCGCCAGCAAGTACGCGGGTCGCTGTGACCGGACCAAGATCCCGTGCAGCTCCAGGTGGATCCAGCGCCGGACTGAGACCGTCCCCGCGGCGACGGCATAGCCGTCCCCGCGCGCCAGAGCTCCAACACGCCACAGCCGCCGATCGTCCTCAACCGTCGCGCCGCCACGCGCGCGACGATCACGGGCGTCGAGCGCTGGGCGGCCGAGGTCATCGGCCGTCTGCACGCGTCGGCGCCCGACCGCTATGTGGTCGCCCAGCCGCGGCCACGCGCGCGGCGCCGGGCGCTCGCCCAGGCCTGGGAGCAGGTCGCGCTGCCCGCGCAGGCCGCCCGGCTGGATGCCCGGCTGGTGTTCTCGCCCGCCAACCTCGCGCCCCTGGCCTGGCCGCGCAACGTGCTCGTCATGCACGACGCCGCCGTGCTGCGCGAGCCCGAGGCCTACTCGCGCGCCTACCGGGCGTGGCACGCCGGGGCCGGCATCGCCTGCGCCCGGCGCGCGCTGGGGGTGATCACCGTCTCGGAGTTCAGCCGCCGGGAGCTGATCGAGCTCGCCGGCCTTGACCCGGCGCGCCTGACCGTCATCCCCGGGGGCGTCGACGGCCGCTTCAGCCCTGAGGCCGACCCGGCGCCGGTGGCCGCGCGGTTGGGCCTGAGCCGTCCCTACGTCCTGACCATCGCCACCGACGACCCCCGCAAGAACCTGGCGAAGCTCTCGCCTGTGGCGCGCGCCCTGGCGCAGGACGGGATCGAGCTGGTGTGGGCCGGCGACCGGAGGCCGTACTTCGCCGCCGCCGCCCAGGCGGTCGGGGTGCGCAGCCTCGGCTACGTCGACGACGCCGACCTCCCCGGCCTGTATGCGGGGGCGCGGGCCTTCGTGCTCGCCTCGCGCTACGAGGGCTTCGGCCTGACGTGCCTGGAGGCAATGGCCTGCGGTACGCCGGTGGTCGCCGCCGACCGGGGCGCCTTGCCCGAGACCTGCGGCGACGCGGCGCTGCTGGTGGACCCCGACGATGGCGACGCGCTGACCCGGGCCGTGGTCATCGCCGCCGGGGAGGCGGCCGCGCGGGGGGCGCTGCGGGCCGCCGGGCTGCGGCGGGCCGCCGGGTTCAGCTGGGAGCGGACCGCGGGACTGGTGGACGCGCTGCTGTCCCGCCTGGCGGCTGCCGCGGCGCCGCGTTCTGCCGTGGACCGCTGACCGGGGTATCGGCGAACGTCAACTGCGGCTCGAAGGTGAGCTCGGTGCGCTGGCGGGTGCCGCGAGACGCGATGTGGACCCGTGTGGGTCTGTAAGAGGTTCTGCCTTTCACAGATCAGCGCTACGGCGGTGACCGTGGGAGATATTGGTTGTCAGAGGGTCAATATCTCCCAAGCCCCCCGGCTGGACGCGATCCCGGAACCCTTTTGCCCCAGTTCTAAGAGGTAATCCCTCTCACAGAGGCCAACCGGGCATCAGACCAGCGGCCCGCCTCGCGCCGGCCACCCACGCCGCATGCGCCCCCTTCGATGGCCGCCGTTGACGTTCGCCGGTGTAGTCAGAGCTCGCCGGGACCGGCCATCCGCGGTCGGCGGCTACCTCGGCCGCCGCGCGCAAACGGGCCGACGCCGGGCGGCCCGCAGCCCCCGGGGTCAGCCCGGGATCAGGCCCTCGCCCTGGAACTCGCGCCTGGCCTCCTCGAGGGAGACGTCGGGCGGCGGCAGGATGATGTCCGATCCCACCAGCTCGTCCTCGGGCACTGGGCGCCCCTTGGTGCGGACGTAGTCGAGCAGGCGCCCGAAGACGTCGTGGAAGGCCTGCTCGTCAGAGCTTTCGCAGCTGGCGACGGCCTCGTTGTCGAGGTCGTTCAATCCGGGGGCGTCGTCATCGGAGACCTCGAACTGGCCCTCGGTGGCGATGCGCACGATCACTGGGCCTGCTCCTGGCTCGCGCCCGAGCTCTCGCTCTCGGCGGCGGGAGCACCTGCGCCCAACTCGCCCTTGGCGGCGCTGCCGCCTCCGAGCTCGGCCTTCATCTTGGCCAGCTCGGCGTCGACCTCGCTGGTGCTCGAGAGCGCCTTCAGCTGACGGTCGATGTCGTCCTCGCCGGGACCGAGCTGGGTGAGGTCCTCGAAGGTGCCGGCGGCCTCGAGCTCCTGAACGGCGCCGGCACGGGCGCGCATGTTCTCGGTCTTGTCCAGGGCGCGCTGCATGGCCAGTCCGACGTCGGCCATCTCCTCGCCCACGCCGGTGGCCGCCTCGGAGATCCGGACCTGGGCCTCCGCCGCGGAGTACTGGGCCTTGATGACCTCCTTCTTGGAGCGGAACTGCTCGATCTTGGCGCGCAGCTTCTGCTCCGATGCGGTCATCTGCTCCTGCTGCTGCTCCAGCTGAGAGATCTGGGAGTCCAGCGACTGCAGCTCGGCCTGGAGCCCGGTCTTGCGCTCCAGCGCGGTGCGGGCCAGCTCCTCGTTGCCGGCGGCCAGCGCCTGGCGGGCCTGGGTGTCGAGCTTGACCACCTGCTGCTGGTACTTCTCCTCCTGCAGCTGCAGCCGTTTCTTCGAGGTGACGACGTCCGCGATCCCCTTCTTGACGTTCTGGAGCAGCTCGATCTGCTTCTGGTAGCTGTACTCCAGCGTCTCGGACGGATCCTCGGCCCGGTCCAGCAGCTTTGAGATCTTGGCTTTGATGACGGTGGACATGCGCCCGGAAAGGCCCGGCATCGCATCCTCCTTGGCGAGTTCGTTACTGGCGCTACCAAGCGTAGTCGGTCAGGCCGGTCCGGTCCTCCCGGGTGTGCGGGCCCGCACGCGCGCCTCGGCCGGGGAGAGCCGCGCCCCGCGCGATTAGGATCACGCGATGGACGCAAAGGCTGCAGCAGACTCCCGCGCGGAGATCACCCATCTCATGGGGGTCACCGACGCCAACAACCGGGGCAACATCCACGGCGGCACGATCATGAAGCTGGCCGACGAGGCCGCGGCGCTGGCCGCGATCAAGCACTCGCGCCAGCGCGTGGTCACCGTCGGCATGGACCGCATGGACTTCCTGGTGCCCATCTACGTCGGCGAGCTCGTCACCTTCCGGGCGACCGTCAACGCCGCCTGGCGGACCTCGATGGAGGTGGGCGTGCGTGTCGAGGCCGAGAATCCGATGACGGGCAGCCGTCGCCACACCAACACCGCCTACCTGACCATGGTCGCGCTCGACGACGGCGGCGACCCGGCGCCCATCCCGCCGCTGCTCGCGGTCACCCCGACCGAGACCCGTCGGCAGCGCGAAGCGGAGCTGCGCCGCGCCAACCGTCTGGCCGAGCGCGAGGAGATCATCGCCCGCCGCGCTCAGGAGGCTCGGCGCCAGCTCTCAGACGACGGGATCTGAACCGGCGGAGCGCCGGTAGGCAGAGCGCCGGCCGGCTGACCGTTGGACCAGGTCAGCCGGCGGGCGCTGTCCTCCGAGTCGGCGGCTGCTCAGAGGTACGACGGGTGACGGGCCATGTAGCCCGAGGTGGACGTCATGTCCGGGCGCCAGCGCGGGCCCGTGCCGGGGGGCGGGTGCGGGTCGCCCTCGGCCGACGTGTCAAAGCGGATCCCGGCGATCTCGATGAAGGCGTGGCCGGGGTTGGTGTAGACGGTGATCCACTGGCCGATGCCCTTCTGGCCCCAGGCCTCCATCTGACCGGAGTCCTCAGAGACCTTGAGCAGGCCGGCCGCGTGCAGGACGTAGGAGACCGAGCCTGAGCAGTCGTAGGCCGAGTCGTTCCACTTGCCGTGGCCGCCGCCCACCCGGTAGGGCTTCAGGCGGATCTTGTCGCCGGCCCAGATGGCCTGCTTGACCTTCAGCGGCGCGTACGCCGGGGCGTAGGCGACGCCCTTGATGATCTTGCCGACGTAGCCGGGCACGGTGGGATGCTGGGCCGTGCTGGGCCCCGCCGGTGCCGGGGCCACCCCGGCGCCACCGGTGGCGGCGGGTTGCACGGTGCTCTGCGGTGTCGAGGCGGAAGTCGTGCTCCCCCCGGTACCACCGGTCGCCGCGGCCGATGCGGCCGAGGACGAGCCGACAAACGCACATAGCGCCAATGCGGGAATCACGAATCGATGTAGCGGCAACTCATTCTCTTTCGTCGGCCGGCGGGGTTAGCTGTCGGGCTGGCGCTAAAAGAGCCTGCGCCTCCCGCGGATTCACCGCGGGATTAGCCCCAAGGGAACTCAAGTGGGTCCCCCGCTCCGCGGATATGTCGGGCCGCGGATTAGGCGAGCGGCAATATACACATTTGCCCGGCCGCGAGTAACGCAACGACGAAACACCCAACGACGACGCCAGGGCACGCGCCGACGGCGAGCCGTCGGTAACGTGCCGGGCGCATGCACGCCCGCCTATCCCGTGGCGCCCGGAAAGGCGCGGTGCCGGCGCTCGCCGCCCTCGTGGCCCTGGCCCTCGCGGCCTGCGGCGGCGGGGGCACCAAGCAGCTGATCCCCAGCAGCCACACCGTCACCTCGAGCGCCGACGGGGCGATCTCCGCCTCGACCCCGCAGGCGGCCCAGAAGCTCGGCTTCCCCACCACCGCGACCAAGAACACCACGCGGGTGGGCGGGTCCGACCCCGTCGCCGACGCCGCCGGCGTCGCCCTGGCGGTGTTCCCGTCGGCCGCCCCGGGCACCCACCCGTCGGCCGTCGCGATTGCGCCCACCAGCGACTGGCAGGCCGCCATCGCCGCCTCGGTCCTCATGGCGCCGCCCATCCACGCTCCCGTCCTGCTCTCCGGGGCCGGCGCCCTCCCGGCGGCGACCGCCGACGCCCTGACGACGCTGGCGCCCACGGGATCGGGTGCCGCCGGGGGCGCGCAGGTGATCCGGGTCGGCGCCGTGCCCCAGGTCAAGGGCAAGCACTCCGCCGCCATCAACGGCAGTGACCCCTACACCCTGGCGGCGGGGATCGACCGCTTCGTCTCGGCCGTGTCGGGCCAGCCGAGCAGCGACGTGATGATCGCCTCGGCCACCAACGCGGCCTACGCGATGCCCGCGGCGGCCTGGGCGGCGGAGAGCGGCAACCCGATCCTGTTCGTGGGCGCCTCGGGGATCCCGGCGGCCACTCGCCAGGCGCTGCTGTCGCACTCAAAGCCCCACATCTACGTGCTGGGCCCGGCCAGTGTGATCTCGGACGCGACGCTCAAGGCGCTCGGCAAATATGGGACGGTCAAGCGGGTGAGCGGCAACGACCCCGCCGCTAACTCGGTGGCCTTCGCCATCTACCGCGACCCGGCCTGCAAGTTCGGCCAGCCGTGCGCGCACGTCCCCAACAGCTTCGGCTGGGCACTGCGCAGCCCGGGCCACGGGTACGTCCTGCTCAACACCGCCCGCCCCCTGGACGCCGCCGCGGCGGCCGCGCTGTCAGGGAGCGGCGATTACGGTCCCGGCCTCGTCGTCCAGGATGCCTCTACTCTTCCCAAGGAAGTGCTCAACTACTTCCTGGACTACGCGACCCCCGGCTTCACCGAAGAGGGCCCGACGGCGGCGGTCTACAACCACGCGTGGGTGATCGGCGACACCAGCGCCGTCTCGCTCGCCGTGCAGGCCGAGGTCGACCGGCTGCTGGAAGCGGTCCCGCAGAAGGGCTCCGGCCAGTGACCGGCCACGAGAGGCGCCCGCGGTGAGCCAGGCCGAGCATCCCGACCGCCTCGCGCCCGAGCACGAGACCACCGTCGAGGACGTGCGCCAGCTCATGGGCGCCTCCACACCGCACTTCGCCCTGCAGCTGCGCGAGCGCATCCGCAGCCTCATCCGCGGCCTCCCGGAGGGCCATCCCGCGCGCGTCGAGGGCGAACGGGAGATCGCCCGCCTCGACAAGATCGCCTTCTCGGGCGAGACGCGCGGACACGCCGGTGAACCGGGGCTGACCCCGCTGCGCAGCCTCGGCCACGGCGCCGGCGACGGTCACTGAGCCACCCGCACAGCTCGCCCGGCTGACGGGAGGCGCGAAGCGGCCGGCGTCGAATCTCATCGGTGCGCCGGACCCCAGAAACACCGCATCTCGTGCGCGTGGCTACGGTTAACGCAAGACAGATGAGTGAACAACGGTCGGTATCGGTCATCGGTCTCGGTCGCGTGGGGCTGCCACTGGCGCTGTCCTTCGCCGATCGAGGCCTGCAGGTTCTGGGTGTCGACCACGACGCCACGATCCTGGACTCCCTGCGCGCGGGACGGATGCCCTTCACCGAGGCCGGCACCCAGGAGCTGCTCGAGCGCGTGCAGCGCTCCGGCCGGCTGGAGCTCTCCGATCGCGCCGCCGACGCCGCCCGCGCCGATGACATCGTCATCACCATCGGCACGCCGTCGTTCTCCCACGTGGAGTCAGACCTGCGCCAGGTCCGCGCCGCCGTCGACGATCTGCTGCCCCTTCTGCGCCCCGGGCACGCGCTGATCCTCCGCTCGACCATCGCGCCCGGCACCACCGAGTTCGTCGCCGGGTATCTGGAGAAGCGCCGCGGGCTGCGCGTCGGCGACGACGTGTTTGTCGCTCATGCGCCCGAGCGGATCGCGGCCGGCAAGTTCCTGCAGGAGATCACGTCGCTGCCCTGCATCGTCGGCGGGGTGGGCGAGAGCTCCACGGAGCACACCGCCAACTTGTTCAGCGTCTTCGGAGCGCCGATCGTCAAGACCTCGCCGGTCCAGGCCGAGCTGGCCAAGATCTGGACCAACATCTTGCGCTACGCCACCTTCGCCCTCCCCAACCTGCTGATGATGGACTGCGAGAGCTACGGGGCCAACGTCTTCGAGGTCATCGACCTGATCAACCACGATTATCCACGCGGCGGCATCGCCATGCCGGGCATGACCGCGGGCACGTGCCTGCGCAAGGACTTCGCCTTCTCGGAGGAGCGCTCGCACGCGCCGGGGATGCTGCTGGCCGTCTCGCGCGTCAACGAAGGCGTCCCGCTGTTCCTCGTCGAGGGCATCAAGCGCCGCGTCGGGAGCCTCTCCTCCCGCAAGGTGGCGGTGTTGGGCCTCACCTTCAAGCGCGACACCGACGACGAGCGCGACTCGCTGTCGCCCAAGCTCATCCGGCTGCTGGAGCGCGAGCTGGCCGACGTCGCGGTGTGCGACCCCCACGCCGCCACGCCGACCCAGTCGCTCGACGAGGCCGTGCGCGACGCTGACGTGGTCATCGTGGCCACCAACCACTCGCAGTTCGAGGACCCCGACACGCTGGGCCGGATCCACGCCGTGGCCTCCGAGGATTGCCTGCTGGCCGACCCGTGGAACAGCCTGGGCACCGGGCAGGTGTTCGTGTTCGCCGCCGAGACCGCCGCGCTGCTGCAAGGCTCCGCGGGCGTCGACGCCTCCTCGGACGCCGCCCACTGATGACCCGTGTGCTGGTCACGGGCGGAGCCGGCACGATCGGCTCGGCCGTCGTGCGGCGTCTGCTGCGCGACAAGGAGTTCGAGGTCCGCGTGGCCGACCATCGCGCGGCGCCCGGCTGGATGCGCGAGGGATGCGAGCTGCGACGGGGTGACCTGCGCGACCTCGACGTCGCCCGTGACGCGGTGGACGGCTGCACCCACGTCATCCACCTGGCGGCCATCGTGGGCGGGATCGCCAACTTCCACAAACTCCCTTTCACCCTCACCGAGGTCAACAACGCGCTGACCGGGGCGATCGTCCACGCCGCGGTGGACCACGACGTGACTCGCCTGGTCTACGTGTCCTCCTCGATGGTGTTCGAGCGCGCGACGACGTTCCCCACGGCGGAGTCCGACCTGGACCGCTGCGTCCCGCCCCGCTCCGCCTACGGCTTCTCCAAGCTCTCGGGCGAGGTCTACACGCGCGCTGCCCACGATCAGCACGGCCTGCGCTTCACCATCTGCCGCCCCTTCAATGCCTACGGCCCGGGCGAGGTGCCCGACCGCGACGAGCCGGGCATCGCCCACGCTGTCCCTGACCTCATCGCCAAGGTGCTGAGCGGCCAGCGGCCGCTGCAGATCTTCGGCTCCGGCGAGCAGACGCGCACGCTCACCCACGTCGACGACATCGCCGACGGGATCGTCACCGCGATGGCCTCCCCCGCCGGGGAGAACGAGGACTTCAACATCTCCGCCTCCGAGGAGCACACCATCGCCGAGATCGCCGCGCTGATCTGGGAGGCCTGTGGCGAGGCCCCGGGCGAGCTGGCCCTTGAGCACCTCCCGAGCTTCGAGGTCGACGTGCAGCGCCGCTGGCCGTCGGTGGAGAAGGCCCGCACGCTCCTGGGCTGGGAGTCCCGCATCGACCTGCGCGACGGTCTGGCCGGCACGGTGGCGTGGCTGCGCGAGCAGAGCGCGCCGGCCCCGGCGCCGTGACCGCGATCCCCGACGAGGCGGCACGCGGCTTTGAGCGTGGCGCGGTCGACTATGAGCGCGGGCGTCCCGGCTATCCCGAGGCGGCGATCGCCCGGCTGGCCGACGAGCTGGACCTCGGACCGGAGCGCACGGTGGTCGATCTGGCCGCCGGCACCGGCAAGCTGACGCGAGCCCTGCTCGGGCTCGGCGCACAGCTGGTGGCGATCGAGCCGGTGGCGGGCATGCGTGAGCAGCTCGAGCGCGCGGTGCCAGGTGTCGAGGTGCGCGACGGCACCGCCGAGCACATGCCGTTGGAGGACAGCACCGTCGATGCGGTGTTCGTCGCCCAGGCCTTTCACTGGTTCGACGTCCCCGCGGCGGCGGTTGAGATCCACCGGGTCCTGGTGCCCGCAGGCGGGCTCGCGGTCATCCGCAACGAGTGGGACGAATCGGTCGAGTGGATCGTGGCGATGCGGGAGCTGATCGCTCAGCACGCGTCGCGGATCGAGCGTGACCGCTCCGACGACTGGCGCGAGGCGCTGGCCGCCAGCGGGCTGTTCACGCCCTTTGCGGAGGCGACCTTCCCCAACCCCGTGCGCGTGAGCGCCGAGATGCTGCGTGCCCGCGTCGCCTCCCTGAGCTTTGTGGCGCTGCTGGACGACGCCGCGCG
>DATJTQ010000049.1:0-50537 GCA_035503355.1 Solirubrobacteraceae bacterium
CGGGCACGGGCTCAACGCCGTCGCCCGGGGCGAGCGCGCGGTGACGATCCACACCGCGGCGCGCGATGAGCTGAGCGGGCTGGCCGACTCAGCCAACGCCATGATCGCCCAGCTGGCCACCGAGGAGCGCGCGCGGACGCAATCAGAGGACGCCCGACGCCACCTCGTGGCGGCGGTGTCGCATGATCTGCGCACGCCCATCACCTCGCTACAGCTCCTCACCGAAGCGATCGGAGACGACATCGTCGACGGCGAGCAGCGCCGCGCCTACGTCGATCGGATGCGCACGCACATCGCCGCACTCGGGACCCTGATCGACGACCTGTTCGAGCTGTCTCGGCTGGAGGCGGGGGATATCACCTGGTCCCTGCAGCAGGTGGAGCTGGACGCCCTCGTCCTGGAGACGATCGAGGCCATGCGCACCGAGGCCGACGCCAAGGGGGTCAGGGTCAGCGCCACGTTGCCCGAGGATCTCGCTCCTGCCCGGGCCAATCCGGAGAAGCTGCAGCGGGTGCTGTTCAACCTGATCCAGAACGCCATCCGCCACACCCCGGCCGATGGCAGCGTGGTGGTCCGCGCGGAGCCGTCGCCGGGCGGGGTCGAGCTCGAGGTCTCCGACACCGGCGTGGGGATCGCCCCGGCGGACCGCGCCCGGGTGTTCACCGCCTTCTACCGCGGCCAGGCTGACGCGGCTCGCAACGGCGAGGGCGCCGGGCTCGGGCTGGCCGTATCGCGCGCCATCGTCGAGGCCCACGGCGGGCGCATCTGGCTGGCGGATTCGGCTCAGGGCACGCGCGTGCGCTTCAGCCTGCCGGGCGCAGGCGTAAGGGTCACGTAATCAATTAACGGTCCCTTCCGAATCGGCCGGGCCGGTTGTGGCGGACCTGGCCGGGTGCTCCAATTGAGGCACGGTCCTGGTGCTCGCGACGCATCCGGGGCCGGTGGAGACACACCGGTCAGCCGGCCTGCGCCTCCGCCCAATCCTCATCCCTAAGGAGAGACATGCATTCTCTGCTGCGTGCAGCAGCGCGCTCGTTCGCGCTCGCGGCCGGGCTCAGCCTGGCCGTCGCCGGTGTCGCCGCCGCACACCCGTCGACCCCCCGTGGTCCCCACCCCAGCCCGGTGGTCGGCCACGTCTATGTCAACGACAACACCGCCCCCGCCAACGCCATCGCGGGCTTCGATCGCCACGCCGATGGAACCCTCACCCCCATCCCCGGCTCGCCGTTTCTGACCGGCGGCGCCGGCACCGGAGCGGTCATCGGCTCCCAGGGTGCCCTGCAGCTCACCGACGGTGGTCGGGTGCTGCTCGCTGTCGATCCCGGCAGCAACGACATCTCCGAGTTGCTGGTCGATCGCGACGGTCGCCTGTCGCGGGTGCCGGGCCCGACGACTCCGTCACTGGGCAAGGAGCCGGTCAGCATCGCCACGGCGCGCGGACTCGTCTACGTCGCCAACGCCGGAGCCGGCGGCAGCGACTACGCCGGGTTCGCCTTTGACCGGTTCGGGGAGCTGCGTCCGATCCCGGGGGCGACCTTCCCCCTCCCCGACGCCGCGCAGCCCGGTGACGTGCTGATCAACTCGAGCGCCACCAAGCTGGTCGGTACGCGAGTGGGCACGTCTCAGATCGACAGCTTCGCCCTCGACCGCTTCGGACACATGCGTCCGGCCGCCGGCTCGCCGTTCGCCGCGCAGGGCCCCGGGCCCTTCGGCAGCGAGTTCGACCCCACCGACCCGGACCGCGTGTTCGTGTCCAACGCCCATGGCGGCGCCAACGCGGGAACGGTGTCGGCATTCGACGACGGCCCCACCGGCGTCCTTGACTCGATCGGGAGCTCACCGTTCCCCAACGGGCAGACCGCACCGTGCTGGGTGGAGATCAGCCGCGACGGACGCCACCTGTTCGCCGTCAACACGGCGGTGCCGAGCATCTCCAGCTATCGGATCCGCCGCGACGGCGCCCTGCGGCTGGTGACCAACACGCCGTTCTCGGGCGCCAACGCCGCCTCCCTGGCCCCCGAGGACGCTCGGTTGAGCCCTGACGGGTCCACGCTGTGGGTCGTTGACAGCAAGGGCGACGCCCTCAGCGGCTTTGCCATCCACGGGTCCAGCGTGACCCAGATCGCCGCCGCGCAGACGCCGCTGCCGGCCGGTGCGACGCCGTTCGGGGTCGCCACCAACTGATCATCTGAAGTCGCGGGGTCCGGTCGCGACGTGGGAGGGTCCTGCGTCGCGGCCGGGGTCGCGCCGCGGCCGTGGTCGCGCCGCGGCCGGGATCGCCGCGGCCCGCGTCCGGGCCGAGCCGCTCAGCCGCCGGCCACCAGCAACGCGTCAGTGGCCTTGAGGTCGCGCTTGCGCTGCATGAGCCGCGCATCGGCACGCTCGATCAGGCTCTCGGGGTCGCCCCCGTCCTCGGGCGCGATGGCCCAGGCGAACGTGGCGTGCACCCCGTCCACCCCGTCGGGCGTCTCAGCGGACCGGATCGCGTGATCGAGCGCCTCGACCAGGCGTGTCACGCCCTCGGGCCCGGCGCCGGGCGCGAGGATGGCGAACTCGTCGCCGCCGATCCGGGCCAGCCGGTCGCTGCGGCGCAGCACCTGTTGAGCGGCGACCGCGACCGCACGCAGCACCGCGTCCCCGGCGGGATGGCCGTGCCGGTCGTTGATGAGCTTGAAGTCGTCGAAATCGAACAGGACCAGCGCGGCGCCGTCGGGCTGGGGCAGAGCAGGCCCACCGGCGAACACCTCGCCCAGCGCGGCGTCGAAGCTGCGGCGGTTCAGCAACCCCGTCAGCGGGTCCACCTCGGCCATCCGTCGCTGACGGGCCTCGGCGGCCAGCAGCCGTCGCTTCAGCAGTTGCATCACAACCATCTCGCCCGCGACCGCCACCGCGAAGGTCACGACCCGCGCGGGGTAGGCGGAGGCGGTTGCCGTGTGGTCGTAGATCAGCGGCGTCGCGTAGGCGCAGACGAAGAGCGCCACGAGCGGGCAGCCGAGCCGCGGCGGAAAGAAGTAGGCCAGAAACAGCGCCGTGAAGAGGAGCAGCGGCTGCAGATAGCTGTTGGCGCCGCCCGTCGCCCACAGCGCGACGGCCACGATCGGCATCATCGCCGCCGTCACCCACGCGCGCCGGGCGATCGTCATGGTCAGCGAGCGGACGCCGAGCCACAGCGACACCACGCCCCAGGCCATGGCAAAACCAGCGAGGCCGAGATCCCAGCCAAGGTGCGTTCGCAGTGTTCCCGGCAGCGCGAGCACGGCCACGCCGGCCACCGCGGTGGCCAGCCACATGACCCCCGAGGTGACGTCAGCCAGCGGCCCGTCGTCGCGGGGGTCGTCCTGCCAACGGGACACATGGGCCACGAGCGCGGAGGAAAACGACATAGCGCTCTATTAATCGGAAATCCGGGGGACTTGCTGAAGTGCGCGTGGACCCTCGCACTCAGGCGCGGCTACTCCCAGGCGGCTGTGCGCCCCAGCACCGCGCTCTTGAGCACCTTGAGCCAGAGCACCGCGCAACGCATGCGCAACGGCGGGATCTCAGTCCCCAGCAGCTCCAGGACGAACGAGCGGTCAAGGGCGAGGATCTCCCAGGTCCGCAGGCCGCGGATCTCATCCGACGCCATCGACGCGGCCGCCTGGCAGATGGCGCAGCCGTGACCCTCGAAGCGCAGGTCGGCGATCCGGCCGTCGCCGCCCACTGCGAGCTTGATGGTCAGGTCGTCGCCGCAGAGCGGGTTGAGCTCGCGGTACTCGAGGTCCACTCGGTCAAGCGCCGGTGCCGGTGGGCTCCAGTTGTGCGGTGACGAGACGTGCTCGAGGATGCGCTCGCGGTACAGCTCCTCGATCCGTCGGGTCGAATCCATCGCTCTCAGGCTACGCCCGCCCGCCGGGCGAGCTCGCGGGCGCCCGTCCGGTTGGCGGCGGCAATCTGCGTCACGTCGGCCGTGCGCAGCTCGTTGCCGCTCACCACGACCCGGCCGCCGACGAGCAGCAGCTCGAGCGGAGCGGGCGGCCCGAAGACCAGCGCGGTCACCGGGTCGGCGATGTCGGTGTGTCCCAGCCCGTCGAGCCGCCACAGGGCGACGTCGCCGAGCTTGCCGACCTCCAGCGAACCGATCGCCTCCGACCGTCCCAGGCAGCGCGCACCGCCGGTCGTTGCCATCCACAGCGCCTGGCGCGCGCTGAGAGCCTGCGGGCCGAGCCGGGCCCGAGCCATGAGCAGCGCCTGGTGAAGCTCCTCGGCCAGGCCACCGTGCTCGTTGGAGGCGACGCCATCGACGCCCAGCCCGACCGGCGCGCCGGCCGCCAGCAGCTCCGGGATCGGCGCGATACCGGAGCCCAACCGCGCGTTGGAGGTGGGGCAGTGCGCCACGCCGGTGCCGGTGGCCGCGTATTTGGCGATGTCGCTCTCGTTGACGTGCACGCAGTGGGCCAGCCACACGTCGTCTCCCAGCCAGCCGAGCGATTCGACGTAGTCGACCGGACGCGCCCCGAAGTGGGCCAGGCAGTACTCCTCCTCGTCCCGGGTCTCGGCCAGGTGTGTGTGGAGACGGACGCCAAGCCCTCGCGCCAGCTCGGCGCAATCGCGCATCAGCTCACCGGTCACCGTGAACGGAGAGCACGGCGCCAGTGCCACCTGCAGCAGGGAGTCAAAGCTCGGGTCGTGGTAGGCGGCCACCGCCGACTCGCACTCGGCGAGGATGCGGTCGGCGTCCTCCACCACCTCGTCAGGCGGCAGGCCGCCGGCCGAGCGTCCCAGGTTCATCGAGCCGCGGGTGGCGCAGAAGCGCAGTCCGATGCGGCGCGCCGCCTCGATCTCGGCGGCGAGCAGGTCACCGCCCGATGTGGGGAACACATAGTGGTGGTCCATCGCTGTCGTGCAACCGGACAGGGCCAGCGCGGCCAGCCCGGCGCTGGCGGCGACGTACTCGAGCTCGGCGTCGAGGTGCGCCCACACCGGGTACAGCGCGGTCAGCCACTCAAACAGGGTCCCGTCGGCGGCGTAGCCGCGTGTGAGCCATTGGTAGAGGTGATGGTGGGTGTTGACAAAACCGGGCGTCGCCAGGCACCCGCGGGCGTCGACGCGTCGTGCCCCGTCGACGTTCGGCGTCTGACCGGCGCCGACCGCGGCAATCCGGCCGTCACGGATGACGACATGTCCGCTGGCGTACTCGGTGCCCGCCGCGTCGACGGTGGCAATCGCGCAGCCGTCGAGGACCACAGTCTCGGCCTGCGCCGCCACGCCCGCCATCTAGCTGCCGCGGTAGGTCGAGAACGCGAACGGGCTGAGCAGCAGCGGGACGTGGTGGTGAGCGGAGGCGTCGACCACGGTGAAGGTGACGGTCACCTCGGGGTAGAACGTCGCGACCCCGGCGGCGCCGAAGTACGCCCCGGTGTCGAAGTGCAGCCGGTGCGTTCCCGCTCCAGGGCTGCCCAGCGCCCCGATCCGCCCGTCGGCGTCAGTGGACCCCTCGGCGGTGGTGTGCCAATCGCCGTCGATGCGCTCCTCCAGGCGCACGGCGACGCCTTCCGCGGGGCGGCCCGCCATCGCGTCGAGGACATGCGTGGAGAGGCTCACTGCCACTCCGCCAGGAGCTTCGCCAGGCGCAGCTGGTTGATCTTGGCCAGCTCCCCGATCACGACGCCGCGCTCGGTCTCGGGATCGTTGTCGAGCCGGGAGCGGCAGACGGCCAGCAGCTCCTCGGCGCCACGGCCGGACGCGCACACGAGGTAGACGTGGCCGAAGCGGCGCTCGTACTCGGCGTTGGCGGCGGCCAGTTGGCTGAGCACGTCGGCGCCGGCGGTGGCCACTGCCGACTGCTCGCCCCGTGACCACGCGGCGCTGCGCGTGTCACCCGCGTGCGCCGGCGCCCGGTCGCCGATGCGCGGATGCCCGGCCAGCGCCTGATCGAGGCCGTCGGCGTCCAAGGCGAGGGTCGCATGGTCCGAGGCCGCGTACAACGCGACCTCGGACCGGTATGGGCGTCCCTTGACCATCTCCTCCACCCACGCGTCCGCGGCACAGCAACTGTGCAGCCGGACGCGCAGGTCATCGGCGGGAGCACGGTCGAACGCCGCGGTGCCTGTCGTCACCGGGTGCTCGACTCGCCGAAGGTGGGGTGGACGACAGCTCCCTCGTCGACCGCGTACTGCACCGCGCTCTCACCCTGCGCCCCCCAATGGTTGAACACGAGGTTGAGGGTGAAGACCACGATCACCGTGGCGGTGATGCTCGACCCGAAGATCACCTGGAAGTTCTTCGGGAAGTTGTCGTAGAAGCTCGGGTCAAACGCGGGGAGCAGCCCGACCGCGAGCGACATCGCGACGATGAGGAGGTTGTTGTTGTTGGTGAAGTTCACCTTGTGCAGCGTCTGAATCCCGACCGCGGTCACCATCGAGAACATGATGGTGGCAGCCCCGCCGATCACCGGCCCGGGCAGATCGGCCACGATCTGGCCCACCTTCGGGATCAGGCCCAGGATGAGCAGGAACGTACCGCAGGTGGTCACCACCCAGCGGCTGCGGATCCCCGTCAGCCCCACGAGGCCGACGTTCTCGGCGAACGCGGTGTCGGGGAAGGAGTTGGTGAACGAGGCCAGGAACGCCGACAGAGCGTCCGTGGCCAGACCGCGGGCCAGGTCGTTGGGCTTGACCTCCTTGTTCACCATCTCCCCCACCGCGAGCATGTCCGCGGTGGACTCGGTGAAGGTGACCAGCATGACGATGCACATGGTGATGATCGGGGCGGCGGCGAACTTCGGGCCGCCGAACCGGAAGATGTGGGGACCGCCGAACCAGGCGACGTCACCGAGGTTGCCGAAGTGGGCCTGGCCCAGGAAGGCGGCCACGATCGTCCCGATGATGATGCTGAGCAGCACCGCGATCTGCGAGATGAAGCCACGGAACAGGCGGCTGATCAGGATGATCGAGACGGCAACGACAGCGGCCAGCACGACGTGTGAGACCTCCGCCACGTTGGCGCCCTTGATCACTGTCGGCGCGATCAGGGAGATGTCGGCGCCGCCCAGCGACAGGCCGATGATGCAGATCACCGTGCCCGCCACCAGCGGCGGGAAGAACCGGACGATCATCGAGAACGGCTTGGCCAGGATCAACCCGAGCACGCCGGAGATCAGCATTGCGCCGTAGACGTACGGGAGTCCCTTCACCCCGCCGTACTGCGTGGCGATGATGATCATCGGGTTCAGCACGGTGAAGGTCGCGCCGGCGACGACCGGCAGCCGAACCCCGAAGATCTTGCCGATGCCTGCCGACTGGATGATCGTCGCGATACCCGAGATGAGCAGGTCGGCGCTGACCAGCGTCGCGATCTGACCCGAGTTGAGCCCGACCGCCGGGCCGACGATCAGCGGGACCGCCACCGCCCCCGCGTACATGATGCACAGGTGCTGCAGCCCGAAGACCAGCAGCTTGTGCAGCGGTGGGACGCGGTCCACGGGATGCACATCGGTCGGTGACGCGCCGGCGTCTGGCCGTGGCGGCGTCTCTTGTAAGGACATGGTTCTCCCTTCTCCTCTTTGTCCGCGGAGGTCGGTGATGCAGGACGGAAGCCCTGGCCTGGACTTCCGTCTAATGGAATAGTTTTTCCGCGTGGCAGACACCGTATTGGCCCGGCGGGCCGATGTCAAGCGGAAGGGGGCCACCCGATGCCACGCTCCTGTCAGGTCACGCCAGCGGTCCGTGAACGGCGCCGGGCGACAACTCACGACGGATGTCAGCCCACACGCGACGACACGCGAGTTGAGGTCAGCCCGACGCCGTCAAAGACCATCCACTCCACGCCTCCACAACACCAGACGCGAACCGCAGCCTCTCCCTGCGCGCGATTTTTACAGCTATGTTGGAAAGATCGCGCACGCGCCGGGCGCGACCCACCCTCGCGGATGGCCGCGGCCCCGTCCCTCCCTCCGGCCCCGTCCCACCGTCGACAGCCGCCGTTGACGTTCGCCGATACCCCGCGTCAACGCACCACGGACGACCGCAGCGCCCACTCAGGCGTGGCGGGCGACCACTGCGTGCCGCTCAGGCGGCGTTCGTGATCTCGGCGGCGCCCATGGGGGCGGGGCCGGCGAGTTCGGCGCCGATGTGCGCCGCGGCTTCGGCGAGGATCGGCACGGCCCGGTCGATCACCTCGTCGGACATGCGGGTCAGCGGACCGGACATCGACACGGCCATCGGCCGTGCCGCGTCGGGCACGACCACGGCGACGCAGCGGACGCCGAGCTCCTGCTCGCCGTCGTCGAGCGCGTAGCCGCGCTCGCGGATGCGCTCCAGGTCGGCGAACAGCATCTTCGGCGTGGTGAGGGTGTGCTCGGTGCGCCCGGCCATGCCCGTGCGCTTGAGCAGCTCGCGGACCTCGGCCTCGGGCTTGGTGGCGAGGATCGCCTTGCCCACCGCCGTGGCGTGCGGCTTGGCACGCCGCCCGACCTCGGTGAACATCCGCATGAAGTTCTGCGAGGGCTGGACCTGCGCCACGTAGACGATCTCCTCGCCGTCGAGAACCGCGAGATTGACCGACTCGCCGAGCGTCTCGACGACGTCGGACATGTACGGGTGAGCCAGGGTGGCCAGTCGCTTGGTGCTGGTGTCGACCAGGCGCATCAGCCGCGGGCCGAGAGAGTAGTGGCGCGAGGGCTCCTGGCGCACGTACCCCAGGTCGACCAGGGTGCGGACGAGGCGATGGATGGTGGCCGGCGGCAGTTGAGCCGCTGTGGCCAGCTGCGACAGGCCGATCTCGCCGCCGGCGTCGGCCATCGCCTCGAGGATCGCGAAGGCGCGGCTGAGCGACTGCACCCCGCCGCTGGATCGCGGCTCTGACGAGCCCTCGTCCGCCGTGCGGGTGTCCGTCCCAGCCGGTGTGCGCCGCTCGTCCACTTGTCCGCCAAACGATATCAAGTTTCCGTATCACGATATTTGACTCGCACCCCGTCAACCCAGACCTCAGCCACGTCAGAGCTGACGGCCAACGCCATCGCCCGCGCGAGCGCCAGCTCGGGACTGTCCGCGTGCCGCAGCCCCGCGTCCAGCGGGCTGCCCGCCCCTGGTCGCAGCCACAGCGCGTCAAACCGCTTGCCAACGCTGAGATCGCCGACCTCGGCGTCAAGGCCGAGCGCCGCCGCGCCCGCCGCGGTGGCCAGGAAGAGCAGATGGGTCGAGGTCAGCGCCACTCCGTCGGCGCCGAGCAGCTGCTGCATGAAGTAGGCCTGCAGTCCCTCCTTGAACAGCGAGTAGCCGGTGCCGGCGCCGACATCGCTGCCGAGCGCCACCGGCACGCGATGGGCGAGGTGGCGCTTGAGCGGGAACAGGCCGCTGCCCAGCGCCGCATTGCTGGTGGGGCAGTGCGCCACCGCGGCGCTGCCGGCGGCCAGGCACTCCAGGTCGCCCTCCGTCGGGTGCACGTTGTGAGCCAGCACCGTCCGCGGGCCGATCAGGCCATGCCGGTGATAGCTCTCGACGTACTCGCAGCCGAACTGGTCACGAACGGTGGCGATCTCCGCCGTGTTCTCGTTGACATGCGAGGTGAACCAGCTGCCGGGAACCGCGGCGTGCAGGGCCGCGCAGGCGGCGAGCAGCTCATCGGTGCACGACAGGGCAAACCGCGGGATCACCGCGTAGCGGTTATAGCCCTGCCCGTGCCACCGGTCAGCCAGGGCCAGGCCCTCCTCGTAGGACTGCTGGGCCGTGGTGTGCAGGTCGGGCCGGAGCATCCGGTCGCTCACCACCAGTCCGCTGGTGATCCGCAGTCCGCGAGCCGAGGCGGCCGTGAACAGGGCGTCCATCGCGGGCGCGAAGTGGGCGCCGAAGACCAGCGCAGTGGTGGTGCCGGCGTCAGCCAGCCCCGACACGAACTCGGCGGCGACCTGGCGGGCGTAGGCGACGTCGGCCAGGCGCGCCTCCTCGGGCAGGGCACAGCGCTCCAGCCAATCCAGCAGCGGCATCCCGAGGCCGCCGATGATCCGCGCCTGGGGATAGTGGACGTGGGCGTCGATGAAGCCCGGCAGCAGGAGGCCGTCGCTCAGCTCCACCACCGGCTCGGCGGCGTGCCGGTCGCGGACCTCGGCAAACGGGCCGCGGTCGGCGATCAGCCCGTCCGCGGTGACCAGCAGCCCCGCGTCGGCGTCGGCGCGCAGCACGCCGCCGTGGAAGGGGTCCTCCGGCGTGTCGAGGACCTGGGCGCGATAGATCGTCACGACCGCGCGCCGTCGCGCTCGTGCTCGTGCTCGTGCTCACGCTCGCGCTCGAACATTCCCAACAGGTCGGCGGCAACGCTGACCGCAATGGTCGCGGGCTCCTTGCCGCTGATCCCCGGCAGGCCGATCGGCGTCCGGATCCGGGCCATCGTCTCCGCGTCGTGGCCGCCCTCGACGGCGAGCCGGCGGCGGAAGTTCGCCCACTTGCCCGAGGAGCCGATCAAGCCGATCGAACCGAGGCCATCACGGCGCAGGGCGGCATCGCACAGGGCCACGTCCTCGGCGTGATCGTGGGTCATGATCAGCACGTGGGTCCCGGCGGGCAGCTCGCCGAACACCGACTCGGGGAGCATCGGCACCTGGTGGACATGGACGGTGGCCACGGCGTCGGCCAGCGGGGCCAGGCGCGCCTCGGAGAGGATGTCGGGCCGCGTGTCGATCAGGTGCAGCTCGATGTCGTGGCGGGCCAGGATGCGGGCCAGCTCCAGGCCGACGTGCCCGGTGCCGAAGATCGCCACCGCGGGGACGGTCCGCAGCGGCTCGAGCAGGACGGTCACCTTGCCGCCGCAGCACTGGGCGCCGTGCTCGGCCGGGGCGCGCGCCGACAGCTCTGAGGTCATCAGCTCGGGGGCCGCCCCCGGGGTGTCCAGCTGCGCTCGCGCGCGCTCGATCGCCACCGCCTCGACGTTGCCGCCCCCGATGGAGCCCCACGACCCGGTCGCGCTCACCACCATCTTGGCTCCCGCCCGCCGCGGCGCGTGGCCGCGGACGGTCGCCACCGTCACCAGGACGGCGGGCTCGCGGGCCGCTCGCAACCGGACGACCGCGTCCAGCCAGGCCGCATCAGGCATGCACGACCGCGTGCGCCATGCTCTCGGAGGACTTGTGCATCGGCTCCGCCCCCGGCTCGAGCGAGGGCGGCACGTGACCGGGCAGGCCCTCGACCATGTCGCCCCGCCACGTGCCCTCGGACCGATCGCGGGCTCGCTCCACCGCCCAGAAGACCGCCTCCGGGGTGGCCGGGCAGGCGAGGTTGACGCTGGTGCCCGGCGCTCCGAAGGCGGCGGCCGCCTGGCGCAGTGCCTCACGCACCGAGAAGCACAGCATGAGCGGCGGCTCGCCCACCGCCTTGGAGCCGTAGACGGCGCCGGACTCGGTGGCGTTGAGCAGCAGGGTCACGTTGAACTCCTCGGGCATCTCGGAGAAGCTCGGCAGCTTGTAGGTGCTCGCCGCCTGAGTGTTCAATCGGCCGCGGCCCGGTCCGTCGCTGGTGTCCCAGCGCAGCTCCTCGAGCGTCATCCAGCCGGCACCCTGGACGAATCCGCCCTCGATCTGACCGAGGTCGATCAGCGGCGAGAGGCTGTCGCCGACGTCGTGGACGATGTCGACGCGCCGGGTCCGGTACTTGCCGGTGAAGCCGTCGACCTCGACCTCGGTCGCCGCCGCTCCGTAGGCGAAGTATTTGAACGGGCTGCCCTGGAACACGGTCGAGTCCCAGTGCAGTCCCTCGGTCCGGTAGAAGCCGGAGGCCGTCAGCTGCACGCGCTGGAAGTACGCCGTGCGCACGAGCTCGTCCCACTCGACGCAGGTCCCGTCAGAGATGGTCAGCGGTCGCGCCACCCCGTCGACGATCCGAACATCGGAGGCGTTGACACCGAGCATGCCGCCGGCCACCTGCAGCAGCCGATCACGGATCTGCTCGCAGGCGTTCTTGATCGCGCCGCCGTTGAGATCGGCGCCGGAGCTGGCCGCCGTCGCGGAGGTGTTGGCCACCTTGTCGGTCCGCGTCGGCGCGAGGCGGACCTTGCTGAGCGGGATCCCGAAGGTCGTCGCCGCCACCTGGATCATCTTCGTGTGCAGGCCCTGGCCCATCTCGGTGCCGCCATGGTTGATCAGCACCGACCCGTCCTTGTAGACGAGCACCAGGGCGCCACCCTGGTTGAACGCGGTCAGGTTGAACGAGATCCCGAACTTGACGGGCGTCATGGCGATGGCGCGCTTGACGTGCTCGTGGGTCGCGTTGAACTCTTCGATCTGGCGCCGGCGGGCGAGCACGTCTCCGTTCTCGATGACCTGGCCCCACACGGCCTCCATCCGGTCGGGATGGCGCACCGGCATGAGGTACGGGGTGTCCTGCCCCTGGGTGTAGAAATTGCGCCGGCGCAGATCCATGGCATCGATGCCCAGCAACGGCGCGCAGCGACCGAGGATGTCCTCGATCACGATCATCCCCTGGGGCCCGCCGAAGCCACGGAAGGCGGTGTTGGACTGCTTGTGGGTCTTGGCGATCCGCCCGTTGACGCGCACATGGGGAATCCAGTACGCGTTGTCGATGTGACACAACGCCCGCGCCAGCACCGGCTCTGAGAGGTCAAGGCTCCAGCCGCCATCGGCGGTCAGCGTCGCCTCGAGGGCCAGCAGGCGGCCGTCGGAGTCAAAGCCGACCCGCCAGTCGGTGTGAAAGCCGTGCCGGCGTCCGAACATCGTCAGATCCTGGGTGCGATTCAGCCGTAGCCGCACGGGGCGGCCGGTGAGGACCGCGCCGAGGGAGGCGATGGCGGCGAGGCCGTGCGGATGCATCTCCTTGCCGCCGAACCCGCCGCCCATGCGCAGGCACTGCACCGTGATCTCGGAGGCGGTCCTGCCGAGCACGTGCGCGATGATCTCCTGCGTCTCGGACGGGTGCTGGGTGCTCGACTGCACGAAGATCTGGCCGCCCTCGTCCACGAGGGCCAGCGAACAGTGGGTCTCCAGGTAGAACTGCTCCTGCCCACCGAACTCGAACTCGCCACTGAACACGTGCGTCGCCTCGCTCAGCGCGGCGTCGACGTCGCCGCGGACCATCCGCGGTTGTGCCCCCTGAAAGCTGTGGGCGGCGATCGCCTCGGTGACCTCGATGTAGGACGGCAGCGGCTCCGCCTCGACGACGACGGCGGCGGCTCCGAGCCGGGCGGCCTCGAGCGTCTCCGCCAGCACCCAGCACACCGCATGACCGAAGAACATGATCTCCTCGGTGGGGAACAGCGGCTCGTCGTGCTTGACGCCCGCGTCATTGACCCCGCCTTCGGGCACGTCGGCCGCCGTCAGCACCCGGACGACGCCCGGCACCGCCATTGCCGGCGCAGCGTTGATGGAGACGATCCGGGCGTGCGCGTACGACGTCTGCACCGGGTAGGCGTGCAGGACGTCCTTGGTGCGGTAGATCAGGTCATCGGTGTAGAGCGCCGTGCCCGTCACGTGCAGAACCGCGCTCTCGTGTGGGACGGCGACGCCGACCGCGGGATTCTCGGGACGCGTGGCCAGATCACTCATGTGGTCCTCCCGTTCGTCTCTGCGTGCAGCTTGAGCAGACTTGATCGGAGCATCGCCGCGCGGTACCGGGTGCTGGCGCGGTGATCGCTCATCGGAGTCCCCTCAGCGCCGAGGACGTCCGCGGCGGCAGCCACCGTCTCCTGTGACCAGGGCTTGTCGATGAGCGCCGCCTCGGTGGCGCTCGCCCGCAACGGGGTGGCCGCCACGCCGCCCAGTCCGATCCGGGCGCGCCGGACGATCCCGGCGTCGTCATGGTCGATCGCGAACGCGACCGCGACGCTCGAGATGTCATCGAACCGCCGCTTGGCGATCTTATGGAACGCCGAGACGCCGGGGAGCGGCAGCGGCAGCCGGATGGCGCGGATGAGCTCACGGTCCTGACGGACGCTCGTGCGGTAGCCGGTGAAGTAGTCGGCGAGCTCGACCTCGCGCTCACCGTCCACGCTGGCCAGCACCAGCCGCGCCGCGAGCGCCAGCAGCACCGGCGGGCTGTCCCCGATCGGGGAGCATGTCCCCAGGTTGCCGCCCAGCGTCGCGCCGTTGCGAATCAGGCGCGAGGCGAACTGCGGAAACAGCTCGGCGAGCAGCGGGACGCGACCCTCGAGCCGGCGCTCGATCTCGGTGAGCGTGAGCGCGGCCCCGATCTCGATCGAGTCGGCGTCGATCGACAGGGTCCGCAGCTCGGGGAGGCGCTCGATGGCCAGCACCGACTCGGCACGCTTGCCGCGGAGGTTGACCTCGACGCCGTGGTCGGTGCACCCCGCGATCACGGTCGTCTCGGGCCGTTCGTGGAGGATCTCGACCGCCTCGGCGAGCGTCGCCGGCCGCGTGAAACTGAGACCGTCCTGACGCAGTCGCGTCGCCACTGCCGCGGGCGCAGGCCGTGCCGCGCGGACGGCGAGGACGTCGGACTCCGCGGGCTCGCCCAGCGCGTAGGCAGCGTCCCTGATCGGCCGGTAGCCCGTGCATCGGCACAGGTTGCCGCTGAGGGCATGCAGGTCAAAGCCGTTGGGCCCGTGCTCGGCGTCGGTGTGTCCGTTGGACGGTTCGCGGTCGGGCCGGTAGTACTCGCCCGCCATGCTGCAGATGAAGCCGGGGGTGCAGTAGCCGCATTGCGAGCCGCCGCGGACCGCCATCTCGTACTGGACCGGGTGCAGCGCCTCCGCCTCCCCCAGCCCCTCGGCGGTGATGACCTCCTGACCGTCAAGTGAGGCGATCGGCACCAGGCAGGCATTGATCGCGGTCCATTCCGTCGGGGCCGCCACCCCGGGGCGCGCCACCAGGACCGAGCAGGCGCCGCACTCACCCTCGGCGCAGCCCTCCTTGCAGCCGGTGAGCCCCTGCTCGCGCAGGAAGTCCAGGGCAGTGGTCCAGACCGGGACATCGCCCAAGGGCGTCGTTCGCCCGTTGACTATGACCTCGGCAGCGACCATCACTCAAGTCCTCTCGATTCACTCTCCACGGCTCGGCCGACAGCGTCGGGGAGCGCCGTAATACCTGCAAACGCCCTCTGCGAACCCTCGCCGATTGTACACGTGGCCATACCGTCTCGCAAGGAATTCGGAAAACTTTTTCTGTGATGCGGAATGCTGACCGGGACCGCGCACCCAGCGTCAGCCGAACTGACGGGTGAGCGGCGCGTGACGATTGACGTCCTTGTAGAGCAGGTAACGAAACGGCCCCGGTCCCGCCGCGACGCACGCCTGCGGGCAGAAGGCCCGCAGCCACATGAAGTCACCGGCCTCCACCTCCACCCAGTCCTGGTTGAGCAGGTACACCGCCTTGCCCTCCAGCACGTACAGGCCGTGCTCCATCACGTGGGTTTCGGCGAACGGGATCGAGGCGCCGGGCGCGAGGGTCACGATCGTGACGTGCATGTCGTGGCGCAGGTCGGCCGGGTCGACGAACCGGGTCGTCGCCCAGGCCCCATCGGTGTCGGGCATCGCCACCGGATCGATCTCGCGCTCATGGGCGATCACCGGCTCGGGAGCGTCGAGGCCGGCCACACGCTGGTAGGCCTTGCGGATCCAGTGAAAGGAGAGCGGGCCGTCGCCGCGGTTGTGCAGTGTCCAGTCGCTGCCTGGGGGCAGGTAGGCGTAGCCACCCGCCACCAGGGTGTGCTCGACGCCCTCGATCGCCACCTCAGCGCTCCCGCCCACGACAAACAGCACCGTCTCCGCATCCGGGTCTGACTCCGGGCGATCGGAGCCTCCCCCGGGGGCGACCTCGACGATGTATTGCGAGAACGTCTCGGCAAACCCCGACAGGGGTCGGGCGATCACCCACAGCCGCGTCTGCTCCCAGAAGGGCAGGTAACTGGTCACGATGTCGCGCATGGTGCGCTTGCCCAGCAGCGCGTAGGCCTCGGTGAACCGCGTGCGGTCGGTGGCCAGTTCGCTCTGCCCGGGCAGCCCCCCGCGGGGCACGTAGTAGTTGGTCACGCCTGCCCTCCTCTCTCGATCACTCTGCCCAGGCGGGCCCCGCCGGTCAGATCGACTCGCTCGCCGCGCAGCCAGGTCTGGCGGACGACGCCCGACAGCCGGCACCCCGCGTAGGCCGACACCTTGTTGCGCTGGTGCAGCTCATTCGGATTCACGACGAACTCGGCGTCCGGGTCGAAGACCACGAGGTCGGCATCGGCGCCGACGGCGATCCGGCCCTTGGCGGTCAGTCCGACGCGATCGGCCGGAGCGGTCGCCATCCAGCGCACCACCTCGGCCAGGGCGGCGCCGCGGGCGCGGGCCGCGCTCCACACCACCGGCAGGCCGAGCTCCAGCGAGGCGATCCCTCCCCACGCCGCGGCGAAGTCCCCGCTGTCGAGGCACTTGAGCTCGGCGGTCGACGGGGAGTGATCAGACACGATCATCCCGATCTCTCCCTCCAGCACCGCCTGCCACAGCTGCTCGCAGTTCCCGGCCTCGCGGATCGGGGGTGCGCATTTGAACTGCGTGGCCCCGTCGTCGATGGCCTCGGCCGTGATCGCCAGATAGTGCGGGCAGGTCTCGACCGTCACATCGATGCCATCGGCGCGGGCGGCGCGGAGCTGCGCGAGCGAGTCGGCGCTCGACAGGTGCACCACGTGGGCGCGCCCACCGGTCGCGCGCGCCGCCGCGAGGAGGCGCGCGATGGCCCGGTCCTCGGCGGCCGACGGGCGGGAGCGCAGGTATCTCGCATACGAGGGGCCCTCGGGGCCGGGCGCCGCCGCGATCACCGCGGCGTCCTCGCAGTGAGCGATCAACAGCGCCCCGAGCCGGGCGGTCTCGACCATGGCCGTCGTCAAGCCACCCTCGTCGAGCGGCGGGAACTCCGGCACACCCGAGTCGATCAGAAAGCACTTGAAGCCGAAGACCCCCGCCTCGTGCAGTCCCTCGAGGTCGCCCACGTTGCCCGGGACCGCTCCCCCCCAAAACCCCACGTCGACATGCGCCTGCTCGCCCGCAGCCGCGCGCTTGCGCGCCAGGGCGTCCACGGCGGTCGTCGCCGGGATGCTGTTGAGCGGCATGTCGATCACCGTGGTCACGCCCCCGGCGGCAGCCGCCCGGGTCCCGGTGTCAAAGCCCTCCCACTCGGTGCGTCCCGGCTCGTTGATGTGCACGTGGGTGTCGACCAGGCCGGGCAGCAGCACTTCGCCCTCGGCCAATTCGACCACCTCACGCGCGGCGACCGGCTCGGCGGCCCCGTCGAGATCGAGCACCGCGGCGATGCGCCCATCGCGCACCGCCACGACGCAGGAGCGTTCGGCGCCGTCGACGACGGCACGCGGCGCGACGAAGGCGCGATCGAAGGCGGGCTCAGGCATCGGCCAGGCAGTCTCCCAGGCGGGCGCCGATCTGTCGCAGCAGCGCCGCGCCCTCCGCGAGCGCCTGCTGCGGCGTGACCGCCTCATCAACCAATGTGTAGACGCGGTCAAAGCCCGCGGCGCGCAGCCGGGCGCGGTCAAGCTGACAGCGGCCGGCCACGGCCATCACCGGCACGCCGGCGGCGCGGCTGGCGGCGGCGACGGCCGCCGGCGCCTTACCTCGCAGCGTCTGCTCATCCAGTGACCCCTCGCCGGTGACGACGAGGTCCGCCCCGGCCAGCGCCTCGGCGAACCCGAGCTGGTTGAGCATCAGCTCCGCGCCGGGGCGCAGCCTCGCGCCGAGGATCGCGACCGCCCCGAACCCGACGCCGCCGGCGGCGCCCGCCCCGGCATCGGCGCGGTGGTCGCGGCCGGTCGTCGCGGCCACCACGTCGGCCCAGTGAGCAAGCGCCGTGTCGAGCTCGCCCACCTGCTCGGGGTCAGCCCCCTTCTGGGGCCCGTAGACGGCGGCGGCACCCTCGGGCCCGGTGAGTGGATTGTCGACGTCGCAGGCGAGCTCGATGCGCGCCGTCGCCAGTCCGGGGTGCAGGCCGGTCAGGTCGAGGGTCGCGACGCTCGCTGCTCCCGCTCCCCCCGGCCCGGCCTCGGCGCCGGCCGCGTCGCGCGCCCGGGCGCCGAGCGCCTGGACAAGGCCGAGGCCGCCATCGGTCGACGCGCTGCCGCCGATCCCGACGAGCACGCGGTCACAGCCGGCGTCGAGGGCGTGGGCGATCACCTCACCCAGCCCCCGGGTCGTCGCGGTGAGCGGAGCCAGCGCGGCGGGCGGGCTCAGCGTGGCCAGCCCAGCCACCTCGGCCAACTCCACCACCGCGTGGCGTCCGCGTCGCGCATACCACGTCGAAACGGGATCTCCGGTCGCCCCAGCGGCGGTCACCGGGATCCGCTCGAAGCCCGCCGCCGCAAACGCGGCGAGCGAGCCGTCGCCTCCGTCGGCGACGGGAACCGAGAGGATCTCGGCCGACGGGGCGCGGCTCCGGATGCCCTCGGCGAGCGCCGCGGCGACCTCGGTCGCGCTCAGCGTTCCCTTGAACTTGTCCGGAGCCAGCAGCACCCGCGCCATCACGCCCCGGCTCTCAGTCGAGGTTCGCGTAGGCGGCCGTGGGGGCGTCGGGTCCCGTGAGGGCGAGCTCCTCGAACTCGGTGACGTTGTCAAGCTCGGTCCCCATCGAGACGTTGGTCACGCGCTCGAGGATCGCCTCGACGACAACCGGCACCTGGAATTGCTCCATCAGCTCCTTGGCCTGCTCGAGCGCCGGGCCGATCTCGTCGGGCTCGAACACGCGCAACGCCTTGCAGCCCAGGCCCTCGGCCACCTTGACGTGATCGACGCCATAGCCGTTGACCGCCGGGGAGTTGACGTTGTCAAACGACAGCTGCACGCAGTAGTCCATGTCGAACCCACGCTGGGACTGGCGGATCAGGCCCAGGTAGGCGTTGTTGACCACGACGTGGATGTAGGGGATGTTGAACTGTGCCCCCACGGCGAGCTCCTCGATCATGAACTGAAAGTCGTAGTCGCCCGAGAGAGCCACCACGGTCGCGTCCGGATCGGCGGTGGCGACGCCCAGCGCGGCGGGAATCGTCCAGCCGAGCGGGCCGGCCTGGCCGGCGTTGATCCAGTGCCGGGGCCGGTAGACGTGCAGCAGCTGGGCGGCCTGGATCTGGGAGAGCCCGATCGTGCTCACGTAGCGGACGTCCTCGCCGAAGGCGCGGTTCATCTCCTGATAGACGCGCTGGGGCTTGAGCGGCACGTTGTCGAAGCTGGTCTTGCGCAGCATCGTGCGCCGGCGCTCGTTGCATTCGCTCGCCCACTCGGAGCGATCCGGAAGGTCGCGCTCGCGGGCGGCCTCGATGAACAGCTCGAGCGCCGCACCGGCGTCGGAGACGATCCCGTAGTCGGGCGCGAACACGCGGCCGATCTGGGTCGGCTCGATGTCGACGTGCACGAAGGTGCGGCCCTCGGTGTAGGTGGCCAGACCGCCGGTGTGGCGGTTGGCCCAGCGGTTGCCGATCCCGAGCACGAAGTCGGAGGCCAGCAACGTGGCGTTGCCGTACCGGCGCGAGGTCTGCAGGCCCACCATCCCCGCGTTGAGCTCGTGGGCATCGGAGATCGTCCCCCACCCCATGAGCGTCGGCACCACCGGCACCCCGGTCAGCTCGGCGAATTCGACCAGCAGCTCGGCGGCGTCGGCGTTGATGACTCCGCCGCCGGCGACGATGAGCGGCCGCTCGGCCACCTGGAGCATGTCGAGCGCCCGGTCGATCTGGGCCCGCGTGGCCCGAGGCTTGTAGACCTCGAGCGGCTGATAGGTGGTGGGGTCAAACTCGATCTCGGCCAACTGGACATCGATGGGCAGATCGATGAGCACCGGTCCCGGGCGGCCGGAGCGCATGAGGTGAAACGCCTGCGCAAAGGCGCCCGGCACCTGCGCGGGCTCGAGCACCGTCACCGCCATCTTGGTCAGCGGCTTGGCGATGGCCGCGATGTCGACGGCCTGGAAGTCCTCCTTGTGCAGCTTGGCCACCGGGGCCTGGCCGGTGATGCACAGGATCGGGATCGAGTCCGCGGAGGCCGAGTACAGCCCGGTGATCATGTCGGTGCCGGCGGGGCCGCTGGTCCCGACGCAGACCCCGATGTTGCCGGGGGCCGCGCGGGTGTAGCCCTCGGCCATGTGCGAGGCGCCCTCGACGTGGCGGGCCAGCGTGTGGCGCAGTCCGCCGTCGAGCGCCATCGCCTTGTAGAAGGGGTTGATCGCCGCCCCGGGCAGTCCGAACAGCTGGGTGGCGCCTTCGGCTTTCAGGATGCTCACTGCGGCCTGCGCCGCGGTCATGCGTGCCATCTCGGTCATCGCTCCGTTTCAGTCGGGTCCGTCGGGTCAGACGCGCGCGGGCTCGCGTCCGGCGAGTCGCTCCACCCCGCGTAGCAGCGCGGAGTGATCAAGGTCACCGTCGCCACAGGCACGGGCCGAGGCCATCAGTTGGGCGGCGACCGCACCAAGCGGCAGCACCACACCGGCCTCGCGCGCGGCGGAGGTGACGATCCCCATGTCCTTGTGGTGCAGCTCGATGCGAAAGCCGGGGTCAAACGACCGGCTCAGCATGTTCTCGCGCTTCTGTTCCAGCACCTTGGAGCCGGCCAGGCCGCCGCCCAGCACGTCGAGCGCCGCCTCGGTGTCGACGCCGTACGCCTCCAGGAAGAAGAGCGCTTCGGCGACCGCCTCGATGTTGACGGCGACGATCAGCTGGTTGGCCGCCTTGACCGTCTGGCCGGCGCCGCTGGGCCCGACGTGCACGATCGTCTTGCCCACCGCGTCGAAGATCGGCTGGGCCGCCGCGAAGTCCTCGGGCGCACCGCCGACCATGATCGAGAGCGCCGCGTTCTTGGCGCCGGCCTCGCCACCGGAGACGGGCGCGTCGAGCAGCCGGAAGCCGCGGTCGCGGGCGATCTCGGCCAGCTCGGTGGTGACGTCGGGCCGGATGCTCGAGAAATCGATCACCAGCGTGCCGGGCGCGGCGCTCTCGAACACACCGTCCGGGCCGGTGAGCACCTCTTCGACGTCCGGTGAGTCGGGCACCATGATGGCGACGACGTCGGCACCCTGGACCGCGTCGGCGATCGAGGACGCCTTGCGGCCGCCGGCCTCCACCAGCGGGCCGCTGGTGTCACGCCGCTTGTTGTAGCCCCTCACCTCGTGTCCGGCCTCCTGCAGGTGGACGGCCATCGGGCTGCCCATGATGCCCAGGCCGATGAATGCGATGGTGCTCATGCTGATCCCTTCAGTGCGCGAGCCGGGCGCCGCTCCACGGGCAGCCACTCCAGGCTCGTCTCGGTGTCGGTGGTCGGCTTGTATTCGAGGCCGACCCAGCCTGCGTAGCCCCGCTGGGCCAGGTCGCCGAGGTCTCGGTCGAGATCCAGCTCGCCGCTGCCCGGCTCACCGCGACCGGGATGGTCGGCGATCTGGACGTGGCTGGTGGCGTCGGCATGGCGTGCGATGGCGGCGTCGATGTCATCGCCGTTGTTGGCCAGGTGAAACAGGTCGCAGAGGAAACCGACGTTCTCGTGTCCGGCGGCCCGCACCGCATCCACCACGCTCACGGCATCGTCGGCGGTGCGCAGCGGGTAGGGCTTCGGCCCGCTGACGGGCTCGACGAGCACCGTGGCCCCAATCCGGGCTGCCGCCTCCGCGGCACGGCCGAGGTTCTCGAGCGCGAGCTCGTCCTGCGTCTCGGGGGTGGCCGCGTCCACTCGGTTGCCGTACAGCGCGTTGAACGCGCTCACCCCCAACTGATCCCCGATGCCCACCGCGACGTCGAGGTTGTCCTGGAACTGCGCCGATCGGTCGGGGATCGACAGCACGCCGGCGTCAGCTCCGGCGAGGTCGCCCGCGAAGAAGTTCAGTCCGACGAGTTGCACCCCGGCGTCTCGGATCGCGCCCACGAAGGCGTCGACATCGGCGTCGGCGGGCACCGGCTCCTCGGGCCACGGCCACCAGAATTCGATGGCGTCAAAGCCGGCGGCGCGGGCCGCGGTAGGGCGCTCCAGCAGCGGCCGCTCGGTGAACAGCATCGAGCAGTTCACCAGGTAGTCAAGTCCGTGATCGCTCATGGCACGCCCCTCAGGCAAACGCCGGGACGGCGAGCCAGGCGTCGCCGGCCTCGGGAGCGTCGTCACGGGTGACGGTGGCCTCGATGAGACCGTAGGGCCGGTCAGCGGCGATGAACACCTCGCCGTCGTTCGGCAATCCGAACGGCTCCAGGTCCACCAGGAAGTGGTGCTTGTTGGGCGCCGAGAAGCGAATCTCCACCACGTCATCGTGGTCCTCGAGCACGCGAGTACCCATCAGGTACAGCGTCTCCTGGAGCGCCCGGCTGTAGGTGGTGGCAAACGTCTCGAGCAGCGCAGCGCGGATGGAGTCGTAGCTGGCGTTCCAGTCGACATCGGCGCTGCCGTAGCGCCAGCGGGCCACCAGCGAGGTGGCCATGATGCGATCGTCGGTCTCCTGCAGGGTCGTGTACTCGTCCTTGAGGTAACCCTTGAACTCGGAGCCGGTCGACTTCAACACGGTCAGATCGGCCAGGCCCGAGACCACCGACACCTCCTCGCCGGCGTCGCGGCCGCTCACCGTCACGACCGTCGTCCGGGTTCCGTCGCCGCGGCGCACGAAGGCGTGGTCATGGCCATCGGGGCCGGTGGGGATGCGATCCCACGGATACTGCTCGACGCGGATCTGGGCGCTGTCGGCCCTGGGAGCGGCTGCGAGGAAGCGGCGGCCCAGCGCGATCGCGTAATCCTCCGGCGAGCTGACGCCGTGCCGCTTGGCGTAGGCGAACGCCGTGTTCTTCTGGGTGTCGGTCGGCAGCACGTCGGCCTGGTCGCCGCTGATGTGGGCGTCGGCGAAGTCCCCCCGCAGAGAGGTCGACACGTTGAGGTCGACGATTTCGTGCCGAGCGGTGTCTCGGTAGATGCGCACGACGCGGTTCTCCGCCTTGCCGTACTGGTTTGCTCCGAGCGAGATGCCCATGTGGGAGGCTCCTTCGTCCGCGGTTCGATCCGTCTAAGTCTTTTCCGTGATACGGAAGTAATCTCCCGTATGTTGGAAACTGTACGCGGAATGCGGGCCCGTGTCAACGGGTGGGGCGCGCCAGCTCCGCCAGACGGTCGCCGTCCAGGCCGGTGGCTGCCCGCACATCGTCCGCCGCCGCGGCGCCACACTGCACGGCTCGCAGTGTGTAGTCGGCCAGCGCCCGGACGGTGGCCGGCTCGTCGAGGATTCCCGACGTGGTGCGATCGAAGTAGTCGCGCAGGCGACGCTCGGCATCCGCCAGGCCGTCGCGGTAGAAGGCAAACGTCGCGGCGTAGCGACTGGGCAGCTGGGCCGGGTGCAGATCCCAGCCCTGGTAGTAGCCGCGCTCCAGAGAGCGCCGGACGAGCTGCAGATGCAGGTCCCACCCGCGCCGCACGGCCACCTCGTCGCCGACGGGAAGCACGTTGGTGGACCCGTCCGAGAGGCGGACCCCGGTGCCGGCCGCGGCGGCCTGCATGACGAGCTTGGCGTGGTCCGCGACCGGATGGGCCATGCTCTGATACGGCGCGGCGACGCCGCAGAACGCCGAGTAGTCGTAGGTCCCGTAGTGCAGCGCCGTGCACCGGCCCGCTGACGCGTGGACCATCCGCGCGACGAGCGCGGCGCCGTCCGGGCTCAGGATCGATTGCGGCGTCTCGACCTGGATCTCGAAGCGCAGGCGCCCGGCATCCAGCGCGGCCTCGGCCCGCTCGCACAGATGGACCATCGCCTCGACCTGCTCCACGCTGGTGACCTTGGGCAGCGTGGTCACGAATCCGTCAAGCCCGCCACCCGCACCAGCCAGCGCGTCGATGAAGGCGACGAAGGTCCGCACGGCCCGGCGCCGGGTCGGCGCCTCGAGGCTCTTGATCCGGATGCCGGAGAACGGCGGCGCCTCCCCCTCGCCGAGGCTCCGGGCCAGCGCCGCGCCCGCCGTGGCCGCGTCCCCGTCCTCCACCGGGTCCTCCCGGCCGCCGTACCCGTCCTCGAAGTCGATGCGGAGATCCTCGATCGGTTCCGCGGCGAGCTTGCCGCGCACGCGGTCCACAACCTCGTCGTCGCCGACCAGCTCGGCGAACAGGGCGCGGCGCTCGTCGAGAGCCGCCAGCGCCGTGGCGCCCCATTCCGGGACCAGCGCCGAGTGGTAGCGATCGGCGGGGACATAGACGGTGTGAATGGGCTGGCGGCCCGCTTGATCGCCCGGGAACTGCGCCACCAGCGCGGCGTCGGCGTCAGCCAGCCGGGCGTCCAGCTCGGTGCCGAGCTCGAGGGCGAGGTGGTCGATGTCGATGCGTGCCACGAGGCCTCCAACTTTTCCGCTTGACGGTTTTTGGATACCGCATCATAGAACTTTCGCCGCGACTGTCAGCGGCAGGGTGATGTCAGTGGTGGCGGTAGGAGGCCTGCACGGCCAGCACGTCGGCGCGCTCGTTGAGCTGGTGGCCGAGGTGCCCCTTGACCCAGTGCCAGCGGACCTGCTCATGCCCTGAGGCAGCGTCATCGAGCTGCAGCCAGATCTCCTTGTTCTTGACCGCGCCGCCCGAGGCCGTCTTCCAGCCCTTGCGCTTCCAGCCGGCCATCCAGGCGGTCATGCCGTCGTGCAGATAGCGCGAATCGGTCACCACGCAGGCTCGCGACCCGGAGGGCAGGGAGCGCAGGCCCTCGAGCGCCGCCGTCATCTCCATGACGTTGTTGGTCGTGTGGGCCAGCCCGCCGCTCAGCTCCTCCACCACGCCGTCCTCCCAGCAGACCAGCGCGGCCCAGCCGCCGGGGCCGGGGTTGCCCTGGCAGGCGCCATCGGTCCACACCAGCACCTCGCCCGGCGCCGCCTGTGGAAGATGGCCGGGCAGCGACCGGGACCGGGGACGCGCGCTCGTCGCCATGGGCCGCGATTCAACCATGCGGCCCCCACGGAACGGCCACGCGCCACCGTGTCAGGAGCGCAGCGCCGCCATGGGAGTGATCCTGGCGGCGCGAATCGCCGGATAGGACCCGGCCAGCACCCCCACCGCGACCCCGAGGAACGGGGCGACGATGACCAGCGTGGTGTTCATCACCGGCGTCCAGTGGTTGCCCGAGGCGATCGCCGCGGTGGCCAGCACCCCGATCGAGGTCCCGAGAATCCCGCCCAGCATGCCCACCCCGGCTGCCTCGAGCACGATCAGCCGCGCGATCTCCAGGCGCCCGTAGCCGACCGCGCGGCGCAGCCCGATCTCCGAGCGCCGCTGCGCCACCGACATGATGGTGACCGCGGCGATCGAGAGAAAGCCGATGCCCAGACCGGCGAGGCTGAGCACGGTCAACAAGGTTGAGAGCGACGCCTGAACCTGGGAGCGGAGGGTCGCCGGATTGGGCGGCACCTCGGCCGTGACCTGGCGGGGCTGGTCGGGATCAAGCTCTGCCGGGCCCTCATGGCCGATCAGCTGCGCCGCCCCCGGCGTCGTCCGCGCGATCACCCGCCGCGGATCACGATTGCCGGCGATCACCTGGGCCACATAGGGCGGGACGATCACCCCCAGCAGCGCCTGTGACTCCTGCTGCGCGGTCGAGACGACGCCGATCACGGTGAGCACGGCGCCGGAGACCTGGATCGCCGGGTCGCCCAGCGCGGAGTTGATGCCCAGCTGCGACGCCGCCGCCGAGCCGAGCAGCGCCACCATCTGGTGGTGCATGTCGGCGCCGGTGTCGTAAAACCGTCCCGACGACAGCACGGCGCCGACGGCCGTCAGAGCCGGGGGTGACATCGCCGTGACCGACAGCCGGGTCTGCGACGGGCCACTCGAGGTGGCCCCGACGGTCACCGGCAGCGGTTGCTGTTGCTCCACGTCCCACAGCAACCCGGCGTGGGTCACGCCGCGCAGCCGCGCCAGACGGGCCACGTCGGCCTCGGACAGCGACGACGGGCCCTGGAACTCGACCGTCGTCGCCCGCAGTTCGTTGAACGAGGCCGAGACGGCGTTGGAGGCGCTCTCGGTCAGCCCGTTGGTGGCGGTGAAAGCGCCGACCGCGACCACCGTCCCCACGGCGCACAGCAGGGTCCGCACCGGGTGGCGCACGATCGAGGTGACGGCTTCCAACAGGCCGGAGCGCAGGCCGCTCATGGTGGGTTGGCGCCGGGGAGCGCCTCGGCGTCGAGGAACTCGCCCGCTCCCTCGGACACGAGGCCGTCGCGCACGCTGAGCAGCCGGGGCAGCGTCCGGGCGATGCCCATGTCATGGGTGACCATGACCACCGCCACGTCCTGCGCCTGGTTTTCGATGAGCATCTGGAGGACCTCGCTGCTGGTGCGCTCATCCAGGTTGCCCGTCGGCTCATCGCACAACAGAACCCGCGGACGCTGGGCCAGCGCGCGGGCGATGGCCACGCGCTGACACTCGCCGCCCGACATGTGGCCCGGGAGGAACCGGCGCCGGTGCGACAGTCCCACCGCGCCGAGCGCGTCGATGGCGCGCTCCCGCCGCTCGCCGGCCGCCAGCCGCCGCGGGCGCAGGCCCAGCTCGACGTTCTCCTGAGCGCTGAGCGACGGCAGCAGAAACGACTGCTGGAACACGAACCCGAAGAACCGCGCTCGCAGGGCGGTCTGCTCGCGATCACTCAGCGATCCGACACGCTCGCCGCCCACGCGATAGTCGCCGTCGGTGGGCAGGTCCAGCAGACCCAGCAGGTTCAGCAGGGTCGACTTCCCCGAGCCCGACCGCCCGATGATCCCCAGCACCTCGCCTCCCTGCACCGAGAACGTCGCGTCGCGCAAGGCCGGCACCGGCGGCGAGCCCGGATAGGTCCGGCCGACGCCGGTGAGCGTCAGCAACTCGCTGGGCGCGGGCGCCGCGCTCACCCTGACCCGCCGAGCCCGATCACCACCTGTTCACCGGCCACCAGCCCGCCGGCCATCGGTCGCACCACCTCATGGCCGGCGTAGGCCAGCCCGGCCCGGACGGGCACCGCCACCTGCCGGGTGCCGTGCACGATGGTCACCGACGACGCGCCCGAGGCGTTGGTGACCACGGCCGAGACGGGCACCACCCACTGCAGACCGCCCGCTTGCCCGGTGAGGATGTGCAGGGCCATGTTCTGACCGACGTAGCGCGCCGCGGCACCCGGGTTCGCCGGGCTCAGCGTCAGCTTCGAGCCCGGCCCGGCACCGGGGACGAACGCTGCTTTCTTCGCGCTGAGCCGGATGGCAAACGACCCCTTGCTCAGGTCAGAGGTGGCCCGGCCGGTCGCGCCGACCCTCAGCAGGCTCGCGGTGTTGGCATCCGTCGTGGCCTGGAAGGAGAACCGCCCGGAGCCCAGCTTGGCCAGTGGCTTTGAGCTGGAGATCGTCTGTCCCAGATGGGCCACCGCGACCACCGTCACCGGCAGCGATGGGGTGAACATCACCTCGCCGAGGGGCACCGTCGCAAAATGCTCTGGCCGGGTCTTGTGCTTCGCGCTCGAGGTCTTGACGATGGCCACGGCGGTCTCGGGCGCGTAGTCGACCCGCTCGTAGAAGTCCGTGACCGCGGCGGCCGTCCCCGCCCCGTAGACCCCGGGCGAGTCGGTTCCGATGAAGAAGCCGGCGGACTCCAATCCCGCCTGGAGCTCGCTGACCTCGATCCCGGTGCTGCCGTAGCTCATCGTGGAGTAGGCGGGGATCTGGCCCCGCATGACGAAGACCGGCCGTCCCGCGACCGCCCCGATCACGCTTCCGTCGTTGACCTGCGCGCCCCGGGCGGTCGACACCGCGGTGACCACCGCCAGATCGCCCGAGAGGTCTCCCGGCGCCCCGACGGAGATCGCATTGCCGTCGGTCAGCGTCCCCCGCAGCACCACCGTCGTCCGGGCGTGCGTCCGGATCACCGGCGCCGTCAGGAGCGATCCCTTGGGAGCTCGTGCCCGCGCCGCCTGCTGCCCGGGCGTGGATACCCCCTTGCCGATGAGGAAGGCCACGATGCCCACGGCCACCGTCAGCGCCAGCACCGCTCCCACCACCCGGCCGCCGCGCCCCTGCAGCGGCGTTCCGCGGTCTCCATCGCCGCCCCCGCGCCACCGCCGGACGAACCCCCCGCCGCCGCTCATGACCCGACCACGGTCAGCTTGATCCCGTACTGGCGTTGCAGCGCCGCCACCTGCCGGTTGATCTGGCTCTGCAGCGCCGAGACGGCGGTGGCGTTCTGGGCCAGGTACGTCGCGCGGCGGCCGGTGAGCAGGTCAGTCGTGGTGTTGATGACCTTCGTCCAGCACGCCGCCAGCACGCTCGCTCCCTTCGCCTGCAGTGCCTGCACCTTCGTACTGTTCGCGTTCGACGAGGAGAGAGGTCCGACCTTTGCCTGCAGGCGGCCGTACAGGCTCTGCACCGAGGTCGCCGGGACCCCGTGGGCGGCGCTGCACTTCGCCGCCTTCTTGCTCAGCTTCTTGATCTGACTCGAGCCGCTGACCTGGTTGACGATGGCGTACCAGTGCCCGGTGAGCGGCCCCAGCTTCGGCGAGCCGAAGAGCAGGCTCTGGCGCTGGGTTTTCTGAAAGCACCGGCTGATCCGCGCCAGCCATGCCTTGCGCTCGGGGGCGCTCATTCCCTGCTGCGGGTTGAAGAAGGGCCCGCTGCTGGTGAACAGTCCCAGGTCGTGCGTCGCCTCGATCACCGGCAGGTTGGGGAACTGCTGATCGCCCAGATCGGTCGGAGGGCCCCCCGTGGGCAGCGCGGGCGCGGCAAAGCCGTCGCTGGTCATGCAGTCGCCGAGCAACCGGCTCTGCACCGTCTGGGCGAACTGCTCAAGCTGCGCGCCGATGACGGTGTCGGCCCCGTCACGCGGGGCCACGAAGGCGATGACCGCGTCCGCGATCGACGTCCCGCCGCCGCTCTGATCACGCGCGCCGCTGCCGGAGCCGCCGCACGCCGACAGCACGAGCGTGCAGGCGAGCGCCAGCGTGACCCCCACGACCCCCAACCCCCGCTCCGCAGACGAGGGGAACCGCCTCACGTTCATGTGTGCGCCTACTTGTCCTCGATCCAGCCCCGGATCATTCCAGCGGATTTACTCAGTAAAAGTCAAGCGAAGCCGGCTGACGTGTCGACGACCGTTAGGCTGGCGCGGTGTCCCGTGCTCGGCTGCTCATGGCGACGGGCCGGCACTTCACCTCAGGCGAGCGTGTCGCGTGGTCTGCCAACACCGTCGTCGACGGCACGGGCATGATCGGTGTCCCCGGACCCCTCCCGTCTACGCGGATGGTCGTGACCATCAGGGTTGGGGACGGCCCCTACGTGCACGGCCACACCCGGGTCCCCTAAGCCAGCTCGCGCTCCATGTCGTCGGCCAGCGCGGGATGCTGGTAGGGCCCCGGCGCCCGCAGCTGAGCGATCACCCGGTTCCAGTTCTCGGGGCCCTTGTCGCGGCTGAGCTTGACCTTGCAGACAAAGCGGGTGATCGGGATCCGCAGTCCCACCGTGCCCTTGGCCAGCTGAGCCCCCGTCTCCGGCGTCAGGTACAACGGCTCCTGGACCTCCCGCTCGAAGTGGGCGACCAGCCGCGTGAGCACCCGGAGGTTTTCCTCGGAGTCGAGGATCTGGGGCACGCCGTAGCAGTGCGCGACGCTGAAGTTCCAGGTCGGCGCCGGCGTCGTCCCCGGGACATACCAGCTGGGGCTGATGTAGCCGTGGTGGCCCTGGGCGATGACCATGACCTCCTGATCCCCGAACCCGTGGACCTTCTCGTCGGGCCGGCCGACGTGGGTCAGCATCGCCAGCTCGTCGGATTCCTCGTCCAACAGCACCGGATAGTGCGAGGCGACGAGCTCCCCCGCGTTGCTGCTCACCAGCGTGCACCACGGGTTCTCGCGGATCAGGCGGCGCACCACCTCGGGATCGTCGCTGGCGTGGATGGGATTGAGTCGCATCCCACCAGTCTGCCGGGTCGCGCAGTTCGGCGAATTGGGCGGTCGCCCACCCGCCGAGCACGGCCCCGCCTGACGCGTGCGCGATTTGTGCGTGTATCGGGCACAAATCGCGCACGCCGGTCAGTGCGCCGGGTCGAGGCTCGGGGCCGTGACCCGGGTCACGCGGTAGGTGACGTCCACTCCGTCGCGCTTGCCGATGGTGCCGCCGCTCATGTGCAGCAGCACGCCGGTGTGGGCGTCGAGGTCCAGCGTCTCGGCGTAGTGATCATCGAACTGGGTGTTGGTGATCTGGACCACGGCGTGGCCGTCGAACGTCGTCTGGCGCAGGTGGACGTCGGGCAGCGTGGAGAGGGCGAGCATCGCCCCGGCGCGGATGTCGGCCCGCCCCGCGCCACCCTCGAGCGCGTCCATGCAGTTGCCCCACAGGTAGTTGTCGACGGTCGCCTGGCTGGGGCCCTGCGAAGCCGTGGTGGCCGATGCCCTCGCGTGGGAGATCGCGGCGCCGAACTTGCGGCGCAGCGCACGCGCCTCTGCCGGGCTCGGCTTGGTGGCCAGGAGCGCGGTGAGCTGCTTGCGGAGCATCGTCGGGCTCGCTGGCGGGCCGCTCGGGGCCGGAGCGGCCCGGTAGATGTTGGTGGCGGCCTCGGCCGGGGTCAGGTTGGCCGAACCGGCGGCGGCGGTGAGGATCCCGCCCAGCTCCTTGTCGGCCGAGCTGGGGTCGGCCAGCGACTGGTGGAGCTCGTCCAGGGTGGCGCCGTAGTAATAGGCGCCGTCGTCCTCGTACAGGTCATAGCCCCAGAACGACGAGGCGTCGGGGAAGGTGTGGTGGCGGACCACCAGCGTGGCATTGCCTGGGGGCGCCGGCGCCTGGGTGACGTCGCTGGCGAGCCGCAGGAGCACCGGATGTCCATGGACGACGTGGGTCTGAGGCGCGACGGCCACCGTCGGAGTAGGCGTCGATGCGGTCCTCGCCGGCTTCGCCGGGCCGTTGCCGACGGCCACCACCCCGGCGACCGCGGCGGCTCCGATGCCTCCGGCAGCGACGAGGCGCCACCCCCACCGCCGGCGGCGGCCCGGTCGCACAGGGGGCGCCGCCGAGATGTGCTCCAGCAGGGCGAGGCGGGCGCGATCGGTGGCGAGCCCGTCCGGATGGTCGACATCGGGCAGGCGCTCGGCCACCCAGGTCGCCTCGTCGAAATCAGTGTTCATGAGACAGCTCCAAGGTGTCGAGATGGGCACGCACCCGCGTGCGCGCGCGATGCAAGCGGGAGCGGACGGTGCCGGTCGGCACGCCTGTGGCCCGGGCGATCTGGTCATAGGTGAGCTCGGCGCACGCGTGCAGGAGCAGGGCGTCGCGCTCCTCGGCGGTGAGCCGGCCGAGGACCGCGGCCAGTTCCGGTCCCATCCGCTCGGCCTCGGCCCGCTCCAGGGCGTCCTCCAGGTCGTCGCCGGCGGCCTGCCCGGGGCTGCGGCGCAGCGCACGCCGGCCGCGAGCGGCCGAGCGAAACCAGCCGCGCAGGAGGTTGGTCGCGATCCCGTAGAGCCATGGCGCCGCGTCATCACGGCCGTCGTAGTCCAAGCGGCGGTCGAAGGCCACCCGGAACGTCTCCGCGGCGATGTCCTCACCCGGCGGCCCGGCCCGCACCACGCAGTAGCGATGGATGCGGACCCAGTGGCGGTCAAAGACGACGCCGAAGGCCGACGGGTCCTGGCGTGACGCGCGGATGATCGCCGCGTCGGTCGAGGTCTGGGTTCCGTGCATATCCCTACTTGACCGATCGCCGCCGGAGGGTTCGCGGCAACCCGGTCAGAACACGCTACGGCGTCACGACCTGATGCTGCCCGCACCCCTCCTATCGCGGGCCGCGTCGGGGTCCTACATCCCCCGTCGTAAGAGTCCTATCCCCTCGCCTCTAGGAGGGGCCAGCGACGCAAGAGTGCGCGGTTGCCCGATGTGCGCCCCACGGCTTACCGAGAACCTCACCGTCATGCTCATCGCTCGCTCATATCCCCGCTTCGGCCGCCTTCTGGCCGCCCTGGCCACGTCGCAGCTCGGCGACTGGCTCTACAACCTGTCGCTCCTCGCCTTCGTCGAGCAGCGCACCCACTCGACGGCATGGCTGGGCATCACGACGGCCGCGCGGATCGGGCCGATGGTGCTGGGCGCCCCCATCGGGGGCCTGATCGCCGACCGCTTTGACCGCCGCCGCCTCATGTTTGCCTCCGACGCGCTGCGTGCCGCCATTATGGGCGCGCTCGTGCTCATCGCGGTGGCGGGGCTGCCCATCGCCCTGGTCCCGGTCCTCGCCGCCGCCGCCACCGTCGCCGGCGTCGCCTATCCGCCGAGCGTCGCCGCGATCACTCCGCGCCTGGTCGAGGCTCGCCACCTCGCCGGCGCCAATGCCGCGCGCGCCGCGATCGGGCCGGCCTGCATCGCCGCCGGTCCCGCGCTCGGAGCGGTGCTGTTGCTGATCGGACCGCCGCCCGTCGCCTTCGCCATCAACGCCGTCACCTTCATCGCATCGGGACTGCTCATCGCCTCCATCCCCGCCGGCCCCGCATTCGTCCGGAGTCCGCGCCCCCGGCACGACGACCGCGTGGACGACGGCGTGCGTGCCCTCGTCAACGAGCTTCGCGAGGGCGCGCGGGCGCTGAAGGCCGCCCCCGAGGCGGGCTGGATGGTGAGCGCCGATGTGGCCGGCAGCCTCGTCTACGGCGCCCAGACCGTCCTGCTGCTGCTCGTCGCCGTCCGACTCCACCTCGGAGCCGGTGGGTACGGCTACCTGCTCGCCGCCCAGGGCCTCGGCGGGATCGCCGGAGCCTCGCTGGCCGGCCGGCTCGGCCCCGTCGGCGGCCGGCGCTCGACGCTCGCCGCCGCGCTGGTGATGGTGGCCCTGCCGCTCCCAATCCTCGCCATCACGACGAACGCCGCCGTGGCCATCGCTATCGGCATCGTCGGCGGGGCCGGCGCGCTCATCGTCGAGGTGGTGGTGGACACCCGCCTGCAGCAGACGCTCGATGAGTCTCGGCTCGGCTGCGCCTACGGCTTCGCCTTCGCCGCCTCGGTGGGTGGCATCGCGCTCGGCGGCCTGATCGCGCCGGTCCTCGTGTCCATCGCCGGCGTCGGCGGTGCGCTGTACGTGCTCGCGGCCGCGGTCCTGACCCTCGCCGCAGCGATCGCGCTGCGCGGCGCGACCCTCGCCTACGAGCCGGCGCTGTCGGTGGAGAGCAACCCGAGCCGCTGAGCCACCCCGGCGGCCTCCACCCGGGTGCGCGCGTCGAGCTTGGCCAGGATGCGCGTGATGTGCACCGTGACGGTCTTGGGGCTGATGTAGAGCTGGGCGGCGATCTCCCGGTTGGTGGCGCCGCCCGCCATCAGCTGCAGGACATCGCGCTCGCGGGCGGTGAGCCCGATCCGGTCGGCCACGGACAGCTCATCGCCGGCGGCGACGTTGACCTCAGCGCCCTCGCCCCCGCCGGCCGCCCCGTCCTCGCCGGCCGCCAGCGGGACCCGGGCCCGCCGAGCGAGATCGGCGATCTCGCGCCGCAGCGGCTCGGCGCGCAGGCGATCCGCGGTCCGGTAGGCCGCGACGAGCATTGCCGGCACCTCGCCCCGGGGCCCGCCGCCGGCGAGCACCAGCTCCGCCGCACGCCACCGGCAGTAGGCGGTCTGAAAGGCCGCGCCGTACTCCTCCCAGCGCCGGGCCAGGTCAGTCCAGTCCTCAGAGGAGGCGGCCGCTTCAGCTCGGGCAGCCTCGACGCCGGCCATCTCGACCAGCAGCACCGCCTCCGGGCGAGGGTCGGCGGCCACCAGGTCGCGGCCGAGGTCGCGGATCTCGCCCGCCCGGCGCAGCGCCTCGGCGAGCGCGTCGTCCTCCCCGGTGGCGCGCGCCCGCGTCGCCAGCTCCGCCTCAGCCCGTGTACCGACCGCGATGAGCGGCGCCAGATAGCCCACCGCGGAGTTATCGATCTCCTCGCGCCGGCCGAGCTCGGCAGCCACGACCGCGCGAGCGTCGGCCGGCCGGTCGTCCCACGCCGCCGCCTCGGCGCGTGCCGTCGCGGTGGGACCGGTCCACATCGAGCCGACGGCCTCTCGCATCGCGCGGTCGACCTCGCGCAGCGAACGCTCGGCACCGGCGGCGTCCCCCCGCAACGCCTGAATGTGAGCCAGCGCGGCCTGCGCATTCGCGCGTCCGACGCCCCAGCTCGTGGTCGCCGCCACCGCCTCGGGCAGGATCGCATCGGCTTCCTCCCAGCCGCCCTGGCGCATGAGCCGTTCGGCGAGCTCGGAAATCAGCATCGGCAGCACGCTGGGAACGCCGTCGCGCCGCGCCGCCGCCACGCCGGCGCGCGTCACATCGACCGCATCATCGAGGCGGCCCGCCTGATCGAGCACCTCCGCAAGGTTGATGTGTGCTCGCGTTACCTCCTCGGGGTCGCTCAGCTCCTCCGCCAGGTCGCGTGAGCGCTGCAGGATCGCGATCGCCGCGTCCGCGTCGCCGGTCATCTGCAGCGCGGGCCCGAGGCTGTTGCAGATCCGGCACTCCTCGAGCTTGGCTCCGGCCTGGCGTGCGAGGTCCAGGGCGGTTTCGCAGCGCTCACGCGACTCGGTGCCGCGGCCGAGGAGCATCAGGAGATGCCCCTCGGCTCCCAGCACGCGTGCGCGATCCACGGCGGGCGCACCGGGGGGCATCACCGCCACCGCGCGGCTGAGCTCGTGCACCGCGTCGCGATGCAGGCCACAGACCCACAGGTAGCGGCCGATCCGCTCGTGCAGAGCGGCGGCGAGGAGCGGATCCGAGGTCACGTCGACCAGCCCCAGTGCGCTGCGCCCCAGCGCCACCGCGCGGTCGGAGTCACCCGCGAGGTGAGCGGCCTCGGCGGCCCGGCGCAGCAGCTCCACCCGGTCCGGGGTCCCAGCGCGGGCATCCGGGGAGACCGCATCCCACAACTCTGCGGCACGCTCGAAGTGCGCGTTGGCCTCGGCGAACGCCGCCATCCGCTCGGCCTCCTCCCCGGCCTGCGCGGAGGCCGCGAACGCCGCCGTCAGATCATGGGCGGCCGACCAGTGCGCCGCCAGCTCCGCGGCCACGCTGCGCCCCGAGGCCGAGAGCGACGGATCGGCGGCCAGGGCGCGGCCCACGGCGGCGTGGAGCGGCCCGCGCTCGCCCGGGAGCAGATCGTCGACGAGCGCTTCGCGCAGCAGGGCGTGGCGGAACCGGTAGACGTCGTCGTCGTGCTCCTGGACGAGAACGTGGTGGGCCACCGCCTCCCGGAGGCCGCCCAGCAGCGCCTCGCGGTCAAGCGGCGCCGCGGCATCCAGGAGCGCGTGACGCACGCGGGCGCCCGCCACCGCCGCCACCCGCAGCACCGCCTGCGCGTCGCCGCTGAGCGCCTCGATCCGCACCATCAACGCGTCGCGGATGTCCTCGGGCAGCCGGCCTTCGGCACTATCCCCTCCGGCGGCGACGAGCTCCTCGGTGAAGAACGGATTGCCCTCGCCGCGGCTCAGCAGCTCCTCGACGAGTTGCGGCGCCGGCGGATGGCCGAGGATGCCGCTGAGCTGCTGCGCCAGCTCCTCGCGGGTGAAGCGATCGAGGGTCAGCCGGGTCACCGCGCGCGTGCGGTCGGCTTCGGCGAGGAAGCCGCGCAGTGGATGGCGGCGGTGCAGCTCATCGGTGCGGTAGGTGACCGCCACCACGAGGCGCTCGCGGCGCCGGTTGCGGATCAAGAACGAGAGGAAGTCCCGCGTTGACGGGTCCGCCCAATGCGCGTCCTCCACGACGAGAACGAGCGGCCGGTCGGCGGCGAGGCCGCCGAACAGGCCCAGCAGCAGCTCGAACAACCGTCCCTGCGCCAGCGACGACGGTCCGAACTCCGCGTCGGGCGCCTCGAACTGCGGCAGGAGCGGGGACAGCTCGCGCGCCCCGCGGGGCAGGATCTCGGCCAGCTCGTCGGCGGTGATGCCGCGCAGCGCGGCCACCAGAGGGGCGTAGGGCAGCTTGGCGTCGCCCAGGTCGACGCAGTCGCCGGTGATGACCCGCGCACCGCCCTCGCGAGCGCGGGCGGCGAACTCGTCGATCAGCCGGCTCTTGCCCACGCCCGACTCCCCGCCGATCAGGGCAAAGCCCGGCGTGTGGTCGGCCGCCTGGCGGGTCAGCTCCTCCAATCGCGCCAGTTCGGCGGCGCGGCCGACGAACTGCGGGGAGGCGACGCGGATCGACACGAGGCCAAGCATCGCATGCTGCCAAGATCCTGCGCAGTGACCGCGCCCGTTGATCCCGCGCGCCTGGACGCCTCGGTGCAGGAGGAGCTGGAGCCCACGTTGGAGCTGCTCGGGCAGCTCATCGCCCACGAGTCGATCGAGGGCTCGCCGGCGATCAAGCGCTGCCTCAAACTCATCGACGACGCGGTCGGCCCACTGGGCGGACGGCGCCGCCTGCTCACCTTCGACGGCCTGCCCAACCTGGTGGCCGACTGGGTCCCGGCGCGCCGGAGCGGGCGCACACCACCGGCGAGCAGGTCGACGTCTCAGAGATCTGCGACGCGATCGCGATCTACGCTCACCTCGTCCTCGCGACGCGGGGGTGACGGCACCGCGGGCAGGGGATCTCCGCGCAGCAGGTGCGCGGCCAAAAGCAGGTCACGAGCCAGGCGACGCTCCGCGGCCACCTCGGAGCCGCCCGTGCCGCACGTGCCGGAGAGCAGCGACGCGTCGAGCACGTCAGCGGTGCGCCATCGCCGGCCCGCCACGGCGCGCGCGGCCGCGCATACGCGATCGACGATCAGCGACGGACCCTCCGGCGCCACGGCGTCGGCCACTCCCCAGATCACGCGCCCGCCCCGGCGCATCAGCCGGCGGATGGTGGCCTGCGCGGCGCGGTCACAGCCGTAGCGCATCACGTCGTAGGAGATGACGTCGGGCTCGGCCGCGTCCAGCCACCGCCACGGCACCTCGCCGCACACGTGCAGACCCCACGCCGGCGCCGCCGCCCGCAGCGCATCCCACACACCGCCGCAGGCGCCATGGCGCTGCGCGGCCATCAGCCCCGGCTCGTCGACGACGACGAGCGTGGCCAGTCCCACGTCGGCCAGTGTCCGAACCTGGTCACTGACCGCGGCCGCCAGCCACCCGGCGATCTCGCGGGCGAGATCGGGCATGTCCGTGCACCGGCGCGACGAGCGGCCCTCCAGGGCGACCGCCAGCGTCAGCGGGCCGGTCACCTGCAACTTGACCACACCCACCGAGGGCGGATGGCGGATGACCTCCAGCACGAAGTCGTCCCACGCCGCGGGGAGCTGGCGATCGCGATCCGGGGCCCATCCGCACCGACCTGGGTCGGCCCCGAGCCACTCCTGGACCATGTCGCCGTAGGCGCGAGGCAGCTGGGGGCAGAAGGGCAGCTCGTAGGCACCCACCGCATGCCTCACCGCGTCGGCGGGACGCGCGAACGGCAGACTGCCGACCCCGGTGGTGGTCAGCGGGGCCAACCTCGTCAACATCGAGCCCATGTTCGTCTCCTTTGCCGGCGGCTCAGACGCGGAGCCGCATTGCCGGTCCGCCGGAGATCACCGGCGAAGAAGTCGACAGGTCTTCGGGCTTGGACGGTTCAGGGCCGGTCGCCTTCCCAGACCGAGGTCCAGTGGCGGATGACCGGCCCCACGTCCCCACCGCTGCGCGTCAGCTCCGGACTCAGACCGGATTCCCTGACCCCTGGGCATGGGGAGTATCGGCTTCGTGGTCAACAATAACCGGCCCACCCGCCGGAAGCCCATGCCCGCCGCCACTCACCTCGCCGCCCTGCCCCTCACCGTTCGATGCTGATCGCCGCCGCGGCGACCCAGCAGCTTCCCGGGGCGCTGCACGCCCTCGAGCCGACCCTCGACCAGTACGGCTATCTCGCCGTGGCGGGACTGGTGTTCCTCGAGGACTTCGGCGTGCCGGTGCCCGGCGAGACGATCCTCGTGTTGGCGGCGGTGTACGCAGGCACGGGGCGGCTCAACGTCTGGCTGGTGGCGCTGCTGGGGTTCTGCGGCGCGGTGCTGGGTGACAACCTGGGCTTCGCCATCGGCCGCTTCGGCGGCCGCCGCCTGGTCCTGCGCTACGGGCGCTACGTGTTCATCACGTCCGAGCGGCTGGACCGGGCCACGGGATTCTTCGAGCAACACGGCGGCAAGGTCATCGTCGTCGCCCGCTTCATCGAAGGGCTGCGCCAGGCCAACGGCATCGTCGCGGGCATCACCGGGATGCACTGGCGGCGGTTTCTGGGCTTCAACGCCCTCGGGGCAGCGCTGTGGGTCGGCGTGTGGACCACGCTCGGCTACCTCTCGGGCAACCACATCGACTCGATCTACAACACGGCGGTGCACTACAGCACCTACCTGCTCGTCGCCGTCGTGATCCTGGTCATCCTCTACATCGGCCGGCGCGTCATGCGCCGCCGTCGTCACGCCGGGCCCGAGGCGTGACTCGGGGGCACCGTGGCGCCCCGGCGCGGTGGACGGACCGACAGGGCGTGGCGAGCGGTGCGGGGCTCACCGGGCACGAGCAGCGCGTCGATCGCGTCCAGCACCTGCCGATCGCTGCCGGCCATCCGCTCATGCTGGCGCTCGTGCTCCTCCCATGACCCGACCACGAAGAGCTCCTCGAACCGGTCAGAGTCCTCGAGGTCGCGGTGCAGGTGCCAGTGCACGGCCCCGGTCCGGCGGCGGGCCCGCCGCAGCGCGGCCCCGTAGTCCAGGAACGCCTCGGCCTGGCCGGCCGCGAGGTGGTAGGTGACCGTGATCGTCACCGGCCCCTCCGCGACGGTGGCGATGGCGGGCATCTCGAGCGGCTGCTCGGCAAAGACGGGGGCGCCGACCGCCGCCGGAAAGGCCAGGGGCCAGGTGAGCGGCACCACCACCACCAGCATCACCGCCAGGACGTCCAGCGCCGTCGCGGCACTGCTCGCCTGGGCGATACCCCCTAGCACCAGCGCGCCGATCCCGTTGGCCCCCTGGAAGGCGACGAGGTAGTACGAGACGCCTCGGGCCTTGACCCATGCCGGGAGCTCGCCCTGGTAGGCGGCGCCCAGCAGGCCGAGACCGGTGATCCAGGCGGCGCCGGCGGCCACCAGCGCGATGACGGCCACGGCGACGCTGTGGCTGACGGCCAGCAGCAGCGCGGGGCCGGCGACGAGCAGGCAGGCCGCCGCGTACTCCACCCGGGGCGCGACCCGCTGGCGCAGTTGCGGCCCCACGCCGGCGGCCAGCAGGGCACCGACGCCCACGCACCCGAGCAGCAGTCCGTATCCCGCGGACCCCAGCCCGAGACGGAAGCGCGCCACCAGGGGCAGCAGCGCCCACAACGCTCCCGCAGGGAAGATGAACAAGGCCGAGCGAGCGATCAGCGCCAGCAACGTCGGGCTGTGCACGACGTAGCGACCGCCGGCCCGCACCGCGGCGACGGCATGCTCACGCGGCACGGTGAGCTTGCGGATCGGAATGGCTGTCACCGCCACCGCGCCGAGGACGGCCACGAACGACACCGCGTTGACGCCGAAGACCAGCGCGGCGCTCGTCGCCGCCAGCAGAGCCCCGCCGATGGCGGGGCCGACGGCGCGAGCGAGGTTCTGGTTGACCGATCCGAGCGCGATCGCCTGAGGCCGGTCCTCGGCAGGCACGAGCTCGGGCGTCAGCGTCTGCCAGGTCGGCGCGCTGGCCGCGCCGCCCACCCCGATGATGAACAACAGGACCAGCAGCACGGCTGGGGTCAATGCCGAGGCTGCCGCCAGCACCGCGAGAGCCGCGGCCGCAAGCAGCATGAGCAGCTGCGAGGCGAGGATCAGCCGGCGCCGGTCCACCAGGTCACCCAGCGCGCCCGCCGGGATGGCCAGGAACAGCACCGGGAGGCTGCCGGCCGCCGAGATTGCGCTCAGCAGCAGCGCGGATGTGGTCAGGGAGGTCATCACCCACTGCGCGCCGACCGTCTGCATCCACGAGCCGACGTTGCTGACGAACTGCGCCGTCCACAGGCGCCGGAAGTCCGCGTGGCGCAGCGGCGCCCACCCGCCTGCGCCGTGGGACGGATCCGCAGGGGCGGTCGGCTGGGCCGCCGCGCCGGTCACGCCGGTTGCGCCGGTTGCGCCGGCCGGGCCGGTCACGCCGGGTCTCCGGAGCTCGGGTGGCGCAGATAGATGGCGCCGGTGACCGCCGCCAGAACGGCGGCCAGCGCCAGCACCCACGCCGGCCCCGTCTTGAGCAACAGCCCCCCGATCAGCGCCCCGACGAGCATCGCCACCACCGCGCACAGCCGCCGCACCGTGCCGCTGTGGTGGCCACGCAGGTGGCGCAGATCAGAGGCCAGGCCGGTGAGGGTCAACGTCAGGACGGTGGTGGTGAGGTCGGGGACACCGAGGCGGCGCACCGTGGCATTGCGCAGCCCCATGGCCAGGGCCAGCATGCCGATCACGGTGTCGCCGGACGCCGCATCGGGCCGGACCACCGCCAGCGCGGTGAGCAGCGCGGCCGCGGCCAGCACGGCCACCTCGGCACCCAGAGCCGCACCGAGGTGGACACGGTGGCGTGACGCCACCGCATCGGCCAGCCGTCCGCCGAGCATCGCGCCGACCAGGAACAGGACGAGTGAGACGATCGGGGCGACGATGGGCAGGGCGTAGCCTCCGGCGATCCCGAAGCCGAGCAGGACCACGTTGCCCGTCATGTTGGCGCTGAACACTCTCCCCAGCCCCAGATAGCTCACCGCGTCCACCAGCCCGGTGCTGAAGGTCAGGGTGAGCAGCAGGACCGTCAGCGGGTGGCGGATGCTCGCAGCGGCCGCCCGCGCGCGATCGTGTGCCGCGGTGTCGGCGTCGACCGCCGCCATGCCGACGGCCGTCAGTGGGCCGCGCCGTCCTGCACCCAGCGCCGGAAGAGCTCCACCTGGTCGGGCGGCCACGCGCCGTCGCACGGCATCGTCCCCTGGCCCAGCTGCGCGGCGATGGCGTCGGCGTGCGCGACGACATCGTCGTAGGACCACAGATCGAACGCCCGGCGCATGGCGTCGCGATCCTTTTCGCGAAACAGCGGCTTGATATCGGCTTCAAACCCGATGGTCGGTGAGTCGGCGGTTCCCATCTCGGCCCTCCTCGTAGCTGTTTCGCGGGAAGGCGCCCGCAGGCGCGGCCGAAGCCGCGGGCGCCCGGTCGCCGGGAGCCTACGCCGTTGCCCATGCCTCGTCGAGCGACCGGCGGAGCCGGGGGCGGCGGCGTGTTTGAATGGGTCCGGCCGCGCCGACGTTCCCGCCGCCCGGCCGTTCCCGCCGTGACCCGCATCGCTCGAGCCACCCCCGCCACGCGCCACCGCCTGACCGCGGCGGCTCTCCGGCGCTGGACCGGTGTGCTCCTGGCCCTCGCTGTCCTTGCCGCAGGCGCCGTGAGCCCCGGTGCGGCGCGCGCCGACGGGGACCCGGGCAGCGACGTCCTCGTCTACCAGTCGCTGTTCGTCACGGCGAGCGCCGGCGTGTCGGTGTCCCGGCAGGTGGCGCTCAACGGTCTGCTGAGCCGGGCCAAGCAAGCCGGGGTCCCGATCCGCGTCGCCATCATCGCTCATCCCGCCGACCTGGGCGCGGTCAGCGAGCTGTGGGGCAAGCCGCGGGCCTACGCTCGCTTCCTGGGATATGAGCTGTCGCTGTCATACCGGCAGAGGCTGCTGGTGGTGATGCCGAGCGGGTTCGGAGTGTCCTGGCCCAAACACTCGACACAGGGCGCCTACGCGGCGTTGGCCCGGACACACATTGCTGCTGCCGACGGAGACGGACTGGCCGGGGCCGCCGAGTCGGCGGTGATCGCCCTCGCCCGGAGTGCCGGAGTCACGCTGCACCTCAACCCCGCCGGCGCGACGTCGGGCGGCGCAGCCAACCCATCGGCCGCCCCAACCCCGACCGGCCACGGCGCGACTCAGACCACCAGCCCGCGCTCGGGGCCGGGAGCTCTCACCATCGCCGGCCTGGCGGTGCTGGCGATCCTGGCCGCGGCCGCGATCGCCACGGCGGGGCGGGCACTGGCTCGCCGAGGGAGGCTCCGAGCGCCCCCGGCCCGCCGGATCCTGGACGTGGTGCTGCGCCCCGCCCCCCTGCTCACCGTCGGGGGTGTCGTGGTGCTGGCCGCCATCGCCGCCGCCTCCCAGCTCTCCAGCTCCTCATCGGCCAACGCCCTGGGCACCAACCCCTATCTCGACTCGGGCACCTCGCTGTCGGGGCGGCCGGCTCCGCCGTTCACCCTCAGCGACGAGGCCGGGCGGCCCATCTCGCTGAGCGCCTACCGAGGCAAGGTCGTCTTCCTGGACTTCAACGACTCCGAGTGCACCACGATCTGCCCGCTCACCACCACCGCCATGCGCCAGGCACAGGCGCTGCTGGGCCCCGCCGGCAGCCAGATCCAGCTGCTCGGCGTCGATGCCAACCCCAAGGCGACCTCCATCGCTGACGTGCTCAGCTATTCCCAGCTGCACGGGATGCTCGGTCACTGGCATTTCCTGACCGGCCCCCTGGCCCAGCTGAGGCGCGTGTGGCGCGACTATCACGTCCAGGCCGAGATCGAGGGCGGCCTCATCGAGCACACGCCGGCGCTGTACGTCATCGACCCCCAGGGGCGGCTGCGACGCGTGTATGTGACCCAGCAGTCCTATTCGGCGGTCGGGCAGTTCGGGCAGTTGCTCGCCCAGGAGGCCTCTCGCCTGCTCCCCGGACACCCCAAGGTGTCGGCGCACGCCTCCTACGCGCAGATCCCGACCATCTCGCCGGCGCAGACCACCACGGTGCCCAGGGCGGGCGGAGGGACGCTCGCGCTGGGACCCGGACGGCCGCGGCTCTACCTGTTCTTCGCCACCTGGGATCAGGAGGTGATGAGCCTGGGCGGTCAACTCGACGCGCTCAACAAGTACGCGGCGACCGCGGCGGGCACGGGCCTGCCGGGTCCGACCGCGATCGACGAGGGCAGCGTCGAACCCTCCCCCTCCGCGCTCCGCGACCTCCTGGCGGGGCTGGCTCGTCCGCCGTCCTATCCGGTCGGGGTCGACACCACCGGGCGCCTCGCCGACGGCTATGAGGTCGAGGGCCAGCCGTGGTTCGTGCTCGCCTCGGCCCAGGGGACGATCCTGTGGTACTGGAACGTCGATACCCAGGGCTGGCTCAGCACCGCCAAGCTCGCCGCCCACGTCCGGGCGGCGCTGGCCAAGACCTCGTCGGCTCCCACCGCGGCGGCCGCGGTCGACCGCGCCCTCTCCGGCTCGCCCGCCCCGCTGGCCGCGCTGCACCGGCAGGCGGGGCGGCTGCTCGGGTCAGACGCGGCCCTGACCGCACGGCTACGCGACCTGCGCGGCTATCCGGTCGTCGTCAACGCGTGGGCGTCATGGTGCCCGGCATGCCGCACGGAGTTCAACCTGTTCCGGACCGCCTCGGTCCAGTACGGACGCAACGTGGCCTTCGTGGGCGCCGACACCGACGACGACGCGGGCGACGCTCAGGCCTTCCTGCGCCTGCACCCGGTCAGCTATCCGAGCTATGAGACCACCAGCAGCCAGCTGCACCCGCTACTGCCCGGCGGCGTGCAGGGCCTCCCCATCACCATCTTCATCGGCAGTGACGGCAAGGTGACGTACATCCACACCGGCGAGTACTCGTCGCAGGGCAGCCTCAACGCCGACATCCAGACCTACGCCCACTAGCGAGCGGCCTCAGGTGGGCAGCTCAGTCCCGGCCCGCTCCGCCACCATGTACGCGGCATACCAGTCGGGCCAGTTGGCGTCGGCCTGGCCGATGCGCGCCTCGTGCTCGCCATGGGCCGCCGATGCGCGCCGCATCGCGTCAGCCAGGTCGCTCGCACTCGTGTACGTCGTGTCGGCGGCGTCGACCCGGCCGGGCAGCCGGCGCGTGATCTCCTGCAGCAGCCACCGGTTGCCGTCGGGGTCTGAGAAGGTGGCAAAGGAGCCGTAGGTGGCGCGATCGGGCGCCGGCCCGCTGACGCGACCGCCGTCGCCGTCGGACTGAAACTGCGCGCCCGGGGCGCCGGCATGGAAGACCTCGCTGACCTGAGCTCCGCGCGCGGTGAGCGCCGCGCGGGCAGCCTCGATGTCTGAGACCACCAGGTAGAGGTTCTCGGCCGACCCCGGGTCCGCGGTGGTCAGCTTGCCACCGAACTGGATCGAGCACGGTGACCCGGGCGGGGTGAACTGCACGATCCTCACCCCGTTGTCGAAGGGGAAGTCGGCGTCCAGGCGCCAGCCGAGCCCGGCGTAGAAGGCCTTGGCGCGATCGACATCCGAGACCGGGATGACCACCACCTCGAGCTTCTGATCGACATTGGTGACGGTCGCATCGGCAGCGCTGGGATCGACTTCGGTGGCGCTCATGTCTACCTCCTGGGTTGGCGTGTGTTGAGCTTCCCAGCTTGGCCGCCGCTTTGCCACGACTTGGCCCCTCGTAAGTGCACTGTCACCCACAGCGGCGGAAGCCCAGGCGGACGAGCGCCCGGGCGCACTTGATACACCAGATGTTTGGGTGTGCTCGCCGGCGGCGAGACTGCGGGGATCACCCCCTGGAACCCCACCCTCAACGTCCACGAGACCGGCTCCGGGTGCCGCCTGACCCTGAGCGGGGTCACCTCGGGCCACGGCGCCACGCTCCAGGATGCGGCCGATGACCTGATCGCCCGGCTGCTGAACCTCGTCATGGTGATCCGCACCTCGGGTCTGCGGGTCCCGTCCGAGCTGGGGCCGCCCGACCCCGAGGTCCTTCGGTTCCTGTGGGAGATCGGGGAGCTGGCGGCCGGCGGCGAGGACATCCGTGAGCGCGTGTTCATGCCCCAGCCGTCAGAGGACCCCACCCACTGAGAGCCCGCCGGGGGAGGCGGGCACGTTGGCCGCCCCGCCGTCGGGCGCGATCGGCACCGTCCCGCAGACCATGGTCCCCCGCCCCGGGGCGGCGTCGATGGTGAGCCGTCCGCCGAAGGCGCCCAGTCGATCGCGCATTCCGGCCAGGCCGGTGCCGGCATGGCGCTCTGATGCGTCAAAGCCGGCGCCGTCGTCGCGCACCCACAGGCACAGCTCCCCGTCGACCTCGCTGAGGGTCACGGTGACGTCTGCGTCCGCGCCGGCGTGCTTGGTGGCGTTCTGCAGCGCCTCCACGCCGCAGAAGTACAGCGCGGCCTCCAGCTCCAGCGCATAGCGGCGGGCCGGCAGGACCGCGCTCTCGACGCGGACGCTGAGCGGCGAGTCCCGGGCGGCCGCCTCCAATGCCGCCGCCAGGCCAAGATCGGAGAGCAGCGCCGGGAAGATGCCCTGGGCGAGCTCCCGGATCTCGGCCAGCACCCGGTCGACGTCGGCGCACAGGTCCGCCAATTGACCCCGACCGGTGCCGTCGCCGGCAGGCCTCTCGCCCGAGGCGGCGAGCTTCATCCGCAGCGCGATGAGGCGCTGCTGAGCGCCGTCGTGCAGGTCGCGCTCGATCCGGCGGCGCTCGGCGTCGCCCGCGGTGATGATGCGCGCGCGAGACTCCTGCAACTCGCTGATCGCGGCGTTGAGCTCCGCCTCGAGCGTGGCCTTCTCGAGGATGAGCAGCGAGGCTGCCACGGCGGCACTCATCAGCTCGGGGCTCTCCTCCAGCTGGGCACGATGGACCACGGCGGCCACAGCGCGCCCCTCGCGATTGACCGTGGTCATGACACGGCTCGAGCCCGGGTCGGGCTGAGCCAGCGGGCGCCCGTTGGCGCGCAGCCAGCCGCGGCCGGCGACCCAGAAGCCAAAGGCCAGCTGAGGGTCCCCGAGGGCTCGTCGCATCGTGTCCAGCACGTCGAGCGCCGACGAGTCGCGCAGGGCACGGTCCACGGTGCCCACCATCAGACGGCCCGCATACAGCTCGGAGTCGATCAGGGCCAATAGGTAACCGACGGGGAGGGCCGCGCGCGACGCCGGCAACAGCCACCGGACGGGCGTTCCCACCGCGGAGGTCAAGAGCGAGGTGAACAGGTTCGCGGCGACATAGACGCCGAAGGCCGCGAGGAACGTCAGGGCGATCAGCGAGCCGATGAGCAGCGCACGGCGGCGCGGTGGATCGGCGCGCACCAGCCGCACGAGGATGAGTCCGGCCACCGCAACGGTGACCGCGACCGCGACCGCGCTGTACACGTCGGCGAACGTGGCGAGAAACGCGGGGTGGTTCGCGATCTGGAGGGGGTTGGCCGGGCAGACGGCCCGGCAGACGGCGAGCGGGCTCCCCGGTGCCACCGGCGCGAGCAGGTAATAGGGGACGTACCACGCCACAAAGGAGACGAACAGGACCAGCAGCACGCCACGGTCGACCCGTCCCAACCGGCCGGTGGGAAAGGCGAGGATGACCGCAAAGGTCGCGTACAGCAGCGGAGCCTCGCCCACCACGCCGATGAGGTGCAGCCACGGCGAGCGCGCGGCCTCGAGGCTCACCGGGACCGCCAGCAATCCGAGGAGCACCAGGAGCCAGGCGAAGGGACTCCCTGGCCGGCGGCGACTCCAGTACCACCCCACGAGCGCGGGCGCGAGCACGAGGTCGGCGCGCTGGACAGCGAACCAGCCCGGGTAGCGCAGCTGAGCGGTCACCAACGGCAGCACGAAGGAGGCGACCGCGCCCACGGCGAGCACAATCACAATGGACCGGCGGGCACGCCGCGACGGTTCCCATCGCGCTGCTGCTCTGCGCTGCCCTACCACCGTGGTCGTCACGTTCTCCAGGCCCCCGGTTCGGACCTGGCACACCATACCGATGCCTACGCGGCGCCTCGGTGGGCGGGTTCTCGACGCACACGACCAATCACCCACCCCAGGTGATGACGACTCACCCCCCAACGGCGATCATCACCGACGATCGCCATGCTGCGCCGCCTCCTCATCTCCTGGCTCGCCAACGCGATCGTGCTCGCGGTGGCGGCGGTGCTGCTCACAAAGATGACCGTGGCCTCGGCCGGTGACCTGATCGTCGCCGCCGCCCTGTTCGGGGTCCTCAACACGTTCCTGAAGCCGATCGCGCGGCTGATCACCCTGCCCTTCGCCGTCATCACACTGGGGCTGGCGTGGTTCTTCGTGTCCATGCTGATGCTCTACCTCACCCAGGCGATCGTCTCCGGGGTCAAGATCCACGGCTTCTGGACGCTGGTGTGGGCGACGATCATCGTGTGGGTGGCCAACCTCGTGGTCGACGCGATCATCGGGACGTGGCGGATGGGCCGCCAGCGGGCTCAGGCCGCGGCGTGACCGCGTCGACGGCGGCGCGCACCGTCGGATAGACCCGGCGGGCGTCCACCACCCCCGCCTCGGTGAGCTGCGCCTCGATGGTGTGGGCCGGCCGCGCGACGGCCACCTGCACGCCGTCTTGGCCGAGCGCGTCGACGATCTCGCCGAGAGCCGCCATCCCGGCCGTATCGATGTGGCCAACGGCCTGGGCGTCGATGATGAGCCAGCGCGGCTCGGACGGCGCTCCACGCACCGCCTCGTTGATCCGGCCCTTGACGTAGTGGGCATTGGCAAAGAACAGCCGATCGTCGAGCCGGTAGACGACGACGCCGGGCGTGACACGGGCGTCACGATGAATGGCGACGTCGGCCCACCGCCCCAACCGTGGCGTCCATCCCAGCACCGCGTCGTGCGGGCGGGCACTGCGGCGGACGACATCGACGATCGAGAGCCCGACGGCGAAGACGATCGCGTCGAGCACGCCCACCACCACCACGCCTCCCATCGTCACCGCCGCGATCGAGACTTCGACCCGATCGCTATCCCACAGCTCCTGCCATGCCTGGCGGTCAACCAAGCCGAGCGCGGCGACGACGATCGCCGCCCCCAGGACCGCGCCGGGAAGCTTGGCCAGCGGAGCCGTCAGGGCGACGAGCACGATCGCCACGGCTGCCGCCGCGATCAGACCCGACACCTGGCTACGCGCGCCCATGGCGTCGTTGACGGCGGTGCGTGACCCGCTGGCGCCGACCGGCATGCCCTGGCTGATGCCCGCCAGCGCGTCCGCCGCCCCCATCGCCAGCATCTCCTGAGCCGGGCGGATGTGCTGCCCGTGCTGGCCGGCATAGGCCCGGACGGTGAGGATCTCGTCGGCGAAGCTGACCAGGAACAGCCCGATGGCGGCGGGCACGAGGTCGAAGGTCTCGCTCACCGACGGCGTGGGGATCGTGATGTGCGGCAGGCCACCTGGGATATGGCCCACCAGCGACACTCCGTGGGCGCCCAGGTCCGTGAGATAGGAGACGACGATCCCGCCCACCACCACGACAAGGGCGGCGGGGACCCGCGGAGCCCAGCGGCGCAGCGCCAGCAGGATCCCCAGTGACGCACCGGATACCAGCACGGTCAGACCGCTGGTGTCACCGATCTCCTTGGCCACCTCGACCAGCTGGGGGATCGGGTCACGCGCGGTCACGCTGACCCCGAGGAGCTTGCCGAGCTGGCCCACGATGAGGACGACGGCGACGCCGTGGATGTACCCCACCAGCACCGGCCGTGACAGGTAGTCAGCGATCCAGCCCAGCCGGGCCAGCGCGGCGAGCCCATAGCAGGCGGCGGTGAGCAGGGCGAGCATCGCCGCGAGCTCCCCCGCGTGAGCGCTGCCCCGGGCGGCCAGCGACAGCACCGACGCCGCGACGAGCGCCGCCAGCGAGCCCTCGGGGCCGATGATGGCCTGGCGCGACGAGCCCAGCAGCGCGTAGCCGATGGTCGGCAGCAGCAGGGCGTAGAGCCCGACGACCGGGGCCAGCCCGGCGACCTGCGAGTAGGCCATGGCGGAGGGCACCGCGAGCGCTGCCACCGTGAGACCTGCCATGAGGTCGCGCCGGGCGGTTGACGGCCGGTAGCTGCGCAGGTCCCGGCTGACCGGTACGCGGCGGTGCAGGAGGGGCTCGCGCGGCGCCGGACGGAAGGGCGAGGCGCCGCGCGGGTAGGTGCCCGCGGGCGCTCCCTCTCCGTCCTGCGAACCCTCGGGGCTAGGCCGCCTCGGGTGATCCATGGTCGCCGCGGATCACGCAGCGAAAGCCGATGTGCGAGGTGGACGTGTCGATCGCCTCCGACTGCCGAGCGGCGGGGCGGTAGCGCAGGCAGTAATTGGGTGCGCACAGGTGCGAGCCGCCCTTGATCACGCGGCGGGGGATCATCTCGCCGGCGCCGAAGCTCTCCTCCGGTGAGTCGACGCGAGGGTTGTGCGGAATGCAGCAGGGCTTCTGTGCCGCGATGCCGGGGCGGACGCGGTACCAGTCGCTCGTCCACTCCCACACGTTGCCGGTCATGTCGTAGAGCCCGTAGCCGTTGGGGAGGAAGGCGCGGATCGGGGACGTCCCCTCGTAGCCGTCCAGGGCGAGGTTCTGCCACGGAAACTCGCCCTGCCAGGTGTTGGCCATCAACCGGCCGCGCGGCGCGAACTCATCTCCCCAGGCAAACGCCTTGCCCTCCAGCCCACCCCGGGCCGCGTACTCCCACTCGGCCTCGGTGGGCAGGCTCTTGCCCGCCCACCGCGCGTAGGCCTCGGCATCGGCGTAGGCGACGTGGACGACGGGGTGCAGCTCGCGTCCCCCGGCGTTGGACTCCGGTCCCTCCGGGTGGCGCCAGTCGGCCCCGGGCATCCAGTCCCACCAGTTGTGCACGTCGCGCAGGTCAACCGGACCGCGGCTCGGCCTGAAGACGAGGGAGCCGGGCACCAGCAACGCTGGATCGGCATCGGGATAGTCGGCGGGGTCGGGCGCGCGCTCGGCGCCGGTGACGTGGCCGGTGTCCTTCACGAAGCGGCGGAACTCGGCCACGGTGACGGGGTGCTCGTCGATCCAGAACCCGTCGACGGCGACCCTGTGCGCCGGACCCTCCTCGGGATAGAAGTCATCCGAGCCCATCAGGAACTCGCCTCCACGCACCCACTCCATGTTGCGCGGCGGCGCACTGGCAACGGCCGACCGGGTCACACCAGCATGCTGCGCCGCCAGCGGGTGACCGGCAATCACCCGGCCAGGGTGATTGCCGCTCACCCAAGCGAATGGGACGGTGCGGGCATCGATCAAGGAGCCGTGTGATGCCCGAGCCGTTCAACGGATTCATCAATGTCGATGTGCGCGATTCGACGCCGGACTGGACGCCGTACGTCCCGCCGCGAGCGCCTGACGATGCCCCCAACGTTCTCATCGTCCTCTACGACGACACCGGTCTGGCCGCCTGGTCGCCGTTCGGCGGCCGCATCCAGATGCCGACCCTGCAGCGTCTCGCCGACGGCGGCCTGACCTACAGCCAGTGGCACACGACGGCGCTCTGCTCCCCCACCCGCTCCTGCTTCCTCACCGGGCGAAACCACCATCAGAACGGCATGGCCTGCATCACTGAGGGCTCCACCGGCTACCCCGGCTCCAACGCTCACATCCCGCCCGAGTGCGGGACGATGGCCGAGGTCATGCGCCAGGCCGGCTGGAGCACCTTCTGGCTGGGCAAGAATCACAACGTCCCGGTCGAGGAGACGCACGCGGGGGCGACCAAGGACAACTGGCCGCTGCACCAGGGGTGGGACCGGTACTACGGCTTCATCGGCGGTGAGACCAACCAGTGGTATCCGGACCTGACCGAGGACAACCACCACATCGACCAGCCCTACGACCCCGAGGACGGCTATCACCTCTCCAAGGACCTGGCCGACAAGGGCATCGAGATGATCCGCGACCTCAAGGCCGGATCC
>DATJTQ010000050.1:0-4401 GCA_035503355.1 Solirubrobacteraceae bacterium
CGCGCGAGGCTCAGTCCAGGAGCTGTTGTCCGCCGTCGATGTCGAAGGTGGCCCCGGTCAGGGCCGTGTTGGTCATCAGGTGCACGGCCAGCGCGGCCACGTCGGCCGGACCAACCACGCGGCGGATCGGCAGCGTGCGAGCGAGCTCGTCGCGGCGCTGGTCCAGGTCGTCGCCCAGCAATTCGGCCGACAGCGGCGTGTCCACGAAGCCGGGCGCGATGAGGTTCACGCGCACAGGCGCCAGCTCCAGGCCCAGGCTCCTGGTCAGCGCGGGCATGGCGGCGGTGACGGCGGCCACCGTGCTGGGCGCCCGGGGCGAGCGGCCGCCGGTGCCGCCGAGCAGGATCAGGCACCCTCCGGGTCGCATGTGGGCGGGGACGTGGCGGGCGACCTCGAGCGTGAGCGCGATGTGGTCTGAGACGACGTTGCGGACGTCAGCCGCGCTCATGTCGGCGAGCTGCGCGTAGGTCGGGCGCCCGGCTGTCACCAGGATCTGATCCACCCCGACCGTCAGCCCGCCGAAGAACTCGCCGAGGGCGGCCGGGTCACCGGCATCGAAGGCGGCGGTGCTCTGCGCCGCCACGTCGGCGGCGGCCGCCTCCAGGCGCTCCGCGTTGCGCCCGGTGAGGATGACCTCGGCGCCCTCGCCGCGGGCCGCGCGCGCCGTCTCCAGACCGATCCCGGCGCTCCCGCCCAGCACCACGACCAGCTGACCCTCCAGGGCCCCACTCACGACTCCGCCCCCCTGGCGCCGGAGGCGGCGCGGACCTCGCCGCGCAACGCCTTGACCGCCGCGGCGAAGATCTCCGAGAAGCTCGGAAAGGGCTGGATGGTGTCACGCAGCACGTCGAGCGGCACCTGGGCACGAATGGCCAGCGTCGCCTGCTGGAGCCACTCTCCGGCCTCGGGGCCGAGCGCGTAGGCGCCGGTGAGCCGTTCGCCGTCACTGAGCAGGGTGAGGAACCCTCCCGACTCCGCGTAGGCGTGGGTGTAGGTGGCCGTCTTGGCCACATCCTTGAGCAGGGCGGTGCCGCTGAACCGGCCCTCGTCGGTGTTCCCAACCGAACCGGCCTGCGGGTTGGTGTAGGTCACGCGCGGCACGGCCTCGTAGTGAGCCTCCCGCGATTCGCCGAGGATGTTGGAGGCGACGATCTCGCCCTGGTACTCGCCGACGTGGGTCAGCTGCCAGATGCCGGTGACGTCGCCCACCGCCCACAGGCGCTCGCCTGCGCGCAGGCGCCCATCGACCGGGATCCCGTGCGGGTTCTCCTCGATGCCGACTGTCTCCAGGCCGATGTCCTTGACCCGGGGGTGGCGGCCGGTGCAGACCAGCAGACGGTCACCGCGCAGCTCGCGACCATCGTCCAGCTCCAGCACGAAGTCGTCGCCGTCGCGGCGGGCGGCGGTGGCCTGCACCCCAAGCGCCAGCTCGATCCCGTCGCGCCGCAGGGCCTCGCCGAGCGCCTCGCCGAGCGGAGCGGGCTCATGGGCCAGCACATGCGGAGCGCCTTCCACCACCACCACCTCAGCTCCGAAGCTTCGCGTCACCTGAGCCAGCTCCGTCCCGGCCGGCCCGCCGCCCAGGACCAGCAGCCGGCGCGGCACGGCCGTCATCCCGGTGGCCTCGCGATTGGTCCACACGCCCTCCAGCTCCCGAAGCCCCGGGACCGGCGGAATGAACGCATCGGCGCCGAGGGCCACGACCACGTGGTCAGCGGTGTAGCGGCGGCCGTCGACCTCGACGGCGCCGGTGCCGGCCAGCCGGCCGGTGCCGCGGATGAGCTCGATGCCGCGATCGGTCAGCCACTGCGCCGCGCTCGTGTCGGAGTACTTGGAGACCATGTAGTCGCGCCAGGCCAGCGCCGCCGGAACGTCGACCTCGCCGGTGGCGGCCGCCTCGCGCGCGCCCTGGACCGCCTCGCCCGGGCGCAGCAGCGTCTTTGAGGGAATGCAGGCGTAGTAGGAGCACTCACCGCCCACCAGCTCGCGCTCGACCACGGCGACGCGCAGCCCTCCCTCGGCGATCGCCCCCGCGCAGTGCTCTCCCGGCGCACCGGCGCCCAGGACGATGACGTCGTAGTCGTGCGTGGTACTCATCATGCCCTCGCTTTCGGCCTCGTACAGAGTGGGATCCGTCGTGGTGGCGGCGTCATGGCGCCGCGGGCAGGAAGTCGATGAGCAGCGCGTTGAGCGCATCGGGGGCCTCGAGCTGCATCCAGTGGCCCGGCCCCTCCAGCCGCTCGTACCGCCAGCTGCGGGTGACATGCTCAGCCGAGGCGGTCATCTGGCGCTCAGTGAGCGCGAAGTCGCCCGAGCTCCACACGCCCATCGTCGCCACCGGCACCGGCCCCAGGCGCGCGGGGCGCAGCCACACGCGCGGCGGGACGTTGGCCCGGTAGTAGTTGAGCGCCGGGATCAGCGAGCCGTTGCCCTCGAGTTCGGCGATGACCCCTTCAGGATCGGGGTGGCCGCTCCAGGTGCGCAAGTTCGCCCACCCGTCGGCCGACATCCACTCCTCGGCGACCCCGGGAAACTGGAAGAGCAGCATGTACCACGACTTCTCGTGCTGCTCATACCCCCCCTCGCGAAACGTGGCCGGATGCCCGACCGACAGGGTGACCAGGTGATCCACCCGGTCGCTGGCCAGCGCGCCCAGGCCCCACGCCACAATCGCGCCCCAGTCATGGCCGACGATGTGCGCGCGCTGCACCCCCGCGTCGTCCATGACCGCCAGTACGTCGCCGGCCAGCGCCGCCACCGCGTAGGCCTCGACCTCGTCGGGCTTGTCGGATCGACCGTATCCGCGCATGTCGGGCACGATCACCTGAAACCCGGCGTCGGCGAGGGCGGGGACCTGGTGGCGCCACAGGCGCCCGGAGTCGGGGAAGCCGTGCAGCAGCACCACCGGCCGGCCTTCTCCTGTCACCTCATACTCGATCCCCACGCCGTGGTTGTCGACGCGCATATCCGCCCCTGGCTCGATCGCGATGTGTCCAGGACGAAGTATCGCGCGGCGGCCCCGACATCGTCTCGGCGGCCCGCTCCGCCACCGCCCGCGGCCGGCTGATCCGGATCAGCGCAGCTCGGCGGGCAGCAGCGCCGGGGTGAAGCTCAGGGTCCGGCGGTCGAGCACCCGGTCGGGCTCGATGGCGCCGGCGCCCGTCACGCGAAGGAACCCCGGCCGGCACCCGTCGCGCAGGTGCTCGCAGATCACGCCGCCATCACGGGCCGGGTGGGCGAGCAGCAGACCCGGCAGGGCATCGCGCAGGAGCATGAAGCTGACCTCCGCGTCGTGGGTGACGGACTCCAGGGTGGGCGCGGCGGGCGGTGCGAGTGCGGGCATGGTCAGAGCAGAGCGTCGAGGATCGGTGATCTGCCCTCTTCATCGGACGTTCCCCTCCAAGGGTTGAGCCCCGTCGCACCGCACGCCCACCAGGTGTCCGGTCAGTGCGGCGGCTCAGCTGTCCTGTACGAGCCCCAGCACGTTGCCGTCGGGATCGGTGAAGGTGGCCACCCGGCGGCCGGGGCCGACTTCGCGCGGGGCCTGCTTGACCTCTCCGCCGGCGGCGGTGATCTCGGCCAGCTTGGCCTCGATGTCGGCGACCTGCCAGTGGGCCACCGGCGAGGTGAGGCCCTGCTCGGCGCCGCCGGGCACCAGCCCGATGTGCTGACCGCCGACCTCATAGCCGACGTAATAGTCGGCCTCATGCGCGGGTGGCGTGCCCAGGAGGGCGGTGTACACCGGCGTCGCCGCCTTCACATCGGTCACGGGGTGCAGGACGATGGCGATTCCCTGCGTGGACGTGTCGCTCATGGTCACTCCTTGAGTCGGGTGGGTGGTGGTCGTCATGGCGGCCAATGTAATCCCGGCCCCTGCTCGAGCGCTTCTCGAATCCTGCTCGCTTACCGGCTGGTCATTCCTCCTCGCGACGGACCAGCGGAAGCGCGAACCACAACCCCCCGACCAACGCCAGCGCCAGGAGGCCCACCACCACCGGCGCCGCGCCTCCCACCACGACATCGGAGATGAGGACCAGGATGCCGACAAAGCCGACCCCGAGGCAGACCATGCCGCCGATCGCCATGTAGTTACCGACCCGGATGAGAAACGGCTTTTCGCTGTGGCGAAAGAGCAGGCGATGATGAATCGGCGGCGCCATGAGCAGGAACGCCGCCAGGGCCACCACCAGGAGGGTCACGAAGTACACCGTCCGCTCGAACCCGTCGACGTGCTTCCACCCGGTCTGGAACGGCACCACCAGGAGAAACGCGAACATCACCTGGATCCCCGTCCCGGCGATGCGCAGCTCGTTGAGCAGCTCGACGGTGTTGCGATCAAGCCGCTCGGGCCGGCTCTCGTCGCGCTGGGACTCGGCCTGCTCGGAGCGGTCGGTCACCGCG
>DATJTQ010000051.1:0-4503 GCA_035503355.1 Solirubrobacteraceae bacterium
CCAGGTCGAGCAGATCAAGAAGTTCGCGATCCTGGAGCGCGACCTGACCGTGGAGGACGGCGAGTTGACGCCGACCCTGAAGGTCAAGCGCGCTGTGGTCAACGAGCGCTTCGCCGATCTGTTCGAGGCGATGTACGCGCGCTGAGACGCGCGCCGCGCAGACTCAGCGCGCAGACGACCCGTCAGATCCCGGGGCGATCAGATCGGGTCGGGGACCGGGTCCGGCGGATCGGGCGGGCCGGGGCTGGGCCCCGGTGTCGGTGGCGACGGATCGGGGCCGGGCGACGGCGGGGTCGGGGCCGGGGGTGGTGGCTGAGGCGCCGGTGCGGGCGGGACCGGAGTCGGCGACGGGACCTCGGAGGCGGGGGCTGGGGTCAGATGGGTCATGCCGACCGCATACCCCTTCCGAGCCGCCCCACCCTTCCTCGCCGCCACCCCTTCCTGTTTTCGGCGCATGCCCCCGGGTACGCCTTCCCCCATGAAGCTTCTCGTGCTCACCTCCGAGCCCGTGTCAGCCGGCCAGCTGCGCGATGCGCTGCCGGGAGACACCGATCCCACCGACGCCGAGGTGCTGGTGGTGGCGCCGGCGCTGCATGAGAGCGCCCTGCGCTTCTGGCTCTCCGATGCCGACGAGGCGATCGCCCGCGCCGACGAGGTCCGCCGGCGCAGCGCCGAGCAGCTCGGTGCCGAGGGCGTCCCGGCCGCGACCGACACCGCCGAGGGCAGCCCGGAGGATGCCGTCGAGGATGTGCTGGAGACGTTCCCCGCCGACCGCATCCTCATCTTCACCCACACCGGCGACGCGCAACGCTATCGCGAGGACGTCGACGTCGACGCCCTCCAGAGCCGCTTCGGCGTCCCCGTCACTCGAGCGCAGGTTTAGCGGCGCCGCTCGACGTAGGGCTCGACGCGCAGACGCCGCGCGAGCACGGCTGCGTTGGCCGGCGCGAACGCCCGCCAGTCGTTGTTGTAGTACGCCCACACCGGCTCGCGCCGCCGCCACTGCGCGATGCGCCGCGCCCACTGCTCGAGCTCCGTCGCGGCGCCAGTCAGCGTAGTTCCAACCCGAACACCCGATGCGTGCCGGCTTCACGGGCCAAGCGCCGGCGCTGGACGCACTGGTCGACGACCTGACCCGGATTGCGCGTTGGCTTTCTGACCCGTAGCCATGGATCCGGAGATTTACCCGCCGCCGATCTGGAGAATCGTTCACCATTTCTTGGGGCACCGATACACTGGCTCGACCGTCCTTACTCGAACCAGACGCACCTATATGCTCGAAGAAACCGATCCGGAGATCGATGGTGGGGGCTCCGAGTCCACTGTCTCCCGCCCGCTGGAGATCTCCAACGCCATCAGCCGGCTGCACAAGGACTTCGTCGGCCGCGGCCCCACCAACTCGCGTACGACGATCGACGGCAACCTGGTGGTGTGCCTGCTGGAGGGCGGCTACACCCGCGCCGAGGAGACGCTGACCGCCAACGACAAGGGCGATCTCGTCGCCGCCGGTCGCCTGGGGCTCCAGGACGCCATGCGCAAGGCGATGATCGCCGCCGTGGAGCAGACCACGGGCCGACGTGTCCACTCGTTCATGAGCGCCAACGATCTGGAGCAGAACCTCCAGGTCGAGGTATTCGTCCTCACGCCCAAGCAGGATGCCGGCCTCGCCGAGCTGGGGGGCTGACGCGCCGCCCGCCGCGGATATGATGCCCCGCTCCCGGGGCACGTCTGCTCGGCGATGTCCGGGACTCGCACAACTCGATGGGAGGCTTCCGACGGGGTCCCCGCGGCGCAGACCATCGCACGGACTTCATGTACCTGGAACGCGTGTACCCGAGGTGGTGCGAATGGTCGGTGGGCGTGAGTGACGTGACGCGTGACGGCTGACCGGGAGCCGCCGGGGGCGCTCTCGACCGACGAACTGATGCGTCGGTACCGGGAGCGAGAGGAGCCGGCGCTCCTCGAGGAGATCGTCAGGCGCTTTGAGCCGTTGGCGCGCAGCGTGGCCCGGCGCTATCACGCCCGAGGCGAGCCGCTGGAGGACCTCACCCAGGTCGCCATGGTGGGGCTACTCAAGGCGATCTCCCGCTTTGAGCCCGACCGCGGCTTCGCCTTCACCAGCTACGCCACGCCCACGATGCTCGGCGAGCTCAAGCGGTACTTCCGCGATAGCGGCTGGGCGGTCCACGTTCCCCGTGGGGTCAAGGAGCGTGCGCTGGAGCTGGCCAGCGTCACCGAGCGCCTCTCCTCCAAGCTCGGCCGCTCGCCGTCGCTGTCGGAGCTCGCGGAGGCCATGAATTCCACCGAGGAACAGACGCTGGAGGCGATCGAGGCCTATCACGCGCGCCACGCCGCCCCGCTGGAGGCGGGTTCCGACGACGACGAAGCCGGGGTGCCCTCGCTGGCGGCCATCCTGGGCGCCGAGGACGTCCGACTGGAGCAGGCCGAGTATCTGACGATGATCGCCAAAGGGGTCGAGACGCTCTCTGAGTCCGATCGGCTCATCCTCTACCTGCGCTTCGGGCGCGACATGACCCAGTCGGAGATCGCCACGCGGATCGGGACTTCGCAGATGCAGGTCTCACGGCTGTTGCGCGCGGCCATCGAGAAGATCCGCAAGGTCAGCGGGGACGCCCCGCCCGATTAGCCGGGTCAGCGCTTCTTGGCGTCGACGGCCCGCTGCAGCTGGGCCTTGTTCATCGAGGAGCGGCCCTCGATACCCAACTGCCTGGCCTCGTTGTAGAGCTGATCACGGGTGCGGCCCTTCGGTCGGTCGCTCCCCGAACGCAGGCCGCCGCGCCGGCCCGACGAGATGTCCTCCGTCGACGTCCGTGATCGCTGCCGCGACTCGCCGCTGCGTGCTCGGGCCTTGTTGACGGTGCGGGCGGCGATCTCCTCGGCACGGCTCTCGCTGCGCCCCTGATCGCGCTCTGACTCCTTGACCTTCTCGTACTGGCGGGCACGCTTGGTGCCGGGCTTGATTCCGCGGGGTGGCATGCCACGCCGCTACCCGGGGCGAGCCCGCGGAAACGCGCTAACTGGTGATGACCGTCGGCGTGCCGAGCGGGATGTGATTGACCAGCCACCGTCCCTCGGCCAGGGTCAGGCGCACGCAGCCGTGGCTGACGGCCTCCCCGATCGTCTCGGTCTCCGGCGTGGAGTGGATGGCGATCCGGTCGCCCCCGCTCCAGTCCTGGATGGCATGGGGCGCCTTGGCCGACAGGGCCAGGATGCAGCACCCATAAGGACCCGCCGGGTCACCGGTGAGCAGCCGGTCGGTGACGGAGAAGCGACCGGTGGGCGTCGGAGCGGTGGGCGCGCCGACCGCGACGGTGTAGCGCTCCATGACGCGTCCGTTGTCGAGCACGGTGAGCTTGCGCTCCGAGAGCGAGACCCTCAGCTGCCAGGAGACCCGGCTCAGCGAGGCGGCGGAGGCCCGGATCCAGCCCACCTGATTGTTGCCGGCGTCGGGGCTGACGACGCCCAGCCACACGCCGGTGTGGCGCGTGACCCACATCACCTGCGGCGAGCCAAAGCCGGTCTTGAGCTTGAGCGTGGAGAGGACGCGGCCACCCGGCTTGACGCGCAGCGCGGTGGCGTGGCGCAACTGCGCGACCAGGGCGCCCTGGCCCGGCGGCAGCGTGAGCGAGGCCGGCTGGGCTGACGCGGCGGAGGCCGAGGTCGTGGTCGAGGGGCTCGCGGCGGTGGCCGGCGCGGGCGCGAAGGTGGGCGCCGAGTTGGTTGAACCCGAGGCCGTCCCTCCACTGCCGCTCGCCAGGAGCACCACGAGGAGGATGACCACCGGAATCGCCACCGCGACGCCGGCGATGACCGGGCGCAATGACCGCTTGCGTGGGCTGGGTACGGGGTCGCTCATCTCGGACAATTGTTACTCAACCTGTATCGGCCCGACGCGGGTCTGAGCTTTAGCGGTCGCGGCGCGGCCGCGCGCATAGACTGTGCGCGTGCTCCAGCCGACCGACGCGCAGATCGAGAGCTACCGTCGCGACGGCTTTCTCATCATCGAGCAATTCCTGGAGCCCGCGACTCTTGACGAGATCCGCCGCCACTTCATGGCCGTGTTCGAGCACGAGTGGGAGACGGGGCTCTCCCCCGACGAGGTCAACTACACGCCCGGGGTCACCGCTCCCGACCTGACGCGCCAGATGTGCAACGTCTGGAAGGCCGATCGCGTGCTCGCCGCGGTGACCTTGTCGCGGCAGGTCGGTGAGTTCACCGCCCGCCTGGCCGGGCTGCCGGGGGCGCGCCTGGCCCAGGACAACGCGATCTGGAAGCCGCCCTCGGGCAAGGCGCTGCTCTGCCACCAGGACGCGGCGTACCTGGACCACCTGGATCCGGCGAACATGACGACCTGCTGGATGGCGCTCGACGATACGGCCTCCGACAGCGGCACGATCTACTACGTCCGCGGCTCGCACCGGTGGCCGCACGCGGAGCAGGGCGGCAGCTTCCACGCACCTGATGACTGGCTCGGCCACGTCC
>DATJTQ010000052.1:0-8095 GCA_035503355.1 Solirubrobacteraceae bacterium
CATGTTGGCCTCAAACCGGGGCGCGCTCCGGGCGTCGGACTGGATGGGCGCCGGCAACGGGCGCGCCAGGCGCCAGCGGATCTCGGCGATGGTCTCCGTGGCCTGGCGATAGGAGCCCTCGAGGTCCTCGTCGGCGTACACGTTGGCCACGACGGTGGTGGTGCGCTTGAGGTGGTCAAAGACGACTACCGCGTCGGTGAGCATCAGCGCCAGGTCCGGTACCCCGACCGGATCGGGGTTGGGCTCGCCCAGCGGCTCGACGGTGCGCACCAGGTCGTAGGCGAACATGCCGACGGCGCCGCCGGCGAACGGCGGCAGGTCGGGCAGGGGCGCGACGGTGAAGCCGCGCAGTTCCTCGGCGGCCAGCGCGTAGGGATCGCCGTCGTCGCCGAGTGACCAGCGCAGCACCTTGCGCGGCCGTACGCCGATGAAGGAGTAGCGGCCGACGCGGCCCTGCTCGGCGGACTCCAGCAGGAACGAGGGGTGGGTGGGGTCGCGCAGCTTGAGGTACGCCGAGACCGGGGTCTGGCAGTCGTCGATGAACGTCTGGTGCAGCGGGATCAGGTTGTGGTCGCGGGCCAGCTCGCGGACCTGCGCCAGGGACGGGACCGGCTCGGTGGCGTTGATCTCAGCGCTGGCGACGGCCATCCAGCACCCGCTCGGCGTCGGCCAGGCTCAGGTTGCGCCCGCGCATGAGCACGGCCAGGTGATAAAGGACATCCGCCCCCTCCTCGGCCACGCGCTCGTCGGATTCCTCGCGCGCGGCGCGGACCACCTCCTCGGCCTCCTCCTGGACCTTGGCCCCGGCCAGTCCGGGGTCATCGAGCAGGGTGACGGTGTAGGACCCGTCGGGGCGTGTCCGGGCCCGGTGTTCGATGGTGCGCTCCAGCGCGCCCAACACCTCGCCCGGGGCCTGGGGCTCGAGCTCGCCGCGGTGAAAGCAGGTCCGTTCGCCGGTGTGGCAGGCGGGCCCGGTGGGCTCGACGAGCGCCAGCAGCGCGTCGCCGTCGCAGTCATAGCGGATGGCGCGCAGCACCAGGGTGTTGCCCGAGGTCTCGCCCTTGCGCCATAGCGCCTGCCGGCTGCGGCTGTAGAAGTGGACCTCGCCGGTCCGGCGCGTCAGCGCCAGCGCCTCCGCATTCATGTAGGCGAGGGTGAGGACCTCGCCGCTGCGCCAGTCCTGCACGATGCACGGGACGAGCCCCCGCTCGTCGAATGCCACGTCGGCGTCGTCCACGCCGCTGAGTGTAGGCGCGACGGTCGATCGGCCCGGCGCCGGCTGGACCGGACCCGGCCGAGGCCCGCCCGCGTCGATCCTCAGGCGGCCGAGAGCAGGGCGACGATCTCCCCCGGGCTCCACCGGGCCAGCAGGTCCGCCATGTCCGTGGTGTTCAGGGCCGGCGAGAACAGATGGCCCTGACCGAACTCGCAGCCCAGGGCGCGGAGACGGCGTAACTGCGCGGGCTGCTCGATCCCCTCCGCGATCACCGGGAGGCCGAGGCTGTGGGCCATGGCCACGGTGCTGCGGATGATCACCTCTCCCCCGTCGTCGTGGTCAGAGCCGAGCTCGCCAACGAAGCTGCGGTCGATCTTCAGCGCGTCCACCGGAAAGCGATGCAGCGCCGACAGCGACGAGTACCCGGTGCCGAAGTCGTCGAGGTGCAGCCCGACGCCACCGGAGCACACCTGGGCGAAGACGTCGCGGGTGTGCTCGGGCTCGGCGAAGAGGGTGCTCTCGGTGATCTCCAGCTTGAGCGCCTCGGGCGGCACGTCGGTGCCCGCGATCGCCGCGCGCAGCTGGGCGCCCAGTTCCGGATCGTCGAGCTGCCGGCCCGAGAGGTTGACGCTCATGCACACCTCGTCCGAGATCAGGCCGTGGCGGCGCCAGGTCGCCAGGGAGCCCAGCGCGCCGCGGAGCACGTGGGCCCACAAGGTGCCGATGAGCCCGGTGTCCTCGGCGATCGGGATGAACTCTGACGGGGAGACCGTGCCCCAGCCCGCCGGCCAGCGGGCGAGTGCCTCCATCCCGCACAGGTCACCCGTGGCGAGGCTGACGATCGGCTGGTAGTGAATGTCGAGCAGAGCGCACTCCACCGCCTGGCGCAGCTCGTTCTCGCGGGCCAGGCGGTCGACCACACGGCGACGCATCGCATCGTCGAACACGGCGGCGCGGCCACGGCCGCGTCGCTTGGCGTTGTACATGGCGATGTCGGCGTTGGCCAGCATGTCGGCGGGCGAGTTCCCGGGAGCGTGCACCGCGATTCCGACGCTGATGCTGGAGAACAGATCGTGGCCGTCGATCTGGAACGACGGCCCCAGCGCCTCGAGGATCCGCCCCGCCACCATCATGGCCTCGGCCGGATCGGCGATCTCCTGCAGGAGGACCGCGAACTCGTCCCCGCCGAGCCTGGCCACGGTGTCGCCCGGGCGCACGGCCGTGGTCAGTCGCGCGGCCAGGGCAACGAGGAGCTTGTCGCCGACGGCGTGGCTGAGGCTGTCGTTGACGAGCTTGAAGCGGTCCACGTCCATGAACAGCACGGCGCAGGCGGGCCTCGGGTCACGGGTCAGCCGGGCCAGGGTCTGCTCGACGCGGTCCATGAACAGCGTGCGGTTGGGCAGGCCGGTCAGGCTGTCGTGCAGGGCGTCATGCTGCAGGCGCAGCTGCGCCAGTCGGCGGTCCGTGACGTCGGACATCGAGCCCGCCATCCGGGTGGCCTGCCCCTCGCCGGCGCGCGTGGCCAGGCCACGGGTGAGCACCCAGCGCCAGCTCCCATCGGCGTGCCGCATCCGGTGCTCGGCGCGCAGGTGCGGCGAGCGACCTTCAAGGTGGTCCTGGACCGCGCCGCGCACGCGCCCCAGGTCGGCGGGATGGACGAGGTCAAACCAGACGTCCGGGCCGAGATCGCCCTCCGGCTGGGGCCGGCCCAGGATCGCGTGCCACCGAGCCGAGAGATACAGCGTGTCGGACACCAGGTTCCAGTCCCAGATGCCGTCGTTGGCGGCGCGCACCGCCAGGGCGTAGCGCTCCTCGCTGCGCGCCAGCTCGGCGACGGCGCGGTGGCCGGCGACCGACAGGTCGTCCGACGTCGGGAGCGGGTCCGCCAGGACGGCGGGAGCGGATGGGTGACGGGTCGCGAGAGCCATAACGAGGTTTGTCGGCCCGGGAAAATGGTCCATTGCCCGCCAAGCTGGGTCATCGCTGTGGCTTTGCGCGGAAAGTTGCGCAAATGTGGAGAGCGAACCTCCACATCCGGGCGCTTTGTTGCGGCGCGGCTACTCGATGCCGAGACGGTCGAGCACGCGCTCGTCGGCGCGCCAGTGCCGGCGCACCCGTACCGAGAGCTCGAGGTGCACGCGGCTGCCCAGCTCACGCTCGATGTTGCGCCGCGCCGCCGTGCCGATCGCCTTGATCATGCGCCCGCCCGAGCCGATGAGGATCCCCTTCTGGGATTCGGTCTCCGACAGGATCACGGCCTCGATCCGCACCAGGTCCGGGCGGGGGTGTGAGATCTCCTCCACCTCCACCTCGACCGCGTGCGGGATCTCCTCGCGCGTGCGGGCCAGCACCTGCTCACGCACCAGCTCGGCGAGCAGGACTTCCGGCGACTGATCCGAGCGCTGCGCCGCCTCGAAGTACAGCGGACCGGCCGGCAGCAGGCCGACGAGGTGGTCCACCAATGCCGGGACCCCGGCACCGGTGCGGGCGCTGACGGGGAAGATCTCCGTGGCCAGATCGAGCGCCTCGGCGTCATGCAGCGTGGCGGCGATGCGGGCCTTCTCGGCGCGGTCGACCTTGTTGACCGCCACCGTGACCGGGACGCCGGCGCCCTTGAGCAAACCGGCGATGAAGCGATCGCCGGGACCGAGGCCCTGCTGCGCGTTGACCACGAGCAGGCAGCCGTCGGCGTCGGACAGCTCGTGCTCAACGCGCTGCTGCATGCGCTCGGTGAGCGCGTCCCGGGGGCGCTGCACGCCGGGTAGGTCCACGAGGACCAGCTGCCAGTCGGGTCCCGTGGCCACGCCGCGGATGGCGCGCCGGGTGGTCTGCGGTTTGTCGGAGACGATCGCCACCTTGGCGCCCACGATGCTGTTGGCCAGCGTCGACTTGCCCACGTTGGGCCGGCCGGCGAGGGCCACAAAGCCCGAGCGGGTGGCGCCGGCGGGGACGGGCCGGGAGGGGGTCAGCTCACCCATCGCATGAGCTCCGCCTGCAGCGCCAGCATCTCGCCGTCGTCGGTCTCGTGGTCCATGCCGCTGAGGTGCAGCGCGCCGTGGACGACCGCCTCGCGCAGATCCTCGGTCTGAGGCGGGCAGATGACGATGTCGCCGAGCTCCCGGGGGCCGGCGCTGTCGCCGTCCTCGTCGACCCCGAAGGAGAGGACGTCGGTGGGCGCGTCGATCTTGCGGTACTCGAGGTTGAGCTCGCGGCTGCGGTCCTCGTCGACGAACTCGATGGCCACGTGCCCCTCCTCGATCCCCGCCGAGGCCAACGCCAGCGCGCACAGCTCCTCCAGCTCCACCGCGGTGGGCGGAGGCACCGTGACCCCCGCCGCGTCGGGCTCCACCGCCTCGATCCCGATCACCTCGACGTCGAGCATGGCGTGGCGAGCGCCTCTACGCCCGCTTGCGCGGGCGCAGCTCCGGAGCGGCCCGCTGGGAGTTGTCGTTATAGGCGGCCACGATGCGCCGGACGAGCTTGTGGCGCACGACGTCCTCGTCGCCGAAGCGCACGAAATCGATGTCCTCCACCCCATCCAGGATGTCCGAGACGACGATCAGGCCCGAGTCCTGCTCGCGCGGGAGGTCCACCTGGGTGATGTCCCCGGTGACCACCATCTTGGACCCGAAGCCCAGCCGGGTCAGGAACATCTTCATCTGCTCGGGCGTGGTGTTCTGAGCCTCGTCGAGGATGATGAAGCTGTCGTTGAGCGTGTTGTGCGTGACGAGGTAATCGTCGGTCACGTACAGGGAGTCGGCGGCGGCGACCTGGATGCAGACGCAGTCGGCCTCGCCCGCCGGCTCGATCGAATCGATGAAGCGCATCGGGCGACCTCCGCCGTCACGGTCGTAGAGCTCGCGCTTGCGCTCCAGACGGAACGGCTCGATCCCCGCCGGGAGCCGGATGTCCATCACGTAGGCATCGTGGCGGTACTCGACGGGGCGGCCGTTGGCGCGCCCGGGCTTGCGCCCGGCGGCGGGGCGGGTGCGCCAGTAGGCGACTCCGCCGAGCGAGCGCGCCAGGTAGGCGACGTCGTCGCGCAGGGTCTCCGAGCATGTCGTGTACTGGATGCGACAGCGACGTCCGCGCTGGGTGACCGGTCCGCCTTCGCTGTCCAGCAGGCCCTGCAGCACGGCGATCCTGACATCGGAGGAGTTGTGGAGGAAGGCCTCGGGGATGAACTTCGTGTGGGAGGTCGTCCCGGCCAGCCCGAGTTCACGCATGACGGCGGTGACCGGGTGTGCCACGGCCACGCCTCCGCGGCTGGCGTGCACGTGGCGGAGGGTGTAGTCCACGCCGCCGCGCCACCGCACCTCGACGTCCGGCAGCGCCTCCTCCAGCGCCGTGACCAGCTCCGGATCGTCGGAGGCGAAGCTCGGGGTGAGGTGCGCGAGGCTTCGGTCGCCGAGCAGGAGCCCGAGTGCGTAGGGGTCCATCGGGACCTCAGTGGGCTCGAACTCCGCCGGCGCGGAGAGCAGCGGCAGCTCGTAGCGGTGCTGATGGAATGACCGCAGCCGTCCCATCATCTCCTGCGTCTCGAGCACGCGCCCCGGCTTTCCGCGGCGGCGATCGGACGCCGTGAGGACCTGCCACAGGTGCTCGGCGCACGCGAGCGTCGAGGCGCCGTCCTGGGTCGTGACCCGATAGATCGGCCGCTGGCCCTGGGGATACACGCCGATCACCGGGGTCGGCTGACCGTCCGAACCGGTGACCAGATCGCCGATCTTCAGCGAACCGATCGGACGGAAGCCTGTGGGAGTCAGGACAGGTGTCGACAGAGGCTGGGAGCGCCCTCTCATGAAGGCCAGCGGCGCCACCTCGATGACCCCGCGCTCCAGATGCTGGGTCACGCGCTCAGGGTCGAGCATGTCGTGCAGCGCGTCGAAGAGCGGGCGCAGGTACGGATCGACCTTGGCCATCAGGTCGCCGGGCAGGAAGCCGAGGCGCTCGCCGGCCTCGACGGCGGGGCGGGTGAGGATGATGCGGTTGACCTCACGCCGGCTCAGCGCGCCGGCGGCGAGGGCCACGGCGAGGAAGGTCTTGCCGGTGCCGGCCGGGCCGATGCCGAAGGTGATGGTGTTGGTGCGGATCGAGTCCACATAGCGCTTCTGGTTGACGGTCTTGGGCGCCACCCGGGTGGCCCGGTGGCGCCACACGACGTCCTCGAGGATCTCGGAAGGCGACTCGTGTTCGTCCAGGGCGCGGGCCACCGCCTCGACGGTGCCCGGGCCGATCTCGTGGCCTTGGGAGATGAGGTCTGACAGCTCGCGCACGACGGCGGCGCCGGCGTCCACCGCGGCCTCGTCACCCTCCAGCGTGAGCACGTTGCCGCGCAGGAAGACGCCGGCATCGAGATGGCTCTCGAGCGTTCGCAGCACCGCGTCCTGACTTCCGGCCAGTTCCGCCGCGACCGCGTTGTCGAGCTCGATCGTGCGACGCACTATCGCCGGATCGCTCCCCAGACCATCAGGCTCCCAGGGCCTCCCGCACCCGCGCGGAGGTCCGCTTGCCGTCGGCGCGGCCGCCGGACGCAGCCATCACCGCCTTCATCACCTGGCCCATGTCCCGAGGGGTTGACGCGCCGGTCTCGGCGATCGCGGCGGCGATCATCTCGCCCAGCTCCTCGTCGGAGAGCTCGGCCGGGAGGTAGGACGCGATCAGCACGGCCTCTGACTCCTCCTGGTCAGCGAGCTCGGGGCGGCCGCCGTCGCGGAACTGCGCGGCGGCGTCAAGACGGCGCTTGCGCTCTCGGCGCAGCACGGTGAGCTCGTCGTCACCGCCCTCCTTCTCGGCCTTCTGCAGCTCGGACAGCACGAGGCGCAGCGCGGTGACGCGCTCCTTCTCGCCGGCCTTCAGGGCGCCGGTGATGTCGCTGCGAACTTGCTCGGTGACAGTCATATGTCCACCTATCAGGATAGCCCTCAGTGCCCACGGATCCGGCAGCGCAGGCCGTCCGCCTGCAGCTCCAGACACTCCACGTCAACAACTGCGCCCCGGGGCCCGGCGCCGGCCGGCAGGTAGCAGCGTGTGTAGTCGACGGTGTAGCCCGAGCACTGCGTGTCGGCCACCTTGTCGATGAGCACCCGCTCGGGCTCGCCCAGACGGGCGGCACGGTGCAGGCGTGAGCGCAGCTCCGAACGGCCCCGCAGCACCGCCGAGCGCCGCTTCTTCTCGGCCGGCTCGACGCGGTCACCCAGGTCGGCGGCCACCGTACCGGGCCGCGGCGAATACGGAAAGACGTGCACGCGGGTGATCTGGGCGGCGTCGACGGCGGCCAGCGTCCGCTCAAAGGCCGCCTCGTCCTCGGTGGGGAAGCCGACGATCACGTCGGTGGTGACGTTGACGTCCGGAGCGGCGGCACGGACGCGCTCGATGTGCTCCAGGTACTCGGCGGCGCTGTAGTGACGGCCCATGGCGCGCAACACGTCATCGTCGCCGGATTGCATCGGGACGTGCAGGTGGGGACACACCTTGGGCTCGGTCGCCAACGCGTCGAGCAGCGTGTCCCTGACATGGATGACCTCGACGCTCGAGAGCCGGACGCGCTGGACCCCCGGCACCTGGGCCACCGCCATCATCAGCTCGCCCAGTTCCAGGCCCTGCTCGGGGTCGCGGTAGTCCCCGACGCTGATCCCGGTCATCACCATCTCCGGCTGGCCGCCGCGGACGCGCTCGGCCGCCTCGGCGAGGATGGCGCTGGCCGGCCGGGAGCGGGCCGGACCGCGCACGGTGGGGATGATGCAGTAGGCGCAGTCGCCGTCGCAGCCGTCCTGCACCTTGACGAAGCCGCGGGTGCGAGCCGCCGGCCCGTGCGGGCCCTGCATCCGCTCACGAGCCAGCACGTCGTGGTGAAGGTCGACGCAGCCGAGGTCATCG
>DATJTQ010000053.1:0-22444 GCA_035503355.1 Solirubrobacteraceae bacterium
TGGCTGCCGTCAGATCATTTGGCGCGGTTTGTGATTGAGACGGTCGATGAGCTGGATCTGTCGGCGGTGTATGGCTATTACCGGCTGGATGGGCGTGGTCATCCGGCGCATGATCCGGCGATGATGGTGGCGTTGGTGCTCTACGCGTATGCGGTAGGGGTCACGTCGTCGCGCGCGATTGAGCGGCGGTGTGTGGAGGATGTGGCGTTTCGGTTTATCTCGGCGGATCGGCAGCCTGATCACGCCACCGTGGCGCGGTTTTTGACCCGGCATCGCGGCGCGATCTCGGAGCTGTTTGTGGGGGTGCTGGGGTTGTGTGTGCGGGCGGGGATGGTGCGGGTGGGGACGATCGCGGTCGATTCGACCAAGCTGGCGGCGAACGCGTCGATGCATCACAACCACACGTATGAGGGGTTGCGCGACTTGGCGGAGCGGATCATTGAGGAGGCGATCGAGACCGATCGGCGTGAGGATGAGCTTTATGGCGACAGGCGCGGGGATGAGCTCCCGGAGGAGCTGGCCGATCCCCGGACGCGCAAAGCCAAGATCCGGGAGCTGTTAGAGCAGGCCCGCCGCGACCGTGAAGCGATTGAGGCGCAGCGTCAGGCGGTGCACGAGCGTCAGGCCCAGCGCGAGCAGACCCCCCGCGGGCAGCGCCAAGCGGGCCGCCCGCCGCTGCCTGAGCCCAACCGCCGCCAGCAGACGCTGTTGGCCAAGAAATACAACGTGACCGATCCGGACTCGGGGATCGTGCGTCATCGCGGGATGCTGATGCAGGGCTACAACGTGCAGGCCGCTGTCGCTGACGGGCAGGTCATCATCGCCACGCGCGTCTCGGGCAACGCGGGTGACGGCGGGCGGCTGGAGGCGATGGTCGACGCCGCCGACCACGCGCTTGCCGGGCTGGGGCTCGACACCGATGCTGACCTGGTGGTGGCCGACGCCGGCTACTGGCACACCACACAGATCGCCCGTCTCAAAGAACGCGGCCGGCGGGTGCTCGTCCCACCGCCTCAGCGCAAACGCGGCAGATACCCCAGCCCTGAGGCCCCGCAGATGCAAGCCGAATTAGCCACACCTGACGGACGGCGTGACTATCAGCGTCGACAACAGATCGTCGAGCCCGTCTTCGCGCACTGGAAACACATCCGGCAGATCACCCGCGTCTGGCGACGCGGCAAACCGGCCGTCCAGGCCGAGATCGACCTCATCGCCACCACCCACAACCTCCTCAAGCTCTACCGAGCCACGCCAACAACCGCCTGACCAAGGCGGGTGGCCACAACCACCGGCTAAGACGAGCCAAATCAAACCTCGCTTCGATTCCGCTCGTCAATTGAGCGACAGCCTCTATGTTGGAAAAATCGCGCACGCCAGGTCCGTGCGCGGACTACGCCGCGTTGGCGCGGGCGGCTTGGAGGGCGTGGTCGAAGGCGGTGGCCATGGCGTCGTAGGTGTAGGGCTGGACCGCCGAGTGGGCCGCGGCGCCCAGGCGGGTGCGGAGCGCCGTGTCCGTCAGCATTAAATAGATCGCTCTAGCCAGGGCGGTGGGGTCGTTGGGTGCGATGACGAGCCCGGTGTCGCCGTCGCGGACCAGGCCGCCCGCGACGGCGCCGACGGCGGTGGTGGCGATCATCGGGCGGCCCTGCTCGAAGGCCTCGTTGCAGACCAGGCCCCAGGGCTCCTTGAAGCGCGGGGTGGGGATCGAGGGCAGCAGGGCACACGCGGAGGCGGCGTAGGCTGCCGGCAGTTCGGCGCGGGGGATGGGACCGAGCGCGCGGGTGCGCGTCAGGCCGGCGACCGCCGGGGCCAGCGGGCCGTCGCCCACCACCACCAGCGTCGCGTCGGCCTCGACGGTCGGCCAGGCGCGCGTGATCACCTCGACGCCCTTCTCGGGCACCAGGCGTCCCGCGTAGAGCACCAGGGGGCCGTCGCCGAGCCCGTGGCTCGCGCGAAACGCCGACACCTCGTCGTCACTGACCGTCCGGCGGAACAGCTCGGGCTCGACGGTCTGCGGAGCCACGAAGATGTCGGAGTCGCGGCCCCGGAACGAGGCGACGAAGCGCCGGACATGCTCACCGTAGGCCAGCACCGCGTCGGAGTGGCGGAAGATGCGGCGGGTCATGGGCAGCGCGACGGCGTGCGCCACCGACCGGGGCTGATGCCAGATCGATGCCCAGAACACGAACGGCCGGCCGTAGCGGTGCGCGCCCGCGTAGGCCGCGGGCAGCAGCGCTCCACCGGCGAAGGGGGCAACGACCGCGTCGTAGCGGCGCCCCAGGGTCAGCGCCTCCCGGGGGCCGCCATCCAGGCGGCGCGCCGGGAACTCGGCGGCCGCGAGCTGGTGGTCGAGGTCGGCGAACCACGCCGGGGCGTAGCGCTCGCCTCCGCCGTAACAGAGCACCTCGATGTCGTGGCGCCGCGCCAGCAGCCGGTAGAGCGGCACCCGGTAGTCGCTGAGGTAGGTGGTGAGGATGGCGATGGCCACGGCGACGGATGATGGCGACCCCGTTCTGTCTATGCTCGGCGCGATGAGGCGCCGGCCACCCTTCGTGGCAATCATCACCTGCCTGGGCCTGGCGGCCTGCGGTGGTTCGTCGCACATCTCGACCAGCACCACCTCGACCTCGCCGAAGCCGGCGCCGATCGCGACCACGGCCTCGGCCACCACCAGCAGCAGCGCCGAGAGCGAGGCGACCACCACGACGACACACGCCAGCGCTCCGCCTGAGGTCCCGAGGACCAGGACCCACGCGCACTCCGGCGGCGGCGGTGGCGGTGGCGGCAGCAGCGGCGCCGGCGGTGGTGGCGGCGGCGGCGGCGCCGGCGGCAGCGGCGCCTCTCAGGGCGCCCACGTTCAGGCCAACGTCACCATCGCCGCCAACGGCGACGTCTCACCGCCCGTGGTCTCGGTCCCGTCGGGCGTCGGTGTCGAGCTTGAGATCACCAACCACGGGACCGCCGCTGCCACCGTCGAGCTGGGCACATCGGACCATCCCAGCGCCCATGTCGCCCCCGGCGGCCGCGGCACCCTTCACAGCGCTGGGCTCAAGAACGGGACCTATCGCATCCTCGTCAACGGGACGCCGAGGGGACAGCTGATGATCGGGGCCCAGGGCGGCCCATAGTCGGCCCGCGCCTGCTGACCCGGGCGGGGCAGCTCAGCCGATCCGGGAGCCCGGCTCGGCGCCCCGGTCGGGCCGGAGCAGCACCACGCCACGCTCGTCGTCGAGCGCTCCCAGGACGAGCACCTCGGACATGAACGGCCCGATCTGCCGGGGCGGGAAGTTCACCACGCCCACCACGAGCGTGTCCATCAGCTCTTCGCGCGTGTAGTGGGTGATCTGCGCTGAGGAGCGCTTGACGCCGATCTCGGCGCCGAAGTCGATGGTGAGCTTCCAGGCGGGCTTGCGCGCCTCGGGGAACTCGTCGACCGCTAGCACGCGGCCGACGCGCATGTCGACGGCGAGGAACTGGTCGAAGTCGATCAACGGTGCGCGAGCGCGAGGGCTTCGCGCGTCCACCAGCGATGCACGCGGGTGCTCAGGAACGCGACGGTCTGACGCTCGTCGCTGGTCGACTCGTGCGCCGTCTCGGCCGGCGTCGTCGTGGTCGGTGTGGTGCTGGTGGGCGTCGTCGGGGTCGCGCTGGTCGGCGTCGTCCCCGTGGTCGGCGTCGTGCTGGTGGTGGTCGGCGTCGTCGTCGTGGTGGTGGTCGTCGTCGTGGTCGGCGTTGTCGCGGTCGCCGCCGGGGGCGCCGCGGCCACGGGCGGTGTGGTGGTGGCCTCGGGCGCTGCGGGCAGGACCGTCGGATCAGACTGGGTCTGCGTGCGCCCGGTCACCGGCGGCTTGGCCGCGACCGTGGTGGGCGTGGTGGGCGTGGTGGCCGTCGTCGTGGTGGTGTCGGTGGTGGTGGTCTTGACCGCCTTGGTCACCTTGGCCGTCTTGGTGGCGTCCGCTTTGGCGTCCTTCTTGTCCGGGGCCTTGCTCGTCACCGTGGAGCGAGGCTCGGCGTAGGCGCGCGCCGACGGCGATGGGGCCGTCGTCGGAGTGGACGCGGGAGTGGCTGACGCCGCCGGTGTCTGCGCGACGGTGGCCTTGTGCAGGTGACGATGTGTCGTGTGCCCGGCTTCGACCGCGCCGGCGGTGACGAGGGCCGCCGCGGCCAGCCCGGCCGCCGCCTTGCCCGCGATGGCGCCGATCCCCGCGGAGATGAGCCCGCTGGACCCGGCCGCGCCGCCGGCCAGCGCCGCTCCGGCACCCGCCGCTCCGGCGCCCGCCGCACCGGCACCGGCGGCCCCGGCACCCGCCCCGGCCGCTCCGGCGCCCGCGGCCCCGGCGCTGGAGGCCGCCGCCGTCGCCGAAGCCGTCGACCCCGAGGCGGCCGAATGGCCCAGGTGCAGGAAGAGAAGCTTGTGGAACATGGCCATCGGCCCCACCGGCAGCAGCGCGGCCAGCGCGCGGTTGGTCTTCTTGAGCTCGGTGCGGAAGGTGCTGCAGCGCTTGCAGCTGCGCAGGTGACGGCGGACGAGCGGGCTGGGGCGCCGTTGCAGGCCCTCGGCGACCTCGGCGAGCTCGACGCGGACCTGGTCACAGGAGAGCAGGCGGGCCTCGGCGGCCTCGGCCAGCGATACCCGCGCGCGGACCAGGAGCGACTTGACCGAGGGGACGGTCGTCTCCATGGCCTCGGCGATCTGGTCATAGGAGAGGGCGTCCATCTCGCGCAGGACCAGCGCGGTCTTCTGGGTCTCGGGGAGCTCGTGGATGTCGCCGACCAGGAGGCGGAACTCCTCGCGCTCGTGGACCTTGTCGGCGGTGGTGGCCCCGTGCTCGGACAGGTGGTGATCCATCGAGTCCACGCCGATCGCCTGCGCGCGACGCAGATGATTGAGGCTGCGGTTGCGGGCGATGCGGTACAGCCAGGGACGGACGTTGATCGGCCGGTCGTCGGCCAGGATGGCGTTGAAGGCCGCGGTCATGACCTCCTGGAGCACATCCTCGGCATCCTCGCGCGAGCCGAGCAGATGACGGCAGAAGGCCATCAGGCGCGACTCGTAGCGCGCCACCAGCACCTCGAAGGCCGTGGTGTTGCCGCGGCGCAGGAGTGAGATCAGCCGCTCGTCTGACTGCAGGCGCAGCAAAGCTGACCGCCCGTGCAGCCCGACCCCGCCCGAGTATTTGAGCGCTGAGACTTCCATCCAACTCTGAGGTGGCGTGACTCCGTGTCTACCCCGGGAGGACACGCTAGCAGCGCATAAGTTGCGCTCGAATGGGGAAGGATCGCCCGGAACCTGGCCGGAATCCAGACCGTTGAGAGAGGGACCCGAGGAGGGGCCGGACGTGCGGATGTACCCGGGGAGGGACTCGAACCCTCACGCCATAAAGGCAGTCGCTCTTAAGGCGACCGTGTCTGACCAATTCCACCACCCGGGCCGGGGCACGGACGCTATCGACTCACGCGTTCGTAGCCAAGTTTTGCGGGTAGATCGGGCTCCACGGTTGTCAATTGACAGGCGAATGGAGCGCTTGCTAGGTTCGAATTCCGGTGTGTTGTCGCGGATTTCCGGGCCCGCGGTGCGAGGAGATCTTCAGTGAATAGGCCGCGGCGATGCGCAACTCAAGTGTGATCGGCCGTGCCGCCGCGGTGGCGGCGGTCGTCGTCGCGCTGGTCGCCGTGGCGATCATCGTGCTCTCCAGCGGGAGCAGCTACCAGGTGCGCGCGGTCTTCACCAACGCCAGCCAGATCGTCAGCGGCGACCTGGTGGAGGTCTCGGGGGCGAAGATCGGGACGGTCTCCAACATCGCGCTGACGCCCAGCGGGCAGGCCCAGCTCACCCTCAACATCACCAACCACGCGTATGACCCGCTGCGCCAGGGCACACAGGCCACCATCCGCGAGCTCTCGCTGTCGGGCATCGCCAGCCGGTATGTGGACCTGCACCTGGGGCCCAACTCGAACGGGGCGATCCACGCCAACGGGGTCATCCCCACCTCCGACACCACCAGCGAGGTCGACCTCGACGAGATCTTCGACACCCTGAACGGTCCGACGCTCAAGGGGCTCCAGGATGTCTTCCAGGGCTCGGCGTCCCAGGTCAAGGGCGCCGGCTCCAAGATGCAGGCGGCCTTCCAGTACCTCAACCCGGCGGTGGCCGCCTCCAGCGCCCTGTTCGCGGAGATCAACCGCAACACCGGCAACTTCACGAACTTCATCACCAAGACCGGCAAGCTCGTCTCCGACGTCGCCACGCGCAGCTCTGACCTGAGCGGGCTCGTCTCGCACCTGTCCACGACGACGCAGGCGCTGGCCAACCAGCGCGTCGCCCTGGGCTCCTCGCTGCAGAAGCTGCCCGGCTTCATGCGCCTGGCCAACACGACCTTCGTCAACCTGCGCTCCGCGCTGGACGACCTCAAGCCGCTAGTCGACGACTCCAAGCCGGTCGCGCCCAAGCTCCAGAAGCTGCTCGTCCAGCTGCGCCCGCTGGCCCGCAACTCCGTGCCGACGCTCAACGACCTGTCGGACATCATCCACCGGCCCGGCCCTGACAACGACCTGATCGAGCTCACCAAGCTCGGCGTCCCCCTGGCGGACGCCACGGTCAAGAACGTGACCGCCGACGGGAAGGTCCGCGCCGGCGCGTTCCCGGAGTCGGCCAAGGCGCTGAACGAGTCCACCCCCGAGCTGGCCACCGACCGCCCCTACGCGGTCGACCTCACCGGCTGGTTCGAGGGCTACACCCACCCGGGCACCGTCGACGCCAACGGCGGCGCCAGCCGCATCGCCCCGGTCGTCGGCGTCGGATCGATCGAGAACGGCGCCCTGAACCTGCTGCCGTCGTTCACCAACCCCACGCTGCGCAGCGTCCTCGCCTTCGGCAGCTTGGGCGGCCTGGGCGGGGTCACCGGCTCGGGCAGCAACAACCCCACCGACTCCCAGGGTGTGCTGGTCACCGGCCAGGGCGACCGCTGCCCCGGGTCGATGGAGCGCGGGGCGCTCTACTACCCCGAGACCGGCTTCCCGTGCAACCCATCTGAGGTCCCGACCGGTAAATGAGGCGGGCCATCATCTCAGCGGGCCTGATCCTGGCCGCGGTCGCCTTCGTGGTGATCACCAGCGGCGCCTCCAAGGGCAGCGCCCAGGGCACCTACAAGATCGAGTTCCAGAACGCGTTCGGGCTGGTCACCGGAGCCGACTTCAAGGTCGCCGGGGTGCCCGCCGGAACGATCAAGGCCATCAACCTCGATCAGAAGTCGCTCAACGCGGTGGTGACGATCCAGGTCAACCGCTCGGGCTTCGGCCAGTTTCACCAGGACGCGACGTGCGAGTCGCGTCCCGAGTCGCTGATCGGCGAGTACTTCGTGGACTGCAACCCGGGTAGCTCCGGCCCGGTGCTCAAGGCCGGCTCCACCATCCCCGTCAGCCACACCCAGTCGACGATCCCCGCCGACCTGCTGCAGGACACCATGCGCCTGCCCTATCGCCAGCGCTTCACGCTCATCGTCAATGAGCTGGGCGCCGCCGCCGCCGGGCGCTCGGGGGACATCGAGGCCGCTCTGCACCGGGCCGTCCCCGCCCTGGATGAGACCGACAGCCTGCTCAAGCTCCTGGCCAGTGACTCGGGCACCCTGCAGTCGCTGACCAAGGACTCCAACAGCGTCATCACCGCGCTGGCCAACAACTCCAAGAACGTCAACAAGTTCATCGACGTGGCCGGCAAGACGGCGGCCGACACCGCCACCCAGCAGGGCAACCTCCGCGTCTCGCTGCAGCGGCTGCCCGGTCTGCTGCAGCAGCTCAAGCCGACGCTGGCCCAGCTGGGCACCACGGTCACCACCAACGAGCCGGTGCTGCAGAACCTGAACGAGGCCTCGGGCCAGATCGACCGCCTCCTCACCGACCTGCCGGCGTTCTCCAAGTCGGCCAGGCCCGCCATCAAGTCGCTGGGCCAGGCCTCGGTCACCGGCAAGGCGGCGGTGACGTCGGCCACCCCGACGGTCAAGGACCTCAACGCCTTCGCCAAGCCGACGCCGGAGCTGGCCGGGAACCTGGCCATCGTCCTCAAGGACCTCGACGACCCCAGCCGCGCGGTCGAAAAGGACCCGCGCAGCCCCGGAGGCAAGGGCTTCACCGGCCTGGAGGCGCTGCTGGGCTACGTCTTCAACCAGACGCTGGCCATCAACACCTTCGGCCCCGAGGGGCACATCTTGGCCGTCGACGCCTTCGCCAGCCCGATGTGCTCGGCCTACGCCACTCCGGCCACCATCGCCCTGGCCATCAAGCAGTACGGGGCCGCCTACCGTCAGTGCTACTCGTGGCTGGGGCCCAACCAGCCCGGCGTCAACGAGACCGATCCGTCTGACCCGAGCGCGCCGGTGCCGGATCCGGGTGGCGCGCCTCCCGGTGAGCGCGGCCCGAGCACCGACGCCAGCCGCCTGACCGCGGCCGAGGTCGACGACGCCATCAACGCCAACAAGAAGCAGAGCGCCAGCCAGAAGAGCAAGACCACGAAGAGCAAGAAGAAGGGCAAGGGCAAGACGGCGGCCAATGCCAACGGCTCGGCGAACTCGACCGCGTCCAGCAACGGCTCGAGCTCGTCCTCGAGCTCCGGCAGCGGCGCCCCGCCCATCGATCTGGGCAAGACGCTCGGTCAGGTCCTGCAGGGCACCGTCGGCGGGACCCCGACCCCGCAGCCTGCCCAGCCCGCCGCGACGACGTCGACGCCCGCCCCCAGCTCGTCAGGCGGCGGCAGTTCCTCCTCGCCGGGCAACAGCGCTCAGCAACTCCTCAACTACCTCCTCTCACCATGAGCAGCGGCACGCGAAAAGGCCGCCGCGCGCGGCGCCCCTCGGCCCTCTCCAACCCGGTCCTGGTCGGGGCGATGACCGTGCTCGTGATCATGGTGGCGGTCTTCTTGGCCTACAACGCCAACACCGGCCTGCCCTTCGTCCCCACCGATGAGCTCAAGGTCGATGTCGCCTCGGGCTCTGACCTGGTCCCCGGCAACGAGGTCCGCGAGGGCGGCTTCCTCATCGGCGTCGTGGAGTCGCTCAACCCGATCCAGCTGCCCAGCGGGCAGGTGGCCGGCCAGTTGGTCCTGAAGATCAACAAGAAGTACGGCAAGGTCCCCAACGACACGACGGCCTCGATCCGCCCCCTCTCGGTCCTCGGCCTCAAATACGTCGACCTCCACATCGGAAAGTCACACCAGGACTTCCAGGACGGCGGCACGCTGCCCATCACCCAGACGAGCGTCCCCGTCCAGTTCGAGGACATCTTCCAGGCCTTTGACGCCAAGACCCGCAAGTCGATCGATCAGAACCTCGTCGGGTTCGGCGACGCCTTCGCCGGCCGCGGCTCGTCGCTGAACGACACCTTCGCCAGCCTGCCGTCGCTGCTGGGCTACCTGCGGCCGGTCGCCCAGTACCTGGCCGATCCCCACACCGAGCTCACGCGCCTGTTCAACAACCTCGAGGGCGTGATGGGCGCCATCGCCCCGGTGGCGCAGACCAACGCCCAGCTGTTCACGGACATGGCCACCACCTTCCAGGCCATCGACCACAGCCCCTCAGACCTCGAGTCGACCATCGCCAAGTCGCCCTCCACCGAGCAGGTGAGCACCGAGTCGCTGAAGGTGCAGCAGCCCTTCCTGGCCGACTTCGCCACTCTCGGCACCCAGCTGGCCCCGGCCACCGCGGAGCTGCGCGAGGCGCTGCCCGACATCAACCCGGCCATCGAGACCGGCACCAAGACCCTGGCTCGCACCCCGGTGCTCAACGCCAACCTGCAGCAGGTGATGAACGCGCTGAAGAACCTGTCGCAGGCCCCCGGCACCAACGTGGCCGTCAACGCGCTGACCAGCACGGTCGACACCCTGAATCCGATGGTCCGCTACCTCGGCCCGTATCAGACGGTGTGCGATGACTGGAACTACTTCTGGACCTACCTGTCCGAGCACATCTCGGAGGCCACGAGCTTCGGCTTCGCCCAGCGCGTGCTGCTCAACCTCGGCAACCCGACCCAGCCCAACAACGTCGGCCAGCAGGGCGCGACCCAGCCCGCCGACGGCGGCGGCTCGACCTCGCTGCTCACCGGCGGCAACGAGTTCCTGCACGCGCAGCCCTACGGCGCGGCCATCGACAACCAGGGCAATGCCGACTGCGAGACGGGCCAGCGCGGTTACCCGATGAAGCTCAACCACCTCGATCCGGCGGGCCGTGATCTCGCCACCGATGCCCACACCCCCGGTGACCAGGGCCCGACCTTCGCCGGCCGCGCCCGCGTCCCCAAGGGCGAGACCTTCAGCCGCAACCCCTCCACCGGGCCTCAGCTGCCCAGCATCCCCCAGAACCCATGAGATTGCGCAAGGGAAAGAAGAAGCGGCGCGGAGGCCTGAGCAAGTTCACGGCCGGTCTCATCGGGATCGTGCTCGTGGTGGTGTTCTCCTACGCGGCCTACACCAAGTTCGCCAACCCGTTCGCCAGCAAGTACACGATCCACGCGACCTTCTCCAACGCCAACGGGCTGCAGCCGGGCTCGCTGGTGCGCATCGCCGGGGTCAACGTCGGCACCGTCACCTCCGTCGGGACCGAGCCGGGATGCAAGTCGGCCAGCACCACCCAGAGCGCCTGCCAAGCCGCAGACGTGAGCATGACCATCTCCAACCAGGGCCTGCCGATCCACAACGACGCCACCTTCGCGATCCGGCCGCGCATCTTCCTGGAGGGCAACTTCTTCGTCGACGTCTCTCCGGGGACGCCGCAGGCGCCGGTGGCACCCAATAACCACACCTTCCCCATCCAGCAGGGCGTCGAGCCCGTGCAGTTTGACCAGGTGCTCACCGGGCTGCAGGACAACACCCGCCAGAACCTCCAGACCCTGCTGCAGCAGTACGGCAAGGCGGTCAAGCAGGGCGGGCCGTCGTTCAACAAGTCCATCCAGTACTGGCTGCCCGCCTACGAGTACTCGTCGATTGTCGCCCACGACGCGCTCGGCATCCAGCCCCACGATCTCTCCAACTACATCGCCGCTCAGGGCCAGGTCGCGGGGGCGCTGGACACCCACCCACAGAACCTCGAGAACCTGATCACGGACTTCAACACCACCGCCAACGCCTTTGCCCGCGAGAACACCTCGCTGGAGCAGACGGTGAGCGAGCTGCCCAAGACCCTGTCGGCGGCGATGCCGGCGTTCAACGCGCTCAACGCCGCCTTCCCGCCGCTGCGCACCCTGGCCAAGGCCCTCATTCCGGGCGTGAAGTCCACCGGCCCCATGGTGGACGCCAGCCTGCCCTTCGTGACCCAGCTCAACGACCTCGTGCAGCCGTCGGAGCTCCGCGGCCTGACCGCCGACCTCAAGCCCACCGTCCCCGCGCTGGCCAAGCTGACCAAGGACACGATCCCGCTCATGAAGAACGAGGTCCGGCCGACCGCCAGCTGCGTGGTCAATGTGATCTATCCGTGGTCACAGCTGACCGTCCCCGACAGCAACTTCGACGCCTCCAACGGCTTCCCGCCGCGCAAGGTCTACGTCGAGGCCGTCGACTACCTGCCGGGCCTCGCCGGCGAGTCGCGCGACTTCGACGCCAACGGCCCCTACATCCGCATCCTCGGCACCGGCGGCACCTTCACCTATTCGCTGCAGCCGGGCCTGTTCGGCCAGGCGCTGAGCAAGCTCGACGGTGTCCAGCCCGAGGTTCCGCCCGGGGGCAAGCGGCCGCCGTATGAAGAGACCATCCCGTGCGAGAGCCAGAAGCCGATCACCAACCTGGCCACGCCCACCAGCGGGCCCATCTCGCAGACCGACACCAGCACCTCGGCCGCCACCAAGGCGCGCTGGCAGGGCGCGACTCAGGACGCGGTGCCCGCGCTGGCCAAGATCGCCCACGCCTCAGGGCTCACCCTGAACTCCTCAGATATGTCGGGCAGCGCCAAGTCGATGACGAGCGGCTCGGGCTCCGGCGGCTCCGGCTCCGGCGGCGCGCTCTCGGGTGCGGCCAACAGCGTCGGCAAGGCCATCGCGGGGGTGCTCGGAGGCACATGACCCGCGCGATCAAGAACCACATGGGCGACTTCGCCGCGATCATCGTGCTCCTGGTGCTGTCAGTCGTGGTGGCCGGCTACGTGCTCAGCCACGAGCGCTTCCGCTTCCCGCTCATCGAGTCGGCGCCGTACACCCTCAACGCCGAGTTCTCCACGGCGCAGGCGGTGACCCCCGGGCAGGGGCAGTCGGTCCGCGTCTCCGGCGTGCAGATCGGCCTGATCGGCAACGTGACGCTGAAGAACGGCGTGGCCGTGGTGCAGATGCAGATCGACGACAAGTACAAGAACCTCATCCACACCAACGCCACCGCGCTGCTGCGCCCCAAGACCGGGCTGAAGGACATGTTCATCGAGGTGCAGCCCGGCACCAAGTCGGCGCCGGTGGCCAAGCAGGGGTACACGCTGCCGGTCTCCAACACGCTGCCCGACATCGACACCGACGAGATCCTGTCCTCCCTGGACGGGGACACCCGCAACTACCTCCAGCTGCTGGTCAACGGCGCCGGGCAGGGCCTGCAGGGCAAGGGCGGCTCGGAGCTGGCCCAGGTGTTCGAGCGCTTCGAGCCCACCCATCAGGACCTGGCGCGCCTGAACAAGGCGATCGCCGTCCGCGGTACGGACCTGCGCCAGCTGGTCAACTCGCTGCAGCGCCTCAACACCGCGCTCAGCCACAACCAGGGACAGATCGTCCGCCTCGTCGACGCCAGCTCGACCGTCTTCCGCGCCTTCGCCTCCCAGGACAACAACATCAGCGCCGCGATCCGCGACCTGCCGGGCACCCTGGCCCAGACCACCGACACCCTCAACAAGGTCACGACGTTCGCCGACCTGCTGGGTCCGACGGCCTCCAAGCTCCTGCCCGCGGCCAAGGCGCTGCCCGCCGCCAACGCCGCCGTCACCGCGCTGGCCAAGCCGAGCGCGCCGATCGTGCAGAAGCAGATCCGCCCCTTCGTCGTCGCCGCGCGGCCGCTGGTGCGCAACCTCAAGCCGGCCGCGCAGAACCTGGCCGCGGCCACGCCCGGGCTGACCAAGAGCTTCGACGTGGTCAAGCGGTTGGGCAACATGCTCGGTTACAACCCGGGCGACACCGAGCACGGCTACCTGTGGTGGCTGGCCTGGCTCGGCCACAACGCCCGCACCCTGTTCTCGGTGCAGGACGCCAACGGCGACTTCCGCCCGCTGTTCCTGCAGGCCAGCTGCGCGACCTACACCCAGCTGGTGGACGGGCTCAACCAGGCTTCGGGTGGCCTGGGCTCCGAGTTTGAGAGCGTGCTGAACCTCACGCCGATCCTCACCACCGCGGGCGTGTGCCCGGCCCAGGCCGCCGCCAACAGCGCGGACTACCAGAAGTTCGAGGCGGGCCAGACCTCGGCCGGGTCCAACTCGAGCACCGTGGGGAGCGCCGCCAAGGCCGTCACCGGCGCCGCCGCCAGCGCGCTGAAGAACTTCGACCCCAACCTCCCCGTCAAGTAGATGGACACCGGCAGCCCCTCATTGACCAAGATCCTCTCGATGTGCGCGTTCGCGCTGTCGGTGATCGGCCTCACGCTGTTTTTGTGGCTGTCGTTCGGCGGAACCATCCCGCTGACCCCGCGCGGCTACGAGTTCCGGGTGTCGTTCACCAACGCCAGCCAGTTGGCCGACCAGGCCGACGTCCGCATCGCCGGCGTGTCGGTGGGCAAGGTGGTCGGCAAGACGCTGGATCCGGAGCACAACCGGACGATGGTGACCATCCAGCTGCAGAACAAGTTCGCCCCGATTCACAAGGACGCCCACGCGATCCTGCGCACCAAGACGATCGCCGGCGAGATCTACGTGCAGCTCACCCCCGGCACGCCCCACAGCCCGACGCTGCCCGACGGCGGGCTGCTGGCGCGCAGCCAGGTCGCCAACGCCGTTCAGCTGGACCAGATCTTCAACGCGCTCGATCCCCAGACCCGCGCCGCCTTCCGCCAGTGGCAGCAGCAGCTCGCCGTCGCGGTCCAGGGCAATGACCAGAACCTCAACAGCGTGCTGGGCAACCTGCCGACGTTCGCCGCCGACGCCTCGGATCTGCTCAAGGTGCTCGACGTCCAGCACACCGCGGTGGTCAGCCTGGTGCAGAACGGCGGCACGGTGTTCGGCGCGCTGGGCAAGAGCCAGTCGGCGCTGCGTGACCTCATCACCAGCGGCGAGCAGACATTCCGGACCACGGCGGCCAACAACGCGGCGATCGCGGCCACCTTCCACGTGTTCCCCACCTTCCTGGACGAGACCAAGCTGACGATGGCGCGGCTGCAGAGCTTCGCCAACGACACCGATCCGCTGGTCAAGGAGCTCGAGCCCGTCGCGACCAATCTCAAGCCGACGCTCACCGACGTGCGCGAGCTCGCTCCGTCGCTGCGCTCCTTCTTCGTCAACCTCGGTCCGCTGATCACGGTGTCCAAGACCGGGCTGCCCGCGATCCGCGACGTGCTCAACGGCGCCACGCCGCTGCTGGCCTCGCTCGGCCCGTTCCTCGAGCAGCTCAACCCGATCCTCACCTGGCTGTCGCTGCACCAGCAGCTCATCTCCGACTTCATCTCCAACGGCGCCGCCGGCCTGGCCGCCAAGACCACGTCGTTCTCCGGCGACGGCACGGGGCACTATCTGCGCCAGTTCCAGCCCACCGGCGCCGAGACGCTGTCCTTCGCGGCCAACCGCGACGCGGCCAACCGCGGCAACACCTATCCGCCGCCGCTGTGGCTCGCGGACCCGAAGGACTTCTCGGCCGGCGGCAGCCACCCCGGCAGCTTCGGCCTGCCGTCCTGGGACTGCAACAACACCGGGGCGCCCGGCGACGGCTCCGAGGCCGCCGGCCCCGGCACCGCATCGCTCACCCAGACCGCCACGCCGGCGTGCTGGGTGGCACCGTCGCAGGCCGCGCTCCTGGGCGAGAGCGGGAAGTTCCCGCACGTGAACCCCGCCCACTACTCCGACAAGTAACCCGCCTCCGCGGCAGCGTCGCCGCACCGCCGTCCGGGAAAAATAAGCCCGCATACGGTGCATAACTCGAGGCACGTCCGCGCGCAACGTGGTCGTGCGGACGATGCGCCGGCGTGCCGCGCGGGGGTGCCGGCAGCTGCGTCGCGCGGGTCAGCCCGCGACTGCGGCGCGGGTCAGCCGGCCACTGCGCGGGTCAGCCGGCGACTGCGGCGCGGGTCAGCCGGCGGCGGACTCGAGGTCGCGCTCGGGCTCGGCGACGGCCGCCTCGCGGCCCTCGCCGAGGGCCAGGAGGTCAAGCAGCGCCCAGGCCAGCGGGGCGTTCCCGGAACTGTTGAGCCCCGCGCGGTCGCCCATCGGCCCCAGCGCGTGAATCCAGGCGCTGGTGGTCCCCCGGACGGAGGCGTCCGCCGAGCCGTCCTCGGTGTGCTCAGTGATCTCGGCCTTGGTGCCGGTCATCGTCACCCGGTAGGTCGACGCCGACCCGCTCGGGCCGTCGGTGACCTCGAGGTCGATGGTCCCGGTGGTGCTGGTGCTGCCATCGACCAGGCCGGGGGCGAGACGGAAGATGGCGCCCAGGTCGACCCGCTCCGACTGGCGTGGCGGGCTCCAGGCCCACTCGTAGCCCCAGCGGGCGAGCTCGCCCAGCACGGGGGCCAGTTCGCGGCTGCGCTCGGTGAGCTCGTAGTCGACGCGCGGCGGCACTTCGCGGTACCGCTTCCGGGTCAGCATTCCGTCGGCGACCATGCGGTTCAGCCGTGACCGCAACTGTTCGGTGGAGATCCCGGGTAGAACCCTCTGGAGCTCAACAAATCGACGCGGACCTGAGAGCAGGTCGCGGACTATCAGCAGGGTCCACTTGTCGCCCACGAGGTCAAGTGCGCGGGCATCAGGCGACCACTGGTCATAGGGATGACGCTTTGCGGGCGGTACGTGCGAAATGACAACTCCCCGGTCTAAGGACGGCGCTTCCACCTACCGAGAACCAGCATAACGAACAAAACGCGTTTCGGTGCCGGTTTTTAGCGCCAGTTTCGGACGCGTGCGTCGTTTCAGGATTCGCAATGGGACAAGTCATCTATCTCCACGAGCGGCGAAGTGAACGATCCCGCTCCCACATCATCACCCAGCCGCTGTTCTTCTTCGACGTCTCCTGCCCGCTCTCATACCTCACCGCCGAACGCATCGAGCGCAAGCTCGGCGAGGTCGAGTGGGTCCCCGTTGACGGCGCCTCGCTGCGCGCCGCCGAACCGGCGCTCGCCCGCGACACTTCGCCCGATGACGCGCAGCTGACCTGGCTGCGCACCCGGGCCGATTCGTGCGCTCGCGCGCTGCGCCTCCCGCTGGTGTGGCCCGATCGGTTCCCCGGAGGCGCCCGCTGCGCGCAGCGCGCCTCGGCCTTCGCCTGCGAGATCGGCGCGGGCGCGGCGTTCGCGCTGGCCGCCAGCCGCCTCGCCTTCTGCGGCGGCTTTGACCTTGATGACCCCGAGACGCTGGCCGAAGCGGCCGCGGCTGCCGGGGTGCCGCTGGAGGAGTGCCTCAGCGCCGCCGGCGAGGCGTGGCGCGACGAAGAGCTGGAGGCCAACTCCGAGCTGCTCCGTGCGCGCGGGATCAGCGCGCTCCCCGCCATCCGTATCGGGGACCAGTGGTTCGAAGGCGAGGCCGGACTGCTGGCGGCGGGGGCGTTGATCACCGGGCCCGCGCCGGCCCAGCGGGTGATCGCACCCGTCTGAGCGGGAGCGGCGGGCGCCAGCCCCGCTGCCACACTCCCGACATGATCGACCCTGTCGACCGGGCGGTCCGTGCCATCGCCCGTCGCAACGCCTCAGCACTGGTGTGGCTGCAGTTCGGCGTGGCCCACCTCGTGCTGCTGGCCGGGATCGGCCTGCTCAGCCTCTACGAGCCGGTCTCCACCACTCAGTTCTGGGTGCTGGTGGCCGTCAGCCAGGCGGTCGTGGTGGCCGACAACCTCATCTCGATCAAGCTGACCCGCCGGCTGTGGGCGCCGTTTCGGCGGTGGGAGCGCGGCGCGCGCGACCGGGCCGCCACGGTGGACGCGTGGCTGGCGCTGGCCACTCTGCCGATCGAGTACCTGCGCCTTGCCCGCCGCTACGTCCTCTTCTCCTACCTGCCCCTGATGGCGTTCTTCACGTGGGAGCTGCAGATGCCGTGGTACGGCTTCTTCGTGCTGGTGATCGTGGGCAGCGTGGTCCTCGCCTACGCCCTGATCCTGCGCTACTTCATGATGGAGGTGGTGGTGCGTCCGGTGCTCGAGCGCGTCGCCGAGGCGCTGCCGCCGGACTTCGCCATCGACGCCCCGGCCCTTCCGCTGACGGTGCGCCTTCTCGCCGTGGCCCCGATCATCAACGTCATCACCGGCGTGGTGGTGGCGGGGCTGGTGGATCATCGCCATCACGCCTCGCTGTCGGACCTCGGCCTGGCCTGGGTGGTGGCGGTGGCGGTGTCGTTCACGATCTCGCTCGAGCTCACCGTGCTGGTGGTGCGCTCGGTGGTCAGCTCGCTGCGCGACCTGCGCCGCGCCACCGACTCACTGCGCCGCGGCGACTACGGCGTGCGCGTGCCCGTGGTGGCCACCGACGAGACTGGAGCGCTGGCCCAGTCGTTCAACACGATGATCGAGGGCCTGGAGGAACGCGAGCGGCTGCGCTCGGCCTTCGGCGCCTATGTCGACCCCGGCCTGGCCGAGCGGGTGCTCAAGGAGGGCTCCGACCTGGCCGGCGAGGAGGTGGAGGTGAGCGTCCTCTTTCTCGACATCCGCGACTTCACCGCGTTCGCCGAACGCGCCGAGCCGGCCGAGGTGGTGACGCTGCTCTCCGACCTGTGGGAGCTGGCGGTCCCGCTGCTGCTCGAGCACGGCGGCCACGCCAACAAGTTCATCGGCGACGGGCTGCTGGGGGTGTTCGGGGCGCCCGAGCCGCTCGAGGATCACGCCGACCGGGCCGTGCAGGCCGCCGTGGAGATCGCCGAGCGGGTCCACGCCGAGTTCGACGGGCGCATCGAGGTCGGCATCGGCGTCAACTCGGGGCCGGTGATCGCCGGGACCGTCGGAGGTGGCGGCCGGGTCGAGTTCACGGTCATCGGGGACGCCGTCAACACCGCGTCGCGGGTGGAGGCCGCCACCCGCGAGACCGGCGATCGCGTGCTGATCACGGAGGACACTCGGCGTCGGCTCAGAACAGAGGTCTTCGAGCTCGATGAGCGCAAAGCGGTTGAACTCAAGGGCAAACAGGTACACGTAGAACTGTGGGCTCCGCGCGCGCTTCCAGCCGACGTCTCCATCCACGGCCGCGCCGGCGCGTCCGTGGCCGACTGAACCTCCGCGCGGTGCCGCGCGCGATTCACCGCTTCTGGCGCATCGCCTACGAGGCCAACATCACCGGCCTGGCCTCGATGATCGCCTACAACATGCTGCTCGGGATCATCCCGGTGGCGCTGCTCGGGCTGTTCGTCGCCGGGCAGGTCCTCTCCAGCCACGCCGTGTCCCATAGCGTCCTGCAGGACCTGCAGGAGGTATTCCCGGGCACCGGCGAGGGCACCCTGGACTCGCTGCTGGATCAGGTCCGCACCTCCACCACCAGCACCGGCGTTCTGGCGCTGATCGCCGCCCTGTGGCTGGGCTCGTCGTTCTGGGGCGCGCTGGACACCGCCTTCGACAGGATCTACCACGGCCCCTCGCGCGGCTGGCTCAAGCAGAAGCGGTTCGCCGTCTCGATGCTGCTGGTGGTGCTGCTGTTCATGGTCGCCACCGTGTCCATCCCCACCGTGCAGAGCCTCCTGCGCGCCGGCGCCAACAGGCTGCCCTTCGACCTCGCCCACGTCGCCGTGCTCATCTACGCCGGCTCGCTGGCCTTCAGCCTCGCCATCCTCTTCGCCTGCCTGACCATCATCTACTCGCGCGTGCCCCATCTGAAAGTGCCGTGGCGTGCTGTGTGGCCCGGCGCCCTGGGGGCGACGGTGGCCATCGCGATCGTCGACTACGCCTTCCCGGTGTACCTCAACCACATCTCCACCATCGCCCGCTTCGGGACGACGATCGTGTTCGTGCTCATCATGCTCGGCTGGTTCTACGTCGTTGCGCTCATCATCCTGGGCGGCGCGATCGTCAACGCCATGCGCGTGATCCCGGGCGGGCCGACGGCCACCGAGGCCGCCGACTAACGTCTCGGGCGTGACCACCGAGACCGACACCGACACCGACACGCAGCTGCACGGCGGGCGGCTGGTGGCCCGTGCCCTGCGCGGCTACGGCGTCACCAAGCTCTTCACGCTCAGCGGCGGGCACCTGTTCTCGATCTACGACGGCTGCCGCGCCGAGGGCATCGACATCGTCGACGTCCGTCATGAGCAGGCCGCGGCGTTCGCCGCCGAAGGCTGGGCCAAGGTGACGCGCACCCCCGGCGTGTGCGCGCTGACCGCCGGCCCGGGCGTCACCAACGGCATGAGCGCGATGGCCTCGGCGGCGCAGAACAACTCGCCGATGCTGGTCCTGGGTGGGCGCGCGCCCGCCTTTCGCTGGGGTCAGGGGTCGCTGCAGGAGATTGACCACGTCCCGTTCGTGGCGCCGGTGGTCAAGCACGCCGCCACCGCTGCGGCCACCGCGGAGATCCCGGAGCTCCTCGATGAGGCACTGCGCGCGGCGGTGACGCCCCACTCGGGCCCCGCCTTCGTCGACTTCCCGCTCGACCAGGTGTTCGGCGAGGCCCCCGCGACAGACGCCGCGCCGGCGCTGCCCGAGCCATGGACCGGCGCGGGCGCCGATCCGGCGGAGATTGACCGGGCCGCCGCGCTGCTGCGCGACGCCGAGCGCCCGGTGATCATGGCCGGCACCGGCCTGTACTGGGGCCGGGGCGAGGAGGCGCTGCTGGCGCTGGCCCGCGAGCTGCGGGTGCCGGTGTTCCTCAACGGCCTGGGCCGCGGCTGCGTGCCCGCCGATGACGAGCTGGCCTTCTCCCGCGCGCGCAGCGCCGGCCTGGGCGGCGCCGATGTGGCGCTGGTGATCGGGGTGCCGCTGGACTTCCGCCTCGGCTTCGGGGCCGCCTTCGCGCCCGAGGCCCACGTCATCGCCATCGACGTCGCCGAGCCGCAGCGGCCGCATCCCCGCCGGCCGGCTGCCGAGCTCTACGGCGCGCTGCCGGCCACCCTCGAGGCGCTGCGGGCCGGTGCCGGCGCTCCGCCGGCCGAGCGGGCGCGGGAGCGCGATGCCTGGATCGGCTCGCTGCGCGCAACCGAGACCGAGCGCCGCGCCTCCGAGGCGGGCGAGCTCACCGACCCGCGCGCGCCGCTTCACCCCATGCGCATCTACGGCGAGCTGGCCCAGCTGCTGGACCGCGACGCCATCGTGATCGGCGACGGCGGGGACTTCGTCTCCTATGCCGGGCGGGTGGTGGACTCCTACCGGCCCGGCTGCTGGCTTGACCCGGGCCCGTACGGCTGCCTGGGCTCGGGCCCGGGCTATGCGCTGGCGGCCAAGCTCGCGTATCCCGGGCGCCAGGTGGTGCTCCTGCTCGGCGACGGGGCCTTCGGCTTCTCGGGCATGGAGTTCGACACGCTGGCCCGCCATGGCGTGGGCGTGGTGGGCGTGATCGGCAACAACGGCATCTGGGGGCTTGAGAAGCACCCGATGGAGGCGCTCTACGGATATTCGGTGGCCGCCGACCTGCGTCCGGCCACCCGCTATGACGAGGTGGCCGCGGCGCTGGGCTGCCAAGCGGAGCTGGTCAGCGCGCCCGACGAGCTGCGCCCCGCGCTGCAGCGTGCGCTGGCGGCGGACGGTCCGGCCCTCGTCAACGTGCTCACCGATCCGAGCGTCGCCTATCCGCGGCGCTCGAATCTGGCGTAACCGCCTTAAACGAAAACCGCCCGCGTTCTGCGGGCGGCTTCCGATCCAGGTTTGGCCCAATCGGGACGGGCAGGGGTACGTGCCAGAAAGGGCCAGTTAGAGTGGCTCGGACGGCGGGAGGCGCCGATGTCTGCGGCTTCGCCCGAACCTATGTTGGGAAATACGGGTCGCCTGATGGCGGTCCGCACCCCGCGGATAGAATGCTCCGCCCCGGCACGAATGGCAATCGAACATTCGTCCAGTTCTTGCCTAAAACCTCACTAGTACCCGGTCAGAAATATGACCGTAGGGGTTTACAAATGTGGTTTTGCCAGTCCCAGAGCGGCTCCGCGGAGGATGTCGTGCTCGGAAATCTCGATCTCGGAGAGTCCGAACAGCCGCAGGACCTCGCGGAAGATGAGGACGCCCGCGACGATCGTCGGCGCGCGATCGGGGTGCAGCCCGGCCACGTGGCGGCGCTGCTCGAGCGTCATCGCGGAGAGCTCGCCGAGGATCCGGTCGGCCTCGCGGGCGTCGAGCAGATAGCCGTGGACGCGCTCGGGGTCATAGGGGTCCAGGTGCTGGGCGATGGCGGCCAGCGAGGTCGCGGTGCCCGCGACGGCGATCCCGTGCTGGACCGCGCCCCGCTGAGCTGGCGGGACGCCCGCCTCGAGGATCGCGCGCACGTCGGTGACCAGGGCGTCCATCTCGGACGCCTCGGGCGGGTCACCGTGCAGATGGCGCTCTGACTGGCGCACCACCCCGGCCTGGGTGGAGACGTGAAAGCCCACCTCGTGGCCGGTGCCGATGATCATCTCGGTCGACCCGCCGCCGATGTCGAGGACCAGAGTGGGGGTGGCGTCATCGCCGTCGCGCTCGCTGGTGGCGCCCAGGAAGGTGAGCTGAGCCTCCTCGTCGCCTGAGAGCACGTGGGGCTCCAGCCCGTAGCGGTCGTGCACCGTCTCGGCGAACTGGGCGCCGTTGGCCGAGTCGCGCACCGCGCTGGTCAGGACGGCGACCGCGGCCCCGACGTGGTGCTGATCGATCTCGGCCCGATAGCCGTCGAGCGTCGTGTAGACGCGCTGCATCGCCTCGTCGCTCAGGCGCCCGCCGGCATCCACGCCCGCGCCCAGGCGCGTGACCTTGCTGTGGCGGACCAGCTCGCGGCGCACCCGCTCACCGTCGAGCTCGGCGATGAGCAACCGCGTGGAGTTGGAGCCGATGTCGACGACGGCGACGTTCATTGCCCTCGACGTCGCAGGCTACGCGGCGGTGCGGTCAGCCGGTGTCAACCGGATGTGGCATCGGCTCGCCGTCGAGCGCGGCGAGCAGGTTGTCGACCGCTCGTGTGGCCATCGCCTCGCGCGCGGTGTGGGTGGCCGAGCCGATGTGGGGGGCGACGAGGAGGTTGCGCGCGCGCAGGAGCGGATCGTCGGGCGGCGGGGGCTCGGGGTCGGTGACGTCGAGGGCGGCGCCGCCGATCTCGCCGGTGCGCAGGGCCTCGAGGAGCGCGGCCTGGTCGACGATGGGCCCGCGGGCGGTGTTGATGAGGATGGCCGTCGGCTTCATCGCGGCGAGGGCGGCCGCGTCGATGAGGTGGTGGGTC
>DATJTQ010000054.1:0-2982 GCA_035503355.1 Solirubrobacteraceae bacterium
GGCTCGGCGATCCCGGACGGGTCATCGGGCAGGGTCACGGGCCCGTGGTGCAGGCCCGGGTCGCCGGCCGGCATGCCGAACTCCTCGGCGGCCAGGACATCGTGGGCCTCGTCGCGGTGCAGGCCCGGGTCCGGGGCGGGCATGCCGAACTCCTCGGCGGCGAGGACGTCGTGGGCCGGGTCGTCGTGGGCCGGGTCCTGGTGGGCCGGGTTCTGGGCGGGACGGTCGTGAGGCTGGCGTGGGCCGGACACTGGGTCGATGATCCCAGATATCGCCCGAGGGCAGGGCGAAGGCGAGTCCCTGAGGCGAACCCCTGGTGATAATCTCAGTCGAGCACACTGAGATCCACTAACGGACCCCCGGTCCGAGTGGTATCCTCTACTTACAGTTCGTAAGTGCCTACCGAAAGTGAAATCTTGATGAGTCGCCTTCTGCTGGTCCCGTTGGAGGACGTTGTCGTCTTCCCGGGAATGTCGCTCACGCTGGCGATCGACGCCGGCGATGAAGAGCGCGTGCTGCTGGTGCCTCGGCACGAGCACGAGTTCGCGGCCGTGGGAACGGTCGCCGAAGTGAGCAATCGCGTGCGCCTGCCCGGTGGCGGCCGCGCGTTCGAGCTGCAGGGCCTGCACCGCGGTATCGCGGGTGCTGCCCAGACGCTGCCCGACGGCCGTCTGTTCGTCGAGGTCGAGGAGAGCCCCGACCCCGTCCCCGTGGACGGCAAGACCCGCAACCTGGAGCGCGAGTACCGCGCCGTGGTCGAGGAGATCCTCGAGGTCCGCGGCGACGACGGCCGCATCTCGGCCTTCCTGCGCTCGATCTCCGAGCCGGGCACCCTGGCCGACACCTCCGGCTACTCCCCCGACCTGAGCTATGACCAGAAGGTCAAGTTGCTGCAGACGACCGACGTCACCGAGCGGCTGGAGCTGGCGCTGGGCTACCAGCGCGAGCGGCTGGCCGAGCTGCAGGTGCGCAAGCGCATCCGCGAGGACGTGGAGTCCGGCGCCGAGAAGCAGCAGCGCGAGTACTTCCTGCGCAAGCAGATGGACTCGATCCGCAAGGAGCTCAACGAGGACGACGCCTCGGTCGTGGAGGAGTACCGGACCAAGATCGAAGAGGCGAACATGCCCGAGCATGCGCGCGAGCAGGCGGAGAAGGAGCTTGGCCGCCTGGAGCGCATGGGTGAGCAGTCCGCCGAGTCGAGCGTCATCCGCACCTACCTGGACACCATCCTCTCGGTGCCGTGGAACGAGCGCTCCGAGGAGAAGCTCGATCCGACGCACGCGCGTGAGGTGCTCGACGCCGATCACGCCGGCCTCGAGGACGTCAAGGACCGGATCACCGAGTACATCGCGGTCAAGAAGCTGCGCGTCGATCGCGGCATCCAGGAGGACAAGCGCTCCGGCGCGATCCTCACCCTGATCGGCCCTCCGGGGACCGGCAAGACGAGCATCGGCGAGTCCATCGCGCGTGCCACCGGACGCAAGTTCGTGCGCATGTCGCTGGGCGGCGTCCGTGACGAGGCCGAGATCCGCGGCCACCGCCGCACCTACATCGGCGCGCTCCCCGGGCGGCTGGTGCGAGCGCTGCGGGACGCCGGCACCATGAACCCGGTGATCATGCTCGACGAGGTCGACAAGGTCGGCGCCGACTGGCGCGGTGACCCGTCGGCGGCCCTGCTGGAGGTCCTGGACCCGGCACAGAACCACTCGTTCCGTGACCACTACCTCGACCTGGAGCTGGACCTGTCAGGCGTGATGTTCATCGCCACCGCCAACGTGGCCGACACCATCCCCGGCCCGCTGCTGGACCGGATGGAGGTCATCCGCTTCGACGGCTACACGACGAGCGAGAAGGTCGCCATCGCCCGCGGCTACCTGTGGCCGCGCCAGCTGGAGCGCAACGGCCTGCGCGCCGAGGAGGTCGAGGTCTCCGACGAGATCCTGGAGACCGTGACCACGGAGTACACGCGTGAGGCCGGCGTCCGCCAGCTCGAGCGCGACCTCGGGACCCTGTTGCGCAAGACGGCGACGAAAATCGCCTCGGGCAAGGCCACCGCGCCGGTGACCCTCGACACCGAGGCGGTCCGCGACGCTCTCGGCAGGCAGCGCCACTTCCAGGAGTCGGCGATCCGTACGGCGGTGCCCGGTGTGGCCACCGGCCTGGCGGTCACCGGCGCCGGCGGCGACGTCCTGTTCATCGAGGCCACCGGAATGTCGGGCAAGCCGGGGCTGACCCTGACCGGCCAGCTGGGCGACGTGATGAAGGAGTCGGCGCAGATCGCGCTCTCCTACGTCCGTGGCCACGCCTCCGAGCTCGGCATCAACCCCGCCCAGTTCGAGGAGGAGGCGTTCCACGTCCACGTCCCCGCCGGAGCCATCCCGAAGGATGGCCCGAGCGCCGGGGTGACGATGGTGACCGCGCTGACCTCGCTGCTGTCACAGCGGCCGGTCAGGCACACCGTCGGCATGACCGGCGAGGTGACGCTCCAGGGCCGGGTGCTGCCGATCGGCGGCGTCAAGCAGAAGGTGCTGGCGGCGCACGCGGCGGGCCTGACCGACGTGGTGCTCCCCGAGCGCAACCGTGGCGATCTGGACGACGTGCCCGAGGAGGTGCGTGACCAGATGAGCTTCCACTTCGCGATGACCATCGACGAGGTGCTCAACGTGGCGCTGGAGCCGGCGCCGCAGCCTGCGGCCGCCTAACCGGCACCCCGCAGACAACGCATAGAGGACAGAGGGCGTCGACCGCAAAGGGTCGGCGCCCTTCGTCGTGGTAGTAGGTTGAGACACATGAGCACGATCACCGCTTCCCAAGAACAGAAGGTCGTCGACGAGGTCCCCAAGCAGCTCTACATCGGCGGCCGGTGGCGCGACGGCGCCAAGGGCACCCTGAGCGTGGAGGACCCGTCCACCGAGGAGCCGCTGTGCGACGTCGCCGACGCCTCGGTGGATGACGCCAAGGCCGCGCTGGACGCGGCCGTCG
>DATJTQ010000055.1:0-12902 GCA_035503355.1 Solirubrobacteraceae bacterium
CCTGGGGAGCCAGCAGCGTCGATCGGTCCTCGACCGTGATCAGCTGCGGCGGCTTGGCCCCGTGCATTCCCACCCCGGCGGGTCAGTCCCAGCGGCCGATCGGGTACTCGATCGAGGCCTGGGCGGCCGCGATGCGTGCGATCGGCACCCGGTAGGGCGAGCAGGAGACGTAGTCGAGCCCGGCCCGGTGGAAGAAGACCACCGATTCTGGGTCTCCGCCGTGCTCGCCGCAGATGCCGAGCTTGAGGCCCGGGTGCGCCTCGCGCCCGACCCATGCCCCGAGGCGGACGAGCCAGCCGACGCCCGGCTTGTCGATCGTCTCAAAGGGACTGCGGTCGATGATGTTGCGCTCCAGGTAGGTGGGCACGAACTTGGATTCGACGTCGTCGCGCGAGAACCCGAGGGCGGTCTGGGTGAGGTCATTGGTGCCGAAGCTGAAGAAGTCGGCAAAGCGCGCGATCCGGTCGGCCACGAAGCACGCGCGCGGGAGCTCGATCATCGTGCCCACCGTGTAGTCGGTGCCGATCTCCAGCCCCTCCTCGTCGCCGACGGCCTGCACCAGATCGCGCATGATCTGGAGCTCGTGCTCGTAGTCGACGAGCGGGATCATGATCTCAGGGGTCGGTCCCTCGCCGTCCTCTGAGACGGCTTTGGCGGCGCGCAGGATGGCGTGCACCTGCATCTCGAAGATCTCGGGGTAGAGGATGCCCAGCCGCACGCCGCGGGTCCCGAGCATCGGGTTCTCCTCGGAGATCTCGTGCACGCGTTCCAGCAGCCGCTCGAGGCGCGGCAGGTCATGGGCGTCCTCCAGCCGTGCCCGCTCGACTGCGGCGGCGAGATCCTCGGCGTTGGGGAGGAACTCGTGCAGCGGCGGATCCAGCAGGCGGATCGTCACGGGCAGCCCCGCCATGGCCTCGAAGATCCCCTCGAAGTCCTCCTGCTGGAGCGGGAGGAGCTCGCCCAGGGCCTCCGTGCGTGACTCGCGGTCGTCGGCCATGATCATCGCCCGCATCTTGGGCTGGCGGTCCTCGGCCATGAACATGTGCTCGGTCCGGCACAGCCCGATCCCCTCGGCACCCAGCTCGCGCGCCTTGCGGGCGTCCTCGGGGGTGTCGGCGTTGGTGCGCACGTTCATCCGCCGCAGCTCGTCGGCCCACTGCAGCACCTGCTCGAAGTTCTCATCCACCCGCGCTTCGACGAGGGGCACGTCGTCGACGGTGACCTGTCCCTTGGTGCCGTCGATGGCGATGCGATCGCCCTCGTGCAGCTGCGTGCCGTCGACGCTCACCGTCCTGGCGGAGAGGTCGATATCCAGCGATTGCGCGCCCACCACCGCGGGGCGGCCCATCCCGCGTGCCACCAGCGCGGCGTGGCTGGCCTTGCCGCCCTCGGAGGTGAGGATCCCCTTGGCGGCGTGGAAGCCGGCGACGTCCTCGGCGTCGGTGAACGGGCGCACCAGGATGACGTCGCGCCCGGCCTGGGCGGCCGCCACCGCGTCGGCGGCGGTGAATACGATCTCGCCCTTGGCCGCGCCGGGTGAGGCGTTGACCCCGGAGGCCAGCACCTCGAACTTCGCCTTCGGGTCAAAGGTGGGGTGCAGCAGGGCATCGAGCGAGTCGGGGTCGATCGTCATCAGCGCGCGCTCGCGCGTGAGCAGGTTCTCTGACACCGCGTCGACGGCGAAGCGCACGGCAGCCTGAGCCGGCCGCTTGGCGTTGCGCGTCTGGAGCATGTAGAGCTGCCCCTCCTCGACGGTGAACTCGGTGTCCTGCATGTCCTGGTAGTGGGCCTCGAGGGTGCGCAGGATCTCCATCAGCTGCTCGTGGACCGCGGGCATCCACTCCTTCATCTCGGCGATGTCGCGCGGCGTGCGCACGCCGGAGACGACGTCCTCGCCCTGGGCGTTGGGCAGAAAGTCGCCCGAGGGCTCGGGCGCGCCGGTCACCTCGTCGCGCGAAAACGCCACCCCAGACCCCGAGGTGTCGCCCTTGTTACCGAACACCATCTGCTGGACGTTGACCGCCGTGCCCCAGTCGTCGGGGATGTGGTTCAGCCGCCGGTAGGAGACGGCGCGGTCGCCCACCCACGAATCGAAGACGGCCCGGATGGCCAGCCGCAGCTGCTCCTGGGGGTCCTGGGGGAACTCGTCGCCGGTCGCCTGCGCGTAGATGCCCTTGAAGGTGTCGGTGAGCTCGCGCAGCGCGTCGACGTCGAGCTCGGTGTCCTCGGTGACGTCGCGTGCGTCCTTGGCCGCCTTGATCGCGTCCTCGAACTTCTCGCCCGGGATCCCGCGCGAGACGTTGCCGAACATCTGCACGAACCGCCGGTAGGAGTCCCAGGCAAAGCGTTCGTTGCTCGTCGTCTCAGCCAGTCCGTTGACCGACTCGTCGTTGAGGCCGAGGTTGAGCACGGTGTCGAGCATCCCGGGCATCGACTCTCGCGCGCCGGAGCGCACCGATACCAGCAGGGGGTCGGCGCGATCGCCCAGCTGCTTGCCCGCCTGCTCCTCCAGGCGCGTCAGGGCCTCGGCCACCTCCTCGGCCATGCCCTCGGGCTCCTGGCGTTCCGCGCGCATGTACTCCACGCACGCCTCGGTGGTGATGGTGAAGCCCGCCGGCACTCGGTCAGGGCCGAGCACCCGGGTCATCTCCGCGACGTTCGCCCCCTTGCCACCCAGGAGCTCGCGCATCTCCTTAGAGCCCTCGGCGAAGTCGTAGACCCACTTCGTCACGACGCGATCCTACCCCTGATCCCGCGTGCCGTGGAGCGTGCTTTCAGGCAGTCTGGGCCGCCGCGGCCCGGGGCTGGAGGTCGAAGGCCTCGGCGAGGAGCTCGTAGGAGCGCCGGCGTACCCCGTGGTCGTAGGTGATGGTGACCACGATCACCTCGTCGGCCTGGTAGTTGGCGGCGACCTCCTCCAGCCCCGCGCGCACCGTCTCGGGCGAGCCGACGACGCCGCGTCGCCCGGGGATGTCCCCAGTCGGGCTCTGGCGAGCCTCGCGCGCGAGGAACGCGGTGGCCTCCTCGGGCGGCGGCACCGCAATGAGGCGATTGCGGCGCAGCAGGGTGAAGCTCATCCGGCTGCTCGAGGCGAGGAACTGGGCCTCCTCGTCGGTGGGTGCGCACAGGGTCCACACCGCGACCGCGGTGCGCGGCGCCTGGATGTCGCGCCCGGGGTTGAACCGCTCCCGGTACGTGCGTGCGATGTCGGCGCCCTTGGGGTTGATGAAGTCGGCAAAGGCGTAGCGCAGTCCCAGCTCGCCGGCCCAGATCGCGCTCTGGTCAGAGGAGCCCAGAAGCCATGGCACGGGCAGCTCCGGGCGGCCCGGGAGCGTCGCGGCGAGATGGCGGAACGGGTGGTCCTCGGGGAGGTCGTCGTCGAAGTAGCCGAGCATCTCGGCCAGCTTCTGCGGGAAGTCGTCGGCGGCCGCCTGGCGGCGGTCCTGTTGCAGGGCGAACATCGTCAGCGGGTCGGTCCCGGCGGCGCGCCCGATCCCGAGATCGATCCGCCCGGGGAAGAGGGCGGCGAGGATGGTGAAGGACTCGGCGACCTTGAGCGGGCTGTAGTGGGGGAGCATCACCCCGCCGCTGCCGACGCGGATCTGCTCGGTGGCTGCCGCGATCGGCCCGATGAGCACCTCGGGGCTGGGGCCGGCCAGCATCGGGCCGCCGTGGTGCTCGGCCACCCAGTAGCGGTGATAGCCCAGCGCGTCGGTGAGACGGGCCAGGTCGAGCGTGTTGTGCAAAGCGTCGGCCCCTGTGGAGCCCTGGGCGATGGGCGACTGATCGAGGACCGAGAGGAGCATTGCCTCCCGATGTTAGTTCGATGGATCTCGAACCTTTCAGATCTACGGCACCTGGGCGAGGATCGTCCAGGTGTAGACGAGGCTCGAGACGCTCCCGGATGAGGCCCGGCCGTTGAGCTTGACGTCGGTCGGCTTCATCGGCAGCGGGGCGCCGCCGCTGGCGATGCTCGTGAGCAGATCGTGGAAGCGGGCGGTCGTCGGTTGGGTGGCCGGGATTCCCTCGCAGCTCACGCCGAACTGGAACGGCTTGGCCAATGAGGCGCGCACGATCGCCTCGTAGAGCTTCAGGTTGGTGCTGATGTAGAGCCCGCTGTCCTTGCCCCACCGGCTCATCGTGGCACTGGAGTCGCCCCGGCCCGAGCACTGGCCGCTGATGATCTCGGTCGCATCCACCTCGCCGCCGGCCGTGTAGACAAAGCGCGCGGGATGGGCCTCGACGCGTTTGAAGGTGAACGAGACCAGGGTCGTGTTGGTGTCATCAAACGCGTCGCCGCCGAAGCCGAGCCCCGGGACGCTCTCCTCCACCTCCATCCCACGGGCGAGCCAGTGGCGGGCGATGACCGGGACCGGGCGTGACACCTCGGTGGTCGGCGTCCCCGGAGCGCGGGCTCCTGCGTGGAGGAATCCCAGCGTCGCCTCGATGTCGTGGAAGATCGCGATCTGGGTGATGGTGTGTCCCGGGGCCAGCGACCGCCCGACCTCCACCTCGTCCTGCGCGAGCTGCCTGCCACTCTGCGCCAACACGACGGTCGTCTTCATCGATCCTGGTGCGGTGGTGTTGCCGGCGTTGCGCAGGGAAACACGGACGCCGATCTCGGCCGACTTTCCGCTCGACTCCAGGAGCACGTAGGGCTTGCCGGTCTCGACGTGCCTGACGACGAGATCCGGCCGCGCCGTGGCCGCGCCGCTGTGCGCGCCCGCCGCGGGCGCGACGATGAGCACGGCTGCTGACAGCAGCCCTCCCAGGAGTGAGGCGTGCGCGATCTTCATAGCCGTCCGCCATCCGGGTCCGGTCCCGAGACGGTGCACTGCCACGGGACGCTATTCCCGCGCGCGCGGGAAAGTCAATGGGTGCTGCTAGAAAGCAGCCGGATGCCGGTCAGTACCCGTGCACTTCGCGATGTCGCGGCGACGCGATATGTCACGCCCCTGCGCGAGGGTGGCTCGCTGCCCGGCCTGGTCGAGGCCGACGACGACGGCCTGTACGTCACCAAGTTCCGCGGCGCGGGCCAGGGCGTGCGTGCGCTGGTGGCCGAGGTGATCGTCGGCGAGCTGGCGCGCGGCGCGGACCTGCTCGTCCCCGAGCTGGTGACGGTGGCGATCGATGCGCGGCTGGGCGCCGCCGAGCCCGACCCCGAGATCCAGGAGCTCATCACCGCCAGCGAGGGCGTCAACCTGGGCGTCGACTTCCTGCCGGGCGCGCTGGCCTACACGCCCGCGGGCGCGTGGCAGCCGTCGCCGGAGTTGGCCGCCGAGATCGTGTGGCTCGACGCCCTGTCCACCAACGTGGACCGCACCGCGCGCAACCCCAACCTGCTGCTGTGGCACGAGCGCCTGTGGGTCATCGACCACGGCGCGGCGCTGTATCTCCAGCACGGCGGCCTGGACCCCGAGGCACAGGCCGAGCGGCCGTTCCCGCTCATCGCCGAGCACGTGCTGCTGAGCTGCGCCGGCTCGATCACCGAGGCCGACACGCGCATGCGCGAGCGGCTGGGGGAGGGTGCGGTGGCCGCAGCGGTCAACCTCGTGCCCGGAGAGTGGCTGGCCGAGGCCGACGCCGCCGAGGTCTACGTGGAGTACCTGACGCGCCGGCTCGATGCCGGCGGCTTCGTGGAGGAGGCCGAGCGTGCCCGAACCGGACGCTAAGCCCTTCACCTACCTCATCCTGCGGGTTGTGCCCAGCGTCGAGCGGGGCGAGCGCCTCAACGTCGGCGTGGTCCTGTTCTGCCGTCAGCGCGACTATCTGGGCGCCCGGGTGGAGCTTGACCCGGCGCGGCTGCGGGCGCTGCGCGCCCCGGTGCCGCTCGAGGAGGTTCGTGAGCACCTCGACGCGCTCGTCCGCGTCGCCGCCGGAGACCCCGACGCGGGTCCGATCGCCGCGCTGCCGGCCTCCGAGCGGTTCGGGTGGCTGGCCGCGCCGTCGTCGACGATCGTGCAGGCCTCCGAGGTTCACACCGGGCTCAGCCGTGACCCGGACGTGACGCTCGGCGCCTTGTTCGAGCGCCTGGTGGCGGCGCCCGGGGCGCCGGCGCCCTAACCCCGGCGCATCAGCCGGCCGACGGCCTCCATCAGTTCGGCGGTCTTCTCGTCGCGCTCCTCGGGGCTGTCGGCGCCGATCACGCAGTGGTGCGCGTGGTCATCGAGGAGGCCGAGCGCCACCTTGTCCAGCGCCGCTCGCGCCGCCGAGATCTGGGTCAGCACGTCGATGCAGTAGCGGTCCTCCTGGACCATGCCCTCGATCCCGCGGATCTGTCCCTCGATCCGTTTGAGCCGCGCCAGCAGCTGGTCCTTGGTGGCGGTGTACCCGCGCGTGGTGGATGTGGTGGCCATGGCCGTGAGCATACCACTACCCCCTAGGGGTATAGTCAGAGGAGCGATGACTGGACTGCTCGATTTCCTGTGGCACGGCCTGCGCGACGGCCTGCTCATGGCCTGGGAGGTGTGGTGGGCCCTCGTGCTGGGCTTTGCCATCTCCGCCATCGTCCAGGCCTGGGTCCCGCGCGAGCGCATTGAGCGGACGCTGGGCGGTTCCGGGGCCGGCCCGACCTCGCGGGCCACCCTGCTGGGCGCGGCGTCGTCGTCGTGCTCCTATGCCGCCGTCGCCATCGCCCGCTCGCTGTTTGCCAGGGGCGCGTCGGCGGTGAGCGCGCTGGCCTTCCAGTTCGCCTCCACCAACCTCGTGTGGGAGCTCGGCCTCGTGCTGTGGATCCTCATCGGCTGGCAGTTCACCGTCGCCGAGTACCTGGGCGGGGTGGTGATGATCGTGCTCATGGCGCTGTCGATGCGGCTGTTCGTCAGCCGCGCGCTCGAAGCCCGCGCGCGTGAGCACGCGATCGCCGCCGACCCCGGCCACCAGCATCACATGGCAGGCTCGGCTCTGGGCTGGCGCCAGCGTCTGACCTCCGCCGAGGCGTGGTCTGACGTGGCCCACAACTTCCGCGGCGACTGGCAGATGCTGTGGCGCGAGATCACCATCGGCTTCCTGCTCGCCGGGTTCATCGCCCAGGTGCCCAATCACGTCTTCCGCGGGCTGTTCCTGCACAACGCGCCGGCGCCGCTGCCCGCCATCGAGAACGCGATCGTCGGGCCGGTCATCGCCGTGCTGAGCTTCGTCTGCTCGGTCGGCAACGTGCCCCTGGCGGCGGTGCTGTGGTCAGGCGGCATCGGCTTTGCCGGCGTCCTGGCCTTCCTCTTCGCCGACCTCATCGTGTTGCCGATCGTGGCCATCTACCGCAAGTACTACGGCACGGCGTTCGCGATGCGGATCACCGCTCTGATGTTCGTCACCATGGTGGTGGCAGCGCTGCTCGTCGCCGGCCTGTTCTCGTTGCTGGGGCTGACCCCGAGCGGTCCGCGGCCCGATCGCGCCGACATCTTCGGCTCGGTGCAGGTCAACTACAAGCTCGTGCTCAACGTCCTCGGCGTCGCGGCCTTCGCGGCGCTGTGGTGGCTGACCCAGCGCCGCGGGGTAACCGATCCGATGTGCGGCATGCGCGTCGATCGCGCCAAGGCCATCACGCGGACCAACGGCTCGCGCACGGTGCACTTCTGCTCTGACGGGTGCGCCGAGAAGTGGGATGGGGAGCGGGCGGCGGGCGGTGGCCGCGCACCGCACGGCCACGCCCACCCGCACCCTCACTAAGAGATCAGGTGCCGGCGGTCAACGCGTCGCCGGTCACGGCGCTCATGCCGTCGGACTGCGCGGTGTCACCCGCGGCCAGGAGTTCCGGCGCCTCGTCCTCGGTGTGCACGATGAGCACGGGGACGTGGCTGTGGTTGAGCGCGTAGTGGCTGACGCTGCCCAGCAGCGAGGCGCTCAGCGCGCCGCGTCCCCGTGAGCCCATCATGACGAGGTCATGCTCGCCGCTGCGGATCCGCGCCATCAGGGCCTCGCGGATCGGTTCGCGGGTGAGGATGGTGGTCACCGGGATCGACGCGGGGACGGTGTCGACGGCCGCCTTCAAAGTCGCCTTGGCCTCGTTGGCCAGGTCGTTGGTGAGCGGCTCGATGCCGGCCGCGGTCACCGGATTGCACGCCCAGTAGGGCGGGCGGGGGATGGCGGTGAGGATGGTCAGGCGCGACCGCTCGGCGGTGGCGAGGTCGATCGCCTCGCGCAGCGCTCGCTCGGCGTGAGCGGAACCGTCGACACAGACCAGGATGTTCCGAAACATGGCGACCCCCTACGGGGAGTTCATTTGATTAGCATGCCAAACATTAGCATGGCAAGGGTTGCTACGCTTCGTGCTGATGGAGGTGCAAGCCCCGAGCCCGCCTGCCAGCGCGGAGGATTTCCTCGTCGCCTTCGAGACCCTGGCGCAGGCGGTGCGCCGCGCCCGGGGCGCCGTCGCCCAGGACACGCCGGGCCGGCTCACCCTCTCGCAGTACTCGCTGCTGCTTCCGCTCTCCAGCGCCGACACGGCGCGCGTCTCTGATCTCGCCGCCGGTGCCGGCATCGCCCCGTCGACGGCCAGCCGGATCCTCGACGCCCTGGAGCGCCGCGCGATCGTCCGCCGCGCGCGCTCGCTCGAGGACCGCCGCGGGGTCACCGTCACCCTCACCGATCACGGGCGCGCCGCGCTCGATCAGCAGCACGAGTGGATGCGCTCGCGCCAACTCGACTTCTTCGACGGCCTGCCCGGGGAGGAACGCGAGCTCGTCTCGGACCTGCTGGTGCGCCTCGCCGAGCTCATCGACGAGCTCAGCTGCGGCCCGGCTGACTGAGCGCTCCCGCAGCACGGCTCACTGAGCGCTCCCGCGGCCGCTCCGTGCGCCCGCGACGGGGGCTATTCACAAACGGTCAACATCCAACGCCCGGGCGCGTCCTATAACCAATCGCGTCACTCGCCGGGCGCCTCCCTCCTCGGGCGCCCGGCGAGCGCCGGTCACCCGTGCGCGCACGCGTGCACGAGGCCGCTGCACCCGTTTCTGGTGGGAATTTTGCGCTGACCCCCCGGGTGTCTGGTGTTGCCCGGGACACGCTGGAATCCGCTCGCGCGGTCCAGTGTTCTGAGACTATGCCCAGCACCTTGCACCTGGAGCCTGAGCTCACCGCCGCGCCGCTGCCCGCTCCGCGCGCCGGTGTCGCGGTGGCCTCGGTCGGCGTCAGCGTCCCGGACACCGTTGTCACCAACGCGCAGATCGGCGCGCGTCTCGGCGTCGACGACGACTGGATCGCGCGCCGGACCGGGATCCACTCGCGGCGCGTGGCGCGCCCTGACGAGCGGCTCGACGCCCACGCCACCGAATCCGCGCGCGTCGCGCTGGCCGAGGCCGGTGTGTCTCCCGCCGACGTCGACCTGGTGATCGTGGCCACCACGACCTCCGACGAGCTGATGCCGGGCACGGCGCCGCTGGTCGCCCACGCCCTCGGCGCCACCGGTGCCGGTGCCTTCGACGTCGGCTCCGCCTGCACCGGCTTCCTTTCGGCCCTGGCCATCGGCGCCGCTCAGGTCGAGGCCGGCCGGTCGCGCTGCGCCGTGGTCATCGGCGCCGACTTCATGTCGCGCATCACCGATCCCGACGATCGCTCGACTGCGGCGGTGTTCGCCGACGGCGCCGGTGCAGTTGTGCTCGAGCGGTCGGGCGAGGGCCGGATCGGCCCCGTCGTGCTCGGCTCTGACGGCGCGGGCGCGGACCACATCAAGGCCACGCGCGCCGACGGCAAGATCCGCATGCGCGGCCACGAGACCTTCCGCGAGGCGGTGGCCCGACTGACGCTGTGCACCCATCAGGCGGTGCGCGCGGCCGGCGTCGGCCTCGACGAGATCGACCTCTTCGTCTACCACCAGGCCAACGGCCGGATCCTCTCCGCCGTCGGCGAGCGGCTTGGCCTCACGGCCGGCCGGGTGGTCGACTGCATCGGCCAGTACGGCAACACGTCGGCGGCGACCCTGCCGCTGGCGCTGGCCTTCAGCCAAAGGGAAGGGATGTTGTCCCCAGGTGACCGGGTGCTGCTCGGAGCGTTCGGCGCCGGGTTCACCTGGGGAGCAACGGTCCTCGAGTGGGGGCGGCCATGAACGCCTCGTTCAGACCCGGCCGGGATACCGGTCCCACCCGCCAAGCAACAGTCCTGGAGTGGGGGCGGCCCTCGTGAGCGCCGTCCTCGAACGCCCAACCCGCCGCTTTGCGCCCAGTGCGCGCCGCGAGAGCGAAGACACGCTCACGCCGCTGGAGCGCCTCGAGGCGCTCTGCGACCCCGGCTCGCTGCAGCTCATCCGCACCGAGATCCTCTCGCACGCGATGGGCGACAAGGCCCGTCACGGCGACGGCGTCCTCGGCGGCTCAGGCACCGTCGGCGGCCGCACGGTGTTCTGTTACGCGCAGGATCCCCGCTACGCCGGTGGCTCTCTCGGTGAGCCCCACGCCGACACCATCGCCCGGGTCCTGGAGCTGGCTGAGCGCGGCCGCGCCCCCGTGGTGGGTTTCGTCTCGTCGGGCGGCGCGCGCATGCAGGAGGGCATCGGCGCGCTCGGCGGCTACGGACGGATCTTCCGCCGCACCGTCGGCCTGAGCGGCAAGGTGCCGCAGATCTCGGTCGTCACCGGCCTGTCGGCTGGGGGCGGCGCCTACTCGCCCGCGCTCACCGACTGGATCGTCATGACCGAGGAGTCGAGCATGTTCCTCACCGGCCCCGGCGTCGTCCGCGACGCGCTGGGCGAGGTGGTCGACGCCGAAACGCTCGGTGGCTCCCGTGTACACGCCAAGAACGGTGTCTGCCAGTTCGTCGCGCGCGACGACCGCGATGCGGCGAGCCTGGCCCGTGACCTGCTCGGCTACCTGCCCAGCCACAGCGGCGAGCCCGCGCCCTTCGTCCGCCGCCGTCCGCCGAGCGGTGCCGACCCGGAGTCGATCGTGCCGCTTGAGCAGCGCCGCTACTACGACGTCCGCGACGTCATCGGCGCGATCGTCGACGGCGGCGAGCTGCTGGAGGTCTCGGCCGGCTGGGCACGCAATCTGGTCACCGGTTTCGCCCGCCTCGACGGCCGGACCGTCGGCGTGGTGGCCAACCAGCCGCGCTACACCGGCGGCGTCCTGGACGTGGCCAGCTCGGAGAAGGGGGCGCGGTTCGTCGCCAAGTGCGACGCCTTCGGGATACCGCTGCTGGTTCTCGTCGACACCCCCGGGTACATGCCCGGTATGCGACAGGAGTCCGCCGGCGTCATCCGCGCGGGAGCCACGTTCGTGCACGCCTTCGCCGAGGCGACGGTGCCGCGGATCACGGTCATCCTGCGCAAGGCCTTCGGCGGGGCGTTCATCACCATGAACTCCAAGGACCTCGGCGCCGACTACGTATTCGCGTGGCCGCAGGCCGAGATCGGGATCATGGGCGCCAAGCCGGCGGTGGGCGTCATCCACCGCCGCCAGCTGGCGGCCGCCGATGACCCCGAGGCCGAGCGCGAGCGCTTGGCCGCCCAGTACGCCGAGACGCAGCTGCGTCCCGAGGTGGCGGCGGCCCGCGGGTTTGTCGACGAGCTGATCGCTCCCAACGAGACCCGCGCGCGGCTGGTGTGGGCCTACAACACCCTGGCCCCAGCACGATGACCGCGAGCGCCACAGCGATGACCCCGAACACCACCGACGTGACCCCGGGCACCACCGGCGACATCCTGCTCACCGGGACCACCGGGTTTGTCGGGATGGAGCTGCTGGCGCGCTACCTGCAGCGCAGCGAGCGCGATGTGGTCACGCTCGTCCGCGCGAGCAGCCACGAGGGCGCCCGGTCCCGCGTCGACGCGGTGCTGGACAACCTGTTCGGCGATGCGGCCGAGGAGTACCGCCCGCGCGTCCGCGCCCTGGCGGCGGACATGACCGCGCCCGGCCTCGGCCTCACCGACTCCGAGCGCGCCGAGGTGGCCGAGCGAGTGACGAAGATCGTGCACAGCGCGGCTTCGGTGTCGTTCACCCTGCCGCTCGAGGAGGCCCGCGCGATCAACCGCGAGGGCACCCGCCGCATGCTCGAGCTCGCCGAGCTGGCCCGCGCCAACGGCGGGCTGGAGTGCTACGCCCATATCTCCACCGCGTTTGTCGCCGGTGACCACCCCGGCAGCTTCGCCGAGTGCGACCACAACGTCGGCCAGACCTTCCACAACTCCTACGAGCAGTCCAAGTTCGAGGCCGAGGAGCTCATCCGCTCCCACGACGGCCTGCCGTACACGATCCTGCGTCCCAGCATCGTCGTCGGCGATCGCAACAACGGCTGGACCTCCGCGTTCAACGTCCTGTACTGGCCGCTGCGCGCCTTCGCGCGCGGGTTGTTCACCGCGGTCCCGGCGATCCCGTCGGCGCCCGTCGATGTCGTCTCGATCGACTACGTCGCCGACGCCGCCTATCAGCTGTGCGAGACCAGCTGCGGCAACGGCGCGACCTATCACCTCACCGCCGGCGAGCATGCCTCCACCATTGCCGAGCTGGCCGGGCTGGCCAGCCGCTACTTCCGCCGTCCGGTGCCTCGCGTGGTGCCGCCCGCTGAGTTCGCCACCATGACCCTGGGGGCAGCCGAGCGCAAGGCGCTGGAGGCCGGCAGCGAGTACTTCCCGTACTTCTGCATGGAGGGCAGCTTCGACGATCGCGAGACCCGCAAGCGGCTGGAGCCCGAGGGCATCACCACCGCCCCGCTGCGCGACTACGTCGACCGCCTCCTGGACTTCGCCACGCGCGCCCGCTGGGGCAAGCGCCCGATCGCTCGGGCCGACGCCTTCGCTGCCGACGCGTACCCGCTTCCGCTCAGAGCCGCCTCCTAGACCCTATGGCGTGGGTCGCTCGTTGCAGGGTTGACCTGCCGGGCTGAGTGGCCGGACGCTCCTCGCGGGGGCTTGTCTGGCCGGAGAGAAGGCTCCGGCTGACCCCAAGACATTGAGGAGGTCCGGCCATGAACAC
>DATJTQ010000056.1:0-38327 GCA_035503355.1 Solirubrobacteraceae bacterium
GGATCACCACGTAACCCTTATCTCCCACGGACGGTCACCCCACGCAGCCCCCCACCACGCCAACCAATCAGGCGTCAGGGTGCGTGAGGCGGCGCCCCTGCGTGAGGCGGCGCCCCTGCGTGAGGCGGCGCCCCTGCGTGAGGCGGCGCTCCTGCGTGAGGCGGCGCCCCTGCGTGAGGCGGCGCCCCTGCGTGAGGCCGGGCTCCTGCGTGAGGCCGGGCTCCTGCGTGAGGCCGCGGCCCCCGCGCCGAGCCCCGCCCCGCAGCCCCCAGCCAAGGCAACGATCGCCCGTCGCGGGACGTGCGCCCGCGACACCGCAACCTCCGGCCGATACACGTGTCCTAGACGACGTGTACCGTTGCGTGCCGCGGCGATCGCGTTAGCTTACGTTCAACTTACGTTGACTTGACGTTAGGTCGACCGGGATTTATGTAGCTTCGCGCCCGCCGCTTCTGCGCCCCGCCTCGATGATGATGAACTGCCGCCCCCTTCACAGAGACGCCCCTTCGCGCCGGCGGCGCGTCGTCCTGACGCCGTTGGTCTGCGCCCTGACGGCGGCGCTCGGTCTGGCCGCGTGCGGGGGGAGCAGCAGCAAATCGTCGGGGGCCGCGTCGGCCTCCTCGGGCGGCGCCGCCACGGTGACGGTGTCCAAGCTGCCTGGCTACAGCTCGGTGCTCACGACCTCCTCGGGTCAGGCCGTCTACCTGCTGAGCGTCGATCCGTCGGGCGGCAGCAAGTGCGCGGGCTCGTGCACCACGGACTGGCCGCCGTTGCTGGCGACGCAGTCGCTGCGCGCCGGGCCAGGCGTCAAGGCATCCCTGCTGTCGACGTTCAAGCGTGATGACGGCAAGGAGCAGGTCATGTACAACCACCACGCGCTGTACACGCACAAGGGACAGGGCGCAGCCTCCGGAGCAGGCGTGGCGGCCGACGGCGGGGTCTGGTACCTCGTCTCGCCCTCGGGTAGCGCAGTCAAGTCGACGTCCGCCGGTGGCTATTGACGACGCGCGACGCAGCGCGGTCGAGACTCCCGTGACCGCGAGCGTCGATACTCAGCCTCCGATCGAGACGGCGCCGCGCCGACGCCGCCCGCGCCCGCGCCCCCGGCCGCGCGCCGCGGGCGGGAACGGCCTGCTGCTGGGCGTCTGCTGTGTCGCCCAGTTCATGGTCATCCTGGACCTGTCGATCGTCAACGTCGCGCTGCCATCGATCCAGTCGAGCCTGAAGTTCTCGGCATCGGACCTGCAGTGGGTCGTCGACGCCTACGCGATCGTCTTCGCCGGCTTCCTCATGCTCGCCGGTCGCGCCGGCGATCTCTGGGGCCAGCGGACCACCTTCGTCGCCGCGCTGGCCACCTTCTCGCTCGCGTCGCTCATCGGGGGCGTGGCGCCGACCAGCGGTGTGCTGATCGGCGCTCGGGCCCTCCAGGGCCTGGCCGGCGCGCTCATGGCCGCGTCGTCGCTGGCGATCATCACCGCCTCGTTCGAGGCCGGTCCGGCCCGCCACCGCGCGGTGGGACTCTGGGGCGCGATGAACGGCGCCGGAGGCGCCGCCGGCACGCTGGCGGGCGGCGTGATCACTCAGGAGCTCAGCTGGCGCTGGGTGCTGCTCATCAACGTGCCGATCGGGCTCGCCGCCGCCACGGTGGCCGGTGCGGTGGTCGCCGACCGCCACGCCCAGGAGCGCACCTCCTTTGACCTGGCCGGGGCCCTGCTGCTCACCGCGGGGCTCCTCCTCAACGCCTACGGAGCCGTGACCGCCGGTAGCGATGGATGGGGCTCGGCGTCAGCGCTCGTCCCGATCGCCGTCGGCTCGGTGCTTCTCGCCCTGTTCCCCGTCGTGGAGAAGCGCGCCAAGGCGCCGCTGGTTCCGCCCGGGGTGTTCGCGGGCGCGCTGCGCAACATCAACGTCATCGTCGTGCTGTTCAGCGCCGCGCTCTTCCCCATGTGGTACGTGGGATCGCTGTATCTGCAGCAGGTGCTGGCGCTGACCCCGCTGGAGACCGGACTGGTCTTCCTGCCGATGGCTCTGACCATCTTCGCCTGCGCCAAGCAGGCGGGGAAGCTGGCGCTGCGGGTCGGGGTGCGCCCGGTGCTCGGCGGAGGCCTGATCATGATGACCGCGGGGATGCTGCTGTTCGCCCGGATCGGCGCCAGTGGCAGTGCAGTGCAGTACGTGGTCCTACCCGGCATCCTCACCGCGATGGGGATCGGCTTCTCGATCGTGCCGTCCACCATCGCCGCCACCCAGACCGCTCAGGCCGGTCAGGCGGGACTCGCCTCGGGGTTGGTCAACACCTCGCGCCAGGTCGGCGGCGGGCTGGGGCTGGCGGTCCTCATCTCGATCGCCACGCTGTACACCAGCCACCAGATCGGAGCCCAGCACTCGGTCGATCAGGCCCTCACCAACGGCTTCCGCGTCGCGTACCTGATCGGCGCGGGCCTGTGCGCGGCCGCGGCCATCCTCACCTTCGCGCTCGTCCCGCGCCTGCAGGCCGACGCGCAGAGCGCCGCCCCCGCGCGCCGCGTGCTCACCGTCGTCGCCGCGGTGGTGGCGGTCTTCGCGGTCCTCGGGCTGGCCATCCCACGCAGCCACGCCGCCCCGCTGGGCGCCTACACCACCAACGGCGCCTATTCATTCGTCTCGGCGCCCGGCTTGCACCCGCCCAAGGTGACGCTGGAGAGCGCGGCTCCGGGCGCGCAGCAGAAGCTCCCGGGCTACCTGATGATGGCCAACTTCTTCGACGTCACCCACCCGCCGATCGTGGGTCAGAGCGGCCCGCTCATCATGGACTCCGCGCTGTCCCCGGTGTGGTTTGCGCCGGTGCCGACCAACCTGGTGGCCTCCAACCTCGAGGCCCAGACCTACGACGGGCAGCCGGTGCTCACCTGGTGGCAGGGCGACGTCAGCGCCACCGGCGCGATCAACCAGGGCGAGGACATCGTCGTCAACAACCACTACCAGCGCATCGCCACCCTCAAGGGCGCCGACGGCTGGGTTCTCACCCTGCACTCGATGGTCATCCGCGGACACGACGCGTGGGTGACCGCCAACAAGAACGTCCGCGCCGACCTCTCCGGGGACGGTGGCGTCTCGACCGGCGTGTTCACCGACTCCGCGGTGCAGGAGTACGACCTGCGCACCGGCAAGCTCGTCTACACCTGGCAGGCCTCGGATCACATCCCACGTCGTGATTCCTACACCCAGCCGCCGCCCAACGGCTTCCCGTGGGACACCTACCACGTCAACTCCGTCCAGCCCTACGGCAACGGCACCTTCCTGGTCTCGATGCGCAATACCTGGGCGATCTACCTGGTCAACGCGCGCACCGGCAAGATCCTGTGGACGCTGGGCGGCAAGCACTCGAGCTTCACCATCCCGTCGCAGGCCTCGTTCAAGTGGCAGCATGACGCGGAGCTGCACTCGAACTCGACGGTGACGCTGTTCGACGACCACTGCTGCGACATCACCGGGGCCGACACCTACCTTCCGGCCACGGGCCCGTCGCGCGGCCTGACGCTCAAGCTCAACCAGGCCGCCCACACCGCCGGCGTCGAACACGAGTACTCGCACGGCACCACCTTCCACTCCGAGTACATGGGCAATACGCAGATCCTGCCCAACGGCAACGTGATCGTCGGCTGGGGCGAGGTGCCCTTCGTGTCGGAGTACACGCCGGCGGGCAAGATGATCTTCGACGCCGCCCTCCCGACTCCGGACATGACCTACCGCACCTACGTCCAGCCGTGGGTGGGAAAGCCCCTCTACCCACCGAGCGGCGCAGCGCGCGCCACGGGCTCGAAGGTGACGGTCTACGCCAGCTGGAACGGCGCCACCCAGGTGAGCTCCTGGAAGGTGCTGGCCGCCGGCGCGGACGGCTCCACCCAGACGGTGGCCACCGGCAAGCGCACGGGCTTTGAGAGCTCGATCCCGGTCTCGGGCGGTGCGCGGCGCTTCGAGGTCCAGGCGCTCGACGCCTCGGGCCATGTCCTGGGGACGTCCAAGGCCTTCGGGGTGACCGGATGAGGTGCCGCGGATGACCGCCACCCGGCCGCCGCTCGAGGACGAGGACGGAGAGATGACCGCCGGCCCCTTCGCGCCCGACGACGAGGTCGAGGTGGCGCTCCGGCGGCGGGCGCGCAAGGTCAGCCGCCGGCAGTTCCTGCCCCGCGCCGCGGCGGCCGCCGCCGGTATCGTGGCCGCGGGGGCGGTCGGGTATGAGCTGCCGCACCGCTCCGCATCTCGCCGCAAGGCGGCGCCCGCGTCATCGCCGACCCCGCCGTCTGCACCGGCGGCGGACACGACCACCCCGGGCAACAGCCGGGTGCAGACGTTCCTCACCCGCCCGGATCTGCGCCCACCCGCCGTTCGGGTGACACAGTTGGCCGCCGCACCCGCCTCCACGCCGCGCTTCATCCTGCTCTCGCCGATCAACGCGGTGCCGGCCTCTGACCCGCAGCAGGGGCTGATGATGGTGGACCGCCTGGGCCGGCTGGTGTGGTTCTCGCCGACCTCGAGCGGCAGCCCGTTCAACCTCGCCGTGCAGTCCTACGCCGGCAAGCCCGCGCTCACCTGGTGGCAGGGAGCGGTGACCAACGCCCACGGCGAGGGGGCCGCGGAAATCGGCGACGACTCCTTTCGTTCCGTCAAAGCGGTCCGCGCCGGCGACGGCCTGACCACCGACCTGCACGACTTCCAGCTGACCTCGCACGGCACGGCGCTCATCACCGCCTACGAGACCACGACGGCCGACCTGACGTCGATCGGCAAGTCCTCCAAGGCGCAGGTGTTCGTCGGACACGTGCAGGAGATCGACCTCAACACCGGCCGGGTCCTCTTTGACTGGCGAAGCCTTGACCATGTCGGGATCGAGGAGAGCCTGCAGCCGCCGCCGATCCCCGGTCAGGGGTATGACTACTTCCATCTCAACTCGGTGGCCGAGATGGACGACGGGAATCTGCTCATCAGCGGCCGCAACACCTGCACGGTGTACTGCGTCGACCGCTCCAACGGGCGGATCCTGTGGCGGATGGGCGGTAAGCACTCAGACTTCAGCGTCAGCTCGACGGCCGCGTTCTGGTGGCAGCACGACGCCCGCCCCCACGGATCCTCGGCGATCACCCTGTTCGACAACGCCGGACCGGCCAAGGCCACGCAGTCGCGGGGCCTGGTGTTGGCAGTCGACAGCTCCGCCAAGCGGGTCGAGCTCACCCGCGCTTTCGAGCACTCCGCGGGCTTCCTCTCGGGCACCCTGGGCAACGTCGATCTGCAGAGCGACGGCGGCGCGTTCATCGGCTGGGGGGCGCAGCCCTACTTCTCCCAGCACACGTCGGACGGCACCATGATCCTCGACGGTGAGCTGCCGATCGGCGTCCGCTCCTATCGCGCCCACCTCGCCGACTGGGTCGGTCATCCCGCCGACGGGCCCCGCGTCGTGGCCCAGGCCAACCCGGCCGGGGGCTTTGCCGTGCACGCCAGCTGGAACGGCGCCACCGAGATCGCGCGCTGGACGGTGCTGGCGGGCCGCACCAGGTCGGCGCTGTCGGAGGTCGGCTCTCAGGCCTGGACGGGATTTGAGACCGCCATCGCCGTCAACAGCAACGGGCCCTACTTCGCGGTGGCCGCCCTGGACTCCAGCGGCCACGAGCTCGGACGCTCACCGATCGTCTAAACATGCCCCAGAGCGAACACATGCCGCGGAGCGACAACGTCACCTGGCAGGAGACCAACCTCTCGCGCTCGTCGCGCTGGCGCGCGCTGAACGCCATCGGCGCGACGGTGTGGCTGACCGGCCTTCCCGCCGCCGGCAAGTCCACGCTCGGCGCCGCTCTGGAGGAGCGGTTGGTGCTCGGCGGGCGGCCCGCGTATCTGCTGGACGGCGACAACCTCCGGCACGGAATCTGCGGCGACCTCGGCTTCGACGAGGCCGACCGGACCCGCAACATCCTGCGCGTCGGCGAGCTGGCCCGGCTGTTTGCCGATGCCGGCGCCATCGCCATCGTGGCGCTGGTCTCGCCCCTGGCCGGGGCCCGGCAGGAGGTTCGCTCCCGCCACGAGGCTGACGGCCTGGCCTTCATCGAGGTGTTCCTCGACACGCCGCTGGCCGAGTGTGCGGCGCGCGACCCCAAGCACCTCTACGCGCGGGCGGCCGCCGGGGAGATCGACGACCTCACCGGCGTCGACCAGGCCTACGAGCCCCCCGTGGACCCGGAGGTGACCGTGGAACCCGGGACGAGCGTGGCCGCTGCGGTCGACGCGGTGCTCGGCTCGCTGGACGCGATCGACGCGGGCGCACGCGTCGCGAAGGCGGGGACGGCGGGGATGCCGCCGGGCCTGCAATGGGGGCGCCCCAACAACGAAAGAGGAGTTGACTGATGAAGCTCATCGGAGCCGGGCTGCCGAGAACCGGGACGCTGTCTCAGAAGATCGCGCTTGAGATGCTGGGGTTCGCCCCGTGCTACCACATGGTCAACGTCCTCACCGACCTCGAGGAAACCCCCCGCTGGCGGCAGGTCCTGGATGGCGCGCTCTCGCCCGAGGAGATCTTCGAGGGCTTCCAGGCCACCGTGGACTGGCCCGGTTCGTTCTTCTACCGCGAGCTCATCGAGCTGTACCCCGACGCCAAGGTGCTGCTCAGCGTCCGCTCGGGCGAGGCCTGGACGCGCAGCATGCGCGAGACCATCTGGGGCGTCATCTACGGCGACATCATGATCCGCCACCTGTCTGACGCACGGCGGATCGTCGATCAGCCGTGGGACGACTACATGAACCTGATGTCCGAGATGTGGCAGCGCAGCGGCCTGATCAGCCGGCCTGACGCGAGCGCCGAGGAGATGGCGGTGGCCATGGAGCGGTTCAACCAGGAGGTCCAGGACACGGTCCCGGCGGAGCGGCTGCTGGTGTGGTCACCGGGTGACGGCTGGGAGCCGATCTGCGAGTTCCTCGAGCTGCCCGTCCCCGAGGCGGATTTTCCCCGCGTCAACGACAGCGCGCAGTTCGGCGATCGCATCATCGACGGGGCGATCGACGCCATCCAGCGCCACCGTCACGGCGCCGCCGCGGTGGCCGGCGCCTCCTGACGCCGAGCCCCGCCCACGCTTCAGTTCCTGAAGTCTTGCGCTAGACTAGGAAACCTGATGGTTTCCAATGACACGTGTCCGGTCTGCCGGACGGCCGAGATCGTGTGCGGGAAGTGGACGCTGCTGGTGATCCGGGATCTCGCCGACGGCCGGTCCCGTTTCTGTGAGCTGGAGCGCTCGCTGGCCGGCATCAGCCCCCGCACGCTGTCGCTGCGCCTGCGTGCCCTCGAGGAAGAGGGCGTCGTGGAGCGCCAGACCTTCCCCGAGGTCCCGCCGCGCGTCGAGTACGTGCTGACCCCCAAGGGCCGGGCCCTCGTACCGCTGATCGAGAGCATGCGGACCTACGGCCGCGAGTGGCTCGGCTGCGCTGAGGACCTGGACGCCCAGGGCGAGCGCGAGCCCGTCGCTACCGCCGCCTAGCCTCCCGGCGGCGCACCGCCGCCGCTGCAAGGTCTGCTGCGCCCAAGAGGATCGGCCCGCGCCGCGGAGAAACCGCGGTCGTGCGCAACGTCACCCTTCACCGTCTGCTTGAGTCCTTCGCCGTCGATGCGTCCAGCCGTCTGTGCGCGGAGGCCGCGTCCGGCGCCGAGATGCCGTTCGAGCTCGCCGTGGAGCGCGGCTCGGGACGCGTCCCGCTGTATTGCTACCGGCCGCTCGTCGACGAGTTCATCCGTTCGCGAATGCCGGCGCTCGCCGAGCTGCCCAGCCACGGCGACGCCGCCCACGCGCTGGCCCGCTGCCAGGCGCTGGACGTCTATCTCTCCGAGCACGGCGTCAAGGCGCCCTCCGGCCCGCGCGGCATGGCCGACGCCGCCCTCGGGGTCTTCCTCGAGTCGGTGTTCATCGAGCGCAGCGGCTTCGGGTTTGAGCCGGCGTCGTTCGAGGCCGCCTACGCGGACCTCGAACGCTCGATCTACGAGGGACACTGCACCGCCACCATCATCGCGCCGGTGCTGGGCGTGGCGCTCGATCCCGACACCATCGAGCTGTCGCTGGGCGACGGGCTGTCGCTGATCCGGGGCGACGCGCTGGCCGACGCGCCCCCCGAGGCCGTCTGGGGAGAGGGGGAGGAGCCCAACGTGATCGCGCTGCTGGCGATCACTGACCGGTCGGCCGAGCGCGCGCCCCTAGCCGTGGCCCGCGCCCGTTTTCGCCACGTGGTCAGCGCCCTGCGCCTGTTCGAGCGCGGCGCCTACGCGGTCGGCCCCGTGGGCTGGGCGCGGACCGAGGCCGGCAGCTGGCGGTCGGTGGCGATCGGCGTGGCCGGGCGCCCGCGCGTGCTCACCATCGTCCCCGCGGCGGGGGAGGAGGAGCTGCGCGCCTTCTGCCGCCTCGTCGCCCGGCGCGACCCCCATCCCGAGCTCGCCTGGGCGCTGGCCCGGTTTGAGATGGGCTGCGAGCGCCCGTCGGCCGCCGAGGCCCTCACCGACTATCTGCTGGCTCTGCGAGCGCTGTTGGAGCCCGAGGGCCCCGCGAGCGGGCGCCTGGCCCAGCGGCTGGCCGCCGTGTGCGCGCGGGCCGATGACCGCGGGGTGGTGACGGAGCGGACCGCCCGCGCGGTGGCCCTCGAGCGCTCGATCATGGGCGGCCTGGCGGGCGATCGCGGCGATCCGGCACGCCCGGACGCCCTCATCGACGAGCTGGCCGAGAATCTGCGCGCGATCCTGCGCGACATGCTGTGCGGCCACCTGGACGCCGATCTGGTCTCCGTGGCCGACGAGCTGCTGGCCGAGGGCGCGGGGGCCTCGTCGCCGACCTCGTCAGACCCAGCCGCCGGAGTGCGTTAAACTACGTGACGACCGCTCCCTACTCGGTCTCCCGCGGGAGGCTGGGAGTGTTTTGCCCACCAGGCACAACACAGTAAGTCCTGGGGCTCGTAAGTAGTCAGGGGGAGCGCGATCACAGTGGCGAGCGGGCCTGGCCCGCTCGTTCTGTTTAAGGGCCCGGCGAAGGCGCCACCCGCCCGCCACGACCCACTAGGCTGCGGCAGAGATGGCTGAGGACGCTCTCATCTGCATGGTGGAGATCCCGATGGGGAGCCGGAACAAGTACGAGTTCGACCCCAAGCTGGGCGCCATCCGCTTTGACCGGTTTGTCTCGGCGTCGGTGGTCTATCCCACCGACTACGGCTTCATCCCGGAGACGCTGGCCCTCGACGGCGACGAGCTCGACGTCCTGGTCTGCGTGTCGGAGCCGACCTTCCCGGGCTGCCTGGTGCCGGTGAACCCGATCGGCCTGTTCTGCATGCGCGATGAGAACGGCCCCGACGACAAGGTGGTGTGCGTCCCGGTCCATGACCCGCGCTGGAACGTCTATCACGAGCTCGAGGACCTGCCCCAGCAGCTGCGCGACGAGATCTTTCACTTCTTCCAGGTCTATAAGGATCTGGACCTGGACCGCCACTCCGAGCCGCTGGGGTGGAAGGGCCGCGAGGATGCGCTGGGCATGATCGCCGAGGCCCACGAGCGCCATCTCGCTCAGGCCTCCACCCGGGACGCCTGAGCGTGTACCACCTCGAGCTGCGCCAGTTTCCCCACGTCACGCGGGTCTTCAATCTGACCCGCGACGAGCTGGAGGCGCGCTTCGTGCGCCCGTGGGTGGGCGGGGCGATGATTGAGCACGACGATCGCCGCTGGGCGCCCGAGCGGAGCAAGCTGAAGATCTTGGAGGGCCCCGAGCTGCGGGCGGACGAGCTGGGCATGGGCCGCGGCTGGGCCACCGCCGCGCGCAGCGGGACCGACGTCACCGACGCGGTCATCGCCCACGCCCGCCGGGGCGCCGAGGCGCGCCCGGAGGTGGAGGCGCTCAAAGCCGCGATCGGCGAGGTGGCGGGCGCCGCGCTGGGCTTTCAGGACGTGATGGCCCTGGCCGCCGCCGCGCATCCGAACTGGCGCGCCAGCCAGCAGCTCGAGCTCGCCGAGCAGGCGGTGTGGGAGATGCTGCACCAGGGCCAGGTGGTCATGACCGTCGGCAGCCAGGTGGTGGCCCGCGAGCGCTGGCAGCCGGTGGTCCTCAGCTGGGCCACCTGGGCCGGTGTCACCACCGAACCCTTCCGCCTCCAGAGCGCCGCCACCCGCGCGCAGTGACCTGAGGGGGCGCGGGGCCGGGGTCAGGCGATGACGTCGGCGATGAGGCGCTCGCGCTCGGCGTCGGAGGCGAACAGGTAGCGGTGGACGCGCATGAGGCCGGCCACGTCGTGCACGTCGTCGTCGAGGTGGGGAACCAGCAGCAGCGGCTGGCCGCCCAGCTCGTCGCGCAGCCGGGTCACGTTGTGGGCGTCCCGCTGCGCGAGGCGGTGATAGTCAAAGAAGTTCTCGGCCACCCTGGCCGCCAGGTCCTCGGGCAGCTCGGCGTCCAGCGCGCTCACCAGGTCCTTGGGCTCGGCCTCGCCGAGGATGTCGTGATGGACCCGGTTGACGATCACGCCGGCGAAGGGCAGCCCGCCCTCGGTGAGGGTGCGCCGAAACCAGATCGCCTCGTCGATCGCCGCCTGCTGGGCCGAGGTGACGAGCAGGAAGGCGGTGGTGGAGGCCTTGAGCATCCGCTCGACGCCGCGGGCGCGCTCACTGAAGTCGTCGGTCATATCGCCGAGCAGGCCGAAGAACGTGGTCAGGTCGCTGATGAGGTCCACCCCGGTCACGCGGCGCAACGCCCCGAGCAGCGGTGCCGCTCCGCGGCCGAGCACCCGCATGCCCAGCCCGGTGGGGCGGATGAAGGCCTTCAGCGCCCGCCCCTCGAGGAACGAGGTCAACCGGGTGGGGGCGTCCAGGAAATCCAGCGCGTTGCGTGACGGGGGCGTATCGAGAACGAGGAGATCGAAGTCCCCGTCACGGTCGAGCTCGTAGAGCTTGGCCACCGCGGTGAACTCCTGCGAGCCCGAGACCGCCGTGGAGAGCTCGCGGTACACACGGTTGCGCTTGATCTCCTCGGCGCGCTCGGGGTCGGCGGCCACCCGCTCGATCAGTTCGTCGAAGGTGCGCTTGGGGTCGAGCATCATCGCCCAGAGCTCGCCCTGCAACCGTCCGCGGATCCCGGTCAGCCGATCGGGTTCGACCCGGCGGGGCTCGTTCTCGAGCTCCTGCAGGCCCAGCGCGTTGGCCAGTCGCTTGGCCGGATCGATGGTGACCACGGCCACCTTGGCGCCCTCGGCCGCCATGCCCAGCGCGATGGCCGCCGACGTGGTCGTCTTGCCCACGCCGCCCGAGCCACCGCACACGCAGACGCGTTTGCCCGCCAGCAGGTCCGAGACGCTCATCGGACATCAGTCTATGGACGCGATTTCGCGTGTCCGGATGCGCCAAATCTCGGTAGGGTGGACCGATCGGGGGCCCGAGAACCTGGCGCGGGCCGAAATCGCACATCGTGTGGAGAGGACCGCCATGTTCCGCAGGTTCACGCTGCTCGCCGCTGTCTCGGCGATGCTTGCGCTCGCATCATCCGCTCAGGCGGCGTCGATCTGGACCCCCCTCTCGAGTGGGACGTCGGACACGATCAGCTCCGTCGTCTATCAGTCGCCGACACGGCTGTGGTACGCCACGACCAACGGCCACATCGCCACCTTCAACGGCACCACGTTCACGCAGGGGACCGGCATCACCGCGGGCGAGGATTTCACCGACCTGGCCTTCCAGCCGGCTCCGGGGACCACCGGGGTGGCCGTGGCGAGCAACGGCGACATCTTCCGCACCACCAACAGCGGCGCGACCTGGGCGGCGATCACGCCGCACCCCTCGACGCGAGGCGACTGCACGAGTGCGACCCTGGCGCCGGAGACCGAGCTGAACGCGGTCGCCTTCGCCGGGGCGAGCACCGTTTACCTGCTGGGCGACAACGGCACGCTGATGAAGTCAACCGACAGCGGCGCCCACTTCACCGAGATCAACAAGACCGCCACGGGAACCTGCCAGGCGCAGAGCGAGGGCAGCGTGCAGAACCTGACCGATGCCACGTTCCTGCCGGGCAACCCCTTGGCCGGGATCATGGTCGCCCAGGACTTCGGGATCCTCTACGGGAGCTCGAACGGGTTCACCAGCGGCGCGCGGGTCAACGGTGACACGGTCAACGAGTTCCAGGGCGACCCGCGGGTGGCGCAGGATCCGGCCAACCCCAACCGGGTGTTCGTCGTGGACCACTCACCGGGCGGAAGCGGCTGCAACAGCGGGCTGTGCCTGGAGGTCTCAGACGACGGCGGCAACACCACCGCCGCCGCGCAGTTCGCCAACGACTCCAACCCCACCGTGGGGCTGTACGGCGTCAGCGCCCAGAGCGGCACCGTGGTCGCCGCCGGGACCGGCGGCGAGATCTTCACCTCGATCGACGGGGCCAACTTCTACAACCAGCCCGCGGACGGCGTGCTGGCCACCGAGAACTGGCGCGCCGAGGCCGCCTTCGACGCCGCCCACGCGGCGGTCGGCGGCGTGGGCGGCGCGCTGGCGATCACCTCGGCGGCCAACACCATCCCGGACATCATCGCCCCCACCGGGACCATCTCGGGCCCGACCGCGGCGACCTCCGGCAAGGCGACCACGTATCACGCGGTCCTGGCCGACAACGCGGGTGGGAGCGGCATCAATCCCGCGTCGATCACGTGGACCGCCCCGGGGTTCGCGGCCCAGCACGGCGCCGCCGCGACCTTCACCTTCCCGCGCGGGGTGGGCGAGGTCACGCTGACGGTGACCTTCGCCGACAACGCCGGCAATCAGGGCACGGCCACGCTGAGCGTGACGGTCAAGAACGCGCCACCGCCGGGGCCGCCGTCGGGCTCCAGCCCCACCACCATCACCACCGGCGGCGGCACGATCAAGGTCTTCAAGGTCGTGACGGTCACCGGCCGCAACGCGCGCTTCATCCCGATCATCGTCTCGGCGACCAAGCCGCGGAAGTTCACCGCCCAGGTCCTGCCGGCCAAGGGCAAGAAGAAGACGCTGGCCACCGGTCATCTCACGCTGAAGAAGAAGCACGGCGGCCACGGCACCCTTCGCGTCAAGCTGACTGCCAAGGTGAAGCCGGGGCGCTACGTCATCGTGGTCCGTGAGACGACACTGAAGGGCAAGCGGGTCGGCAAGCTCATCAAGGTCACATTCACGCTGAAGTAGACGCAACCACCGGGTTGCATTAAGCTCGGCGAGATGAGGATCCTCGCCCTCTACGACATCCACGGCAACACGGATGCGCTCGACGCGGTGCTGGCCGACCCGCGCGCGGCGCATCCGAACGCCGTGGTGGTGGGCGGCGACGTCGTCCCGGGCGCGTTCGGCTCGGCCGTCCTTGACCGCCTCCAGGCGCTGGGGGCGACGGCGATGGTGCCGATCCTCTGGGTGCGCGGCAACGGCGAGCGCGAGACGGCGGCGGCGGTCGACGGCCCGCCGCCTGGCGCGGGCGACGGCGCCGCGGAGATGGCGGCCTTCAGCGCCCAGGAGCTCGGGCCCGAGCGCGCGCGGGCGCTGGGCGGCCTGCCGCTGGCCATGCGCGCGGACGGCGTGCTCTTCTGTCACGCCACCCCGCGCAGCGATGAGGAGCTGGTGACGCGGATCTCGGCGCCCGAGCGGTGGGCCGAGGTGCTGGCCGGGGTGGAGGCGCCGCTGGTCGTCGCGGGGCACACCCACCAGCAGGATGACCGCACCGTGGGCGGCACGCGCTTCGTCAACGCGGGCAGCGTGGGGCTGCCCTACGAGGGCGACGGTGACGCTCGCTGGCTGTGGATCGAGGACGGCGTGCCCGAGCTGCGGCGGACCGCCTATGACGCGGCCGCCGCGGGGCGGCGCATGCGTGAGGCGTGCCCGGCCCTGGCCGAGTCGGTCACCGCCTCACTGATCGAGCCGGTGGCGGCGATGGAGGTCACCCGGATGTTCGAGGAGCGCGCTTAGGCCCTCATCCGGAGCTGGCGCCGGTCAGGTCCATCACGTCGTCGCCGACGGTCGCGTCGCGAATCTCGGCAGCGCTGACGCCGGGATCGGGGAGCACCCGCAGCGCCTCGGCCGGAATGGCGACGGTGACTGCCGTCCCCTGGCTGTAGGGCAGCTCGGCGCCGTCGTTGCGCACGAGCGTCTGCAACGTCGAGCCGGTGGCGAGCCGGACGTAGACGTGGGTGGTCGAGCCGAGGAAGACCAGGCGCTCGACCATCCCGGGCACGCGGTTGGCGCCGGTGGTCTCGTACGGCTCCACATGGACGCGCTCAGGACGGATCGCCAGCTTGACGGCGCCGGTCGCGTCGAGCCGGCCGGCCGCCGCCTGCAGCGTGAAGTCGCCCATGCGCAGGTGACACGGCCCGTTGCCGTCTCCGCCCGGCTGCACCTGAGCGTCCATCAGGTTCGACACGCCCAGGAAATCCGCGACGTAGGCGTCGGCGGGCTCGTTGTAGACCTCCTCGGGGGTGCCGAGCTGCGCGACGCGCCCGTGGTTCATCACGGCGAGGCGATCGGACATCGTGAGCGCCTCCTCCTGATCGTGGGTCACGTACAGGAAGGTGATGCCCACCTGCTTCTGCAGCGCGCCCAATTCGACCTGGAGCGTGCGGCGAAGCTTGGCATCCAGGGCTCCCAGCGGCTCGTCCAGAAGCAGGACCGAGGGGCGGAGGACCAGGGCACGCGCGAGCGCGACCCGCTGTTGCTGACCACCCGAAAGCTGGTTGGGGCGGCGCTTCTCAAATCCGGTCAGCTGCACGAGCTCCAGCGCCTCGCCGACCCGGCTGGTCAGCTCCGCCTTGGGGACCGACTTGTACTTCAGGCCGAACGCGACGTTCTCGGCGACGGTCAGGAACGGGAACAGCGCATAGCTCTGGAAGACCGTGTTGACCTGGCGGCGGTTGGGCGGCAGGTTGGCCACGTCGACGCCGTCGAGCAGGATCTTGCCGCTCGTCGGCGGCTCAAAGCCCGCGACCATGCGCAGTGTGGTGGTCTTGCCGCAACCGCTCGGGCCGAGCAGGGAGAAGAACTCGCCGGCTCCGATCTCGAGCGAGATGTCCTGGACCGCGGCCGCCTGGTCAAACCGCTTGGTCAGTGACTCGAGCTTGACATGTCCTCCGCTCATTTCAGTCCTCTCAGATTCCGGCGATGCTGGTCAGTGCCTCGGTGTTGCCGCCGCGCTCCCCGCGTGTCATCCACCGGTACGCGAAGAAGCCGAGCAGCGCGGCCGCGAGCGAGATGACGAGCAGGATCGTGGCCAGCGCATTGAGCGCCGGCCCGCTCAGCCCACCGTGGACGTTGGAATAGATCAGTACCGACATCGGCTGCGTGTTCCCGGTGGAGGAGAGCTGTTCCACGATCACGAAGTCATCCACCGTGCTGGCAAACACCAGCACGGCACTGGCGAAGATGGCCGGCATCAGCATCGGGATCAACACCCGGCGGATCGCCCCCATCCGTGACGCGCCCAGGTCCGCGGCCGCCTCCTCGTAGCTGCGCCCGATGCTCACCAGCCGCGCCCGGACGATGATCGCCGGCCAGCTCAGATTCCACACGACCAGCCCGGCCACCTCGGCTTCGGTGCCCAGATTGATGAAGGTCAGCGCCTGGGTGACGAGCAGGAACAGCGCCACCGCCAGCAACAGCTCGGGGATCACGAACGAGAAGATCATCACCAGGTTCAGTCCCTGTGCGGTCCGGGTTCGCCAGCGATCGATGCCGATGGCGAAGCCGACGCCGATGGGGACGCAGATGACGGTGGTGAGGAAGCCGAGAACCAACGTCTGGACCACGGCGTGGTGCAGGCTGGGGTTGTGCAGCACCGACGTGACCTGGTTACCGACATACCACTTGGTGGAGAACCCCTGCCAGGTTGCCTGCGACGCGCCCTTGTTGAAGGAGAACAGCACCGCGATCCCGATCGGGATGATCGACCACAGGATGTACAGCCAGGTGAACCCCTCCAGCGCCCAGGGTCGTCGCCACGGGTTCCCGCGCGGGCGGCCCTCCGAGCGCAGCGGCTCGGGGCGGGCCTGATCGGCCACGGACTCGGCGGTACTGGCCATCACGCCATCTCCCGCGACGCTCGAGCGGTGCTGATCACGTAGTACACCATCGGGATGAGCAGGACCACGAGCAGCATCAGCGCGAGCACCGCTCCCTGCCCGGTCTGGCCCGGCGCGTCGAGCTGCCCTTCGATCGCGTTGCCCAGCATCGTCGTCCCGGGGGCGGCTGACAGCAGCTGGTTGGTGAAGTAGTCACCCACCATCGGCAGTGCGGTGATGAAGCACCCGGCGATGATCGCCGGCTTGCTCAACGGAATGAGCACGCTCCAGAAGGTGCGCCACTTGCTCAGCCCCAGGTCTCGGGCCGCCTCCAGCAGGCGCTGGTCGATCCGGTCCAGATAGGCGTACAGCACCAGGATGAGGTACGGAATGTATCCGTACACGAGCCCCATGATGACCGTCACCGACTTGCCACCGAGCCAGTCGGTGTTCCCCGGTAGGCCGAGGAACGACAACGCGCTGTTGAAGAAGCCGCCCTGTTGCAGGAGGTCGATCCAGGCCAGCATGCGCATCATGTAGCTGACCCAGAAGGGCGCGATCAGGAGCACGAGGAACAACCCCTTGCGCTCCCCCGCGTACCGGGAGACGAAGTAGGCCACCGGATAGGCGACGGCGAGCGAGATGGCCGTGGCGATGGCGGTGTAGAGGAGCGTTCGCAGGGCGGGCGGCCCGAGGTAGGCTCCGGCCCCGACGATGTCGCGCCACACGGCACTGAAGTTGAAGCTCGACCAGTGCAGCGGGTTCCAGACCGGAACCACGGTCTGGAAGAACTCGTTGATCCCGCCCCCGGCCACCGACAGCATCACGTAGAACGGCGCCACGAACAGGACCAGCAGCCAGATCGCTCCGGGCGCTGCGAGCCCGATCCACAGCCGCCGGTTGCGTTTGTCGTAGGTGTCGTGCCGATCCATCGCGGTCACCTATAGGCCGTTGGAGAACGAGCTCCAGGTGGACTCCCAGACCGCGTCGGCGGCCGGCGGCAGCTCCAACTGGAACAGGCCCCTGCGGAAGTAGTCCGGCAGCACGACGGTGGAGGCCAGCTGCGGCGGCAGCAGCTTCTCGGAGGTCAGCCGCGCCGGGGTCACTTCGGTGAGCGGTTGCATGTAACCGACGTAGCTGTAGTTGTTCAGCGCGTTGTCAACGTCGAGCATGTAGTTGATGAACTTGTGAGCCAGGACGGGGTTGGCACCGCCGGTGGCATTGACCATCAGGTCGTTGGCCACGGGGCCCTTCCGGTTCGCCGGGAACCAGTAGCCGAGGGTGTCGATCGAGGTGCCCTTCGGCAGATACTGGTACGAGCTGGCCATGTCGCCCGACCAGGCATGGTGAATCCAGGCCTTCCCGGTTGGGATATCGGTGTAGTCGTTGTTGTCGATCCGGACGTTGGTCAGAGTGGCCAGCTGCTGGAGTGACTTGCCCGCGGCCCGGATCAGGGGGGTGTTCGTCGTGTTGAGGTCGAAGTTGCCGCCGCGCATCAGCGCCAGGCTGATCGTCTCCCGGTAGTCGTCGAGGACAGCGACCTTCCCGCTGTACTTCGCCCCCTGCCACGGCATGTCCCACGACGGGGACAGGTTGACCTTGTCCTTGCGCCAGGCCATCCCCGAGGTGTAAATGGAGTAGGGCGTTGTGTACTGCGATCGCTGGTCGTAGAAGGGATCGCGATAGTCCGGCCAGACATTGGCCATGTTCGGGATGTAGCTCTGGTTGAGCGGCCGGATCAGCTTGGCTGCGATCAGCTGACCGAGCACGGCGACAGTCGGGAAGAAGACGTCCACCTTGAGCTTGCCGCTTGCCATCTTGGCGAGCGCTTCCTCCATCGTGTTGTACGTGGTCAGCGAGTACTTGCAGTTGTGCTTCTTGCAGAAGCTCTTGATGACAGCCTCATTGATGTACGCGACCCAGTTGTAGAGCTGCAGGGTCGCGCCTTCCTCAGGGGCCATCCCCGCCGCGATCGGCTTGTTGTCGGTGTAGATGGGCCACTTGACCGGCCTGTCCTGCCGGGGCAGCGGAGGGACACCGCTCCCCGCGGCGGGGTTGGTCGAGCTGCAGCCGGCGAGCATGCCCCCGAGCGCCAGCCCGGCGCCCGCCTTCAGCAACTGGCGGCGGGAGACCGCGTCTTCCCGCGGTTCGCGTCCGCTTCGCACCCCTCCTTCAGACCACCCCTCACGTGGATGCATGCCCGTCACCTCGAGTCCGCTCTGTCCTCGCGGGGGCGGCCATCACCGGTGGTGAGCCGCCGGAGATCGCAGCCCAGCTCGCTCGAGGCGAGGGCCAGGCAGCGATCGACCATGCGCTCCGGCGTCACGTCGGGCTGGCCCAGCGTGACCTGCACGCCGAGCCCGTCCATCAGGCCGCTGAGCATGAGCGCGAAGTCGTCGGGGTCGGCGTCGGAGGTGAACACCCCGTCCTCCTGGCCCCCGCGCACGATGTCGGCGATCAGCACGCGCTGGCGGCGGTCCAGCCGGAAGTAGGAGCGCCGGACGGTGGGGTCACGCCGCGCGCGGACCCAGATCTCCATCCACAGCGTGTAGTCGTTGAGGCCACCCGGCCCCAGGCTCGTCTCCTCGATGAGGTGCACCAGCCGGTCGGCCGGGTCCTCGAACTGCCCCTGGCCCTCGGACAGCCGCTCGTAGAAGGTGCGGTCGGCGAATTCCACCGCCTCCTCCAGCAGCCGGTCCTTGGACTCGAAGTAGTAGAGAATGGTGGGCGAGCTCGTGCCCGCGCGTTCGGCGATGTCTCCGATGCGCGTGTCGAACAGACCGCGCTCGTAGAGCACGTCGGCGGCAGCGGCGATGATCTGCGGCTTGCGCAGGTGATCGACTTTGGGTCGCGGGCTCAAATCTCCTCCGTCTACGTCCTGGGACGTATACTGAATCGCGAGTCAGGAAACTAACCAGCGAGCCGCCCGCTTGTCAAGCGGCCAATGGTGTGGATTCGGTGAGGGGAGTGCGCGCATGGCCGATGTCGTGGTGCTGGGAGCCGGTCTCGCGGGATTGTCGGCGGCGCGCGACCTCGCCCGCGGCGGTGCCGAGGTGCTGGTCCTGGAGGCGCGCGCGCGTGTGGGCGGCCGCGTCGAGGCGACGACCCTGCCCGACGGGCGTACCGTCCAGCTCGGCGGTGAGGTGATCGGCCACGCGCACACCGCCTATCTCGAACTGCTCGACGAGCTCGGCCTGGCGGCGGTGCCCAGCTATGTGGCCGACCCCGGCGAGATGAGCTGGGGTCTGCCGGAGGGTGTCTACGTCGGCGACGACGCCCCGTGGATGACCGACGAGGAGCGTGCCGACGCTGAGCGCATCGACGGGCTGTTCGCCGCGCTGGCGGCCGAGGTCGATCCCGACGATCCGTGGAGCCACCCCGACGCGGCGCGCCTGGACGAGCTGAGCCTCGGGGCGTGGCTGCGCCTGAACGACGCGCTCCCGGCTGTCCGCCGCCGTTACGCGCTGGCCGCGCTGTCGCTGTCGTGCGACGCCCCGGATCGCAGCTCGCTGCTGGCCGACCTGCGCAAGCACGCCACCCTGGCCGGCGAGGGCTTCTACGACCTCGCCGCATGGGAGGGGCTGCGCTGCTCCGCCGGGTCGGCCGAGGTGGCGCTGCGCATGGCCACTGAGCTCGGGCCACGAGTGCGGATCGGTGCGGTGGTCACGCACGTGGACGTGCTCGGGTCCCGCGGGGTGGTGGTGACGCTGGCCGACGGGGAGGAGATCCGCGCCGAGGCCGTCGTCTGCGCGCTGCCCGCCGGCCCGCTGCGCGCGGTGCAGATCACCGGGCTGAGCGAGGCGCGGCTGGCCTCGCTGCGCGCGCTGCGCCAGGCGCTGGCCGCCAAGCTGGTGGTCGCCTACCCCGACTCCTTCTGGCAGCGTCGCGGTCAGAACGGCCTGGCGGAGACCGAGTGGCTGTTCGGCTCGACGTGGTCTCAGGGCGAGGGCGTGCTCTCCCTGCTGGTCCCGCCCGAGCGGCTGTCGGCGTTCCTGGCCGCGCCGCCTGAGGCGCGCCGGGCGGTCGTCCTGGACGGGCTCGAGGCGCTCTACGGTGAGGAGGCCCGCGGGACTCAGGCGTTCATCGAGCGGCCGTGGGGCGCGGACCCGTTCACGCTCGGCTACATCACCAGCTGGGCCCCGGGCGACCTGATGGCCGCCGGGCCGCTGCACGGCCGGCACGAGCCGCCCTTCTACGTCGCCGGCTCAGACCACTGGGTCGCCGGCTACATGGAGGGCGCGGTGCGGACCGGTCGCGGCGCCGCGCGGGCAGCGCTGGCGGTCGGCTCCGCGGCCTGACGGCGCCCGCGCGACCTGGAGTTCGCGGGAAACCTGCGACGGCCCGGCATGTTTCGCGCGCAGCCCATGTGAGGGATGGAGATCGCGGGAAACCTGTGACCAGCGTCGAGGTTTCCCGCGTTGTCCAGGTCGGATCAGGCGGTGTCGCGCAGATCGGCGGCGTCTGTGCCCCGCGCATGCGCGCCCGTGCCCGCGGCGTCGGCGTCGGCGGGGCCCGTACCCACCAGGCGCTCGCCCAGCCCCAGCTCGGCAGCCAGCGCGGCTGACACCGAGCTGCGCGCCCGCTCCAGGGGGATCGCCGAGTCGCCGATCAGGGTGCGCACCCCGAAGCCGTCGAGCAGCGCCAGCGTACGATCGGCGACCTCCTCCGGATCGCACCGCGCGAACTCCCCATCGTTGACCCCGGCGGCGATCTCGTCGGCGAACCACGCGCGCATGCGCGCGTACAGCTCCTCGGCCACCGGGCGCAGCTCGGGGTGACGCACGGCGCGCAGCCACAGCTCGACCCACAACACCCAGTCCTCCTCGAGCGCCGGCGTGGTGGGCAGGCACTGGTCGATCATCGACTGCAGGCGCTCGGCGTGGCTGGCGCGCTCGGGAAGGTCACTCTCCACCCGGACATCACCCACCTGGGCGTAGGAGTATTCGAGCGCCTCGGCCAGCAGGGCCTCGCGGGTCTCGAAGTGGTAGTGGACGTTGGCGGTGGAGACGCCGGCCTCCATCGCGATCCGGGCGATCCTCACCCCGTCGATGCCCTCGCGGGCGATCTGGCCGACGGCTGCGGCCAGGATCCGCTCACGTCCGTCGCGCCGGCCCGCCATCAGGCTGCCGCACCGCCCGCGTCGTTCGCGCCGGCCGCGTCGTCTGCACCGCCCGCGCCGGCCGCGTTGTCGGCGCCGCCCGAGGCCAGCGCGGGGGCCAGGTCAGCCCGGATGCGATCGGCGAACCAGGCCACGCCGTTCTCGCGCCGGCTCAGCGGCCCGCAGCGGTACCCGCGCGTCTGGAGACCCTGCTGCACGTTGTCGACGAGATCCACATCCTCATCCAGGACCAGCGTGTTCAGCCGCTGATTGGCCCACTGGGCAAAGCGCGTGCGCGGGTCGGCCCCGGCCGGCCGGTAGGACGCCCACACGTCATGCGTGGCGGCCACGCCCTTGGGCAGGATCTGCCAGGTCCCGATCTGGTCCGGGTACAGGTCGATCGTGGTGTTGGGGTAGATGTAGACGTAGCGCCACACCGTCCGGTCGCGCTCCGGCAGGCCGGGCATCGGGGTGACAAGCTGGGCATAGAGCCGCTCGAGCCGGTTGCTGGACGGCTTCTCGCGCATCGGTGCCTCGAACCACAGATAGTGCTCGTTGACCTCGACGTCGTAGTGCTTGTAGTCGAGCATCCGCATCAGGCCGGGGTGGGCAATGGGGATGTGGTAGCCCTCGATGTAGTTGTCGGCCACCACCTTCCAGTTGGCCGGCTGGCTCCCGTTGGGCCCGGGCGCGAACGGCGTGAGCGTCTCGATCCGATACGGCGCCAGGCGCTGGGGCAGGTCACCGACCAGCTCGGCCAGGGGCGTTGCCTCGGGGTCGAGGTTGACGAAGACCAGGCCGCACATCTCCTCCACGCGCACCGGCATCAGCGGCAGCGACTTCTTGTCGAGCTTGGAGCCGAAGGCCATCCCCTCGGGCACGCCGATCAGCGACCCGTCCATCTTGTAGGTCCAGCCGTGATAGCGACACCGGATCGCCGCCTTGCACTGGCCCGAGCCGCTGAGCAGCCGCGATCCGCGGTGGCGGCAGACGTTGAGGTAGGCGCGCAGCGCGCCCTTCTCGTCGCGGACGACGAGCACCGGCTGGTTGCCCGCCGCGGCGGTGATGTAGCTGCCGGTCGTCTGCAGCTGGCAGACGTGCCCGGCGAGCTGCCACGTGCGCTCGAAGATGAGCTCCTGCTCGGCCGGCTCCAGGCTCGGGTCCGTGTAGTAGTGCGGCTCGAGCGCCACCCCGGAGGGGGCCGCAGCGGACCCGTTGGCGGAGGCGGGGGTCGACGTGGGTGAGGCAACGGCGGTGTCCATGTTCTCATCCTGACTTTGTGATCAGTTGCTGTATTCTAACCCGCATGGTCAAGCGCGCGTCGTGGCTGTCGATCACGCCCGAGCCGGAACGTGAGCTGCCCGAGGCGGTGGCCACCCTGGCCGCGGGGCACCGTCCCGGCCCCGAGGCGGTCGCCGCCGAGGAGGCCCGGATCGAGCGTCTGATCCTCCACGGGACCCAGCGCCGCTGGCTCGCCTACCTGCATGACGTGGTGGACCTGATCGCCGCCGACAAGGCCATCGAGGACCCCGATGTCGCCGCCGCCCGGCGCCGGGCCGCCACCGTCATCGCCAACCACCACAACCTGCTGCTCGGCCTCACCGATTACGACTCCGCCCGGGCGGGTGGGGTCGGGTTCACCGCCAACGACTCGAGCCGGTTGCGCGCGCTCGACCTCACCCCAGACCCAGGAGTCTCATGACCACGACGACGACACCCGCCGACGCCCCTGACCTCTCCGAGGCGCAGCTCGCCCTCCAGCAGCGAGCGCGCGACTACGTCGAGGGAGTCCTGCGCCCGCTCGAGCTCACCGCCGAGGCCGCCGGCGGCCGCCTCCCCGACGAGACCGTGCACCACATCAAGCAGGAGGCGATCGCCGCCCGGCTGCAGGGTGGGCGCGTGCCCACCGAGCTCGGCGGCCAGGGATGGTCCATGCGCGAGTGGTTCCTGGTCAACGAGCAGTTCGGGCGCGTCACCAACGGCCTGCACTGGCACGTGCCGGGCGTCTACAACGTATGGGTCGAGGCCAGTCCGGAGCAGCGCGACCGCTACGTCGTGCCCGCCCTGCGCGGCGAGGGCGGCGACGCCTACGCGGTCACCGAGGCCGAGGCCGGCTCGGACCCGAGTCAGATCACGACCACCGCGGTGGCCACCGACGCGGGGTGGCGCATCACCGGTGAGAAGTGGTTCGTCACCTCGGGCGACGTGGCCCGCGTCCTCATCGTCGTGGCCAACGTCGTCGACGGGTCAGACCGGCTGCCGACGCTGTTCCTGGTGGAGCCCGACGCGGCCGGCGTGGAGTTCGTCGACGACCCGCTCTACACCCACAACTATCCCCACGGCCACCCGACGATCCGCTTCACCGATGTCGAGGTGGCGGCCGACGCGGTCATCGGCGGGGTGGGCAACGGCGACGAGCTGCAGCGACGGTGGTTCACCGAGGAGCGGCTGGGCATCGCCACCCATGGCCTCGGAGCGATGTGGCGGCTGCTCGACGAGACCACCGAGTGGGTGCTGACCCGCCGCCAGGGCGGGCACCGCATCATGGACTACCAGGGGATCTCCTTCCCGCTGGCCGACTCAGCCACCGACGCCACCGTCGGGCGGCTGCTGGCGCTGCAGGTGTGCGACATGGTCGACAGCGGGGCCGATCCCAAGCTCATCCACGCCAAGGCCTCCATGGCCAAGCTCTTCGTCTCTGAAGCGGCGGGCCGCTGCGCCGACCGCGCCGTGCAGGCCTTCGGCGGCCGCGGCTACCTGCGCTCAAACGTCGCCGAGCGCTTCAACCGCGAGCTGCGCGTGGACCGCATCTGGGAGGGCACCTCGGAGATCCAGCGCCTCATCATCGCCCGCGCGCTCGAGCGCCGCGGCGTGGAGGCGACGATCCATTGAGCGCGCTCGAGACACGCCCGGCGGCGCCCGGCATGGGTGATCTCAGCCGGCTGATGCGACCGGCGTCCATCGCCGTGGTCGGGGCCACCGACCGCGCCGGGAGCTATGCCGCCGAGACGCTGGTCAACCTGGAGCTCATCGGCTTCCCGGGTCCCGTCTACGGCGTGAACCCCAAGCGCAACGAGGTCATGGGGCGCCCGTGCGTGCCCACCGTGGCCGACCTGCCCGAGCCCGTCGACGCCGTCGTCGTCGCCATCCCCGCCGCCGGGGTGACGGCGGCCATCGACCAGGCGGGCGCCACCGGGTGCGGCGGCGCGGTGGTGTTCAGCGCCGGCTTTGGCGAGGTGGAGTCGGGCCTGGGCCACCACCGCGACCTCGTGGCCGCCGCACGGCGCCACGGGCTGCCGGTGTGTGGTCCCAACTGCAACGGGATCGTCTCCCCGGCCTCGCGCACCGCCCTGTGGGGCGATGCCTTCTCCGTGCCCGAGCCCGGTCCGGTGGCCCTGATCTCCCAGAGCGGGAACGTCGCCGTCAACGCGCTGGCCACCCGGCGGGGACTGCGCTTTCACACCGTCATCGCCAGCGGCAACCAGGCGGTGCTCACCGCCGCCGACTACCTGGGGTTCCTCGCCGGCGAGCCCGACGTCGGCGCCGTGGCGCTGTATCTGGAGGACGACGGCGGTCCGGGGCTGGTGAACGGTCTGGCCACGTGCGCCGACGCCCGTATCCCGGTGGTGGTGCTCAAGGTGGGGCGTTCGGCGGCGGGGGCGCGGGCCGCGGCGGCCCACAGCGGGGCCCTGGCCGGGGACCAGCGCGTGTTTCGCAGCCTCATCGAGGAAGCCGGTGCGGTGTGGGCCGACGACGTCCATGACCTCCTCGAGCTCTCCAAGACCATCGCCACCCGGCGGACCGCGGCGCCCCGTCGCGCCGGCGGACGCGGGCTGGCCATCATGACCTGCAGCGGCGGGGACTCCGCCCAGGGCGCCGACGAGGCGGCGCGACTCGGCCTGGCGCTGCCGGCGCTGGCGCCGCACACCGAGGCGCGCCTCGCGGAGCTGCTGCCCTCGGCAGCCACCGCCGCCAACCCGCTCGATTACACCGCGATGATCTGGGGGGACGTGCAGGCACTCGGCGAGCTGGTCGGCGCGCTGGGCGAGGACCCGGCGATCGGTCAGGTGCTCGTCTTCTATGACCAGCCGCATGGGATGACCGGGGCGCCCGCGGAGTCGTGGCGGGCGGTGCGCGAGGGCGTGATCCTCGGCGCGACCCTCACCACCGCACCGGTGATGGTGTCCTCGACCCTGCCCGAGCTGCTCGATGACGCCGCCGCGGCCGAGTTCGCCGCCGCGGGCGTGCCCGCTGCCGCCGGTCTGCGCACCGGGTTGCGCTGCGCCGCCGCCGCGCTGGAGGCCGCTGCCGGCGCCGACGGTGACCGTCTGCGCGCGATCGCGGCGGCCGCTCGCGGGGCGGCCGGAGCCGGTCCGTCCGGCGATGGCGAGTGGCTGCCCGAGCACGAGGCCAAGGACCTGCTGCGCGCCGCCGGTGTGGCCGTCCCCTATGGCCTGGCCGTCCACGGCGAGGACGACGCCGTCGCGGCATGGCGCGAGCTCGACGGCCCGGTGGCGCTCAAGCTGAGCGCGGCGACCGTCCAGCACAAGACCGAGCTGGGCGGCGTGGCCCTGGGGCTCGACTCCGAGAGCGAGGTCCGCCGCGCCCACCGTCAGATGGCGCCGCTGGCAGACGCCCACGACGGGGTCATCCTGGTGGAGCGGATGGCGCCGGCCGGAGTCGAGCTGATCATCGCCGCGCACACCGACGGCGTCGTGCCGGCCCTCGTCATCGGCCTGGGCGGGATCTGGACCGAGCTGCTGGCCGACGTGGCGGTCATCCCGCTGCCGGCGGACGTACCGCGGATCGAGCGCGCCATCGCGACCCTGCGCGGCGCGCCGCTGCTCCTCGGAGGGCGCGGACGGCCGGCGGCCGACGTACCCGCCGCCGCGCGGCTGGCGGCGCAGGTGGGTGCGCTGCTGGTCGATGCGGGGCTGGCCACCATCGAGTGCAACCCGGTGTTCGTGGGGGAGACCGCCGGCGGCGCGGTGGCGGTGGACGCCGCGATCCGGAGAGGGGGTGGTGCGGCGTGAGCGCCTCCGAGTACGACGTGGCCATCATCGGCGGCGGCTTTGCCGGCGTCACCGCCGCCCGCGAGTGCGCCCTGCGCGGCCACCGCGTGATTCTGCTCGAGGCCCGCGACCGCCTGGGCGGGCGCACCTGGAGCGCCGACTGGGACGGCCACCGCATCGAGTACGGCGGGGCCTGGGTGCACTGGCACCAGCCCCACACGTTCTCCGAGATCACTCGCGCCGGCCTGGCGACCACGATCGGCGTCGACGCCCAGCACGCCATCTGGCACGTCGGGGATGAGCGCCGTACCGGCACGATCACCGAGCGCGATGCCATCGCCGAGAAAGGGTGGGATCAGTTCGTGGACGGCGTACGCGAAGCGCTGCCCGCGCCCCATTCGCCGCTGGCTGCCATCGACAAGCTCGCCGCCTTTGACCGGCTGACCATCGCCGAGCGCCTGGCTGCGCTCACGCTCTCCGACGAGGAGCGCGACGTGCTCTGCGCCGAGCTCGAGTCACTCGCGCACGCGCCGATCACCGACGCCGGTGCGGTGAGCGTGCTCCGCTGGCACGCGCTGTCGGGGTTCAGCCTGGCGCTCACCCAGGAGACCGGTGGCCGCGTGACCATCGACGACGGCACCGGCGCCCTGCTGCACGCCATCGCCGACACCGCGCCGTTTGAGCGCAGGCTCGCCGCGCCGGTCCGGGCCATCGCCCACGACGCGGGCCGCGTGGAGATACATATGTCCGATGGCGGCGACGTCCGTGCCCACGTCGCGATCGTCGCCGTTCCCATCAATGCACTGTCGGCCATCGCCTTCGATCCGGTCCTGCCCGAGGACAAGCAGGCGGCGATCGCCCTGGGCCAGGCCAGCCGCGGCATCAAGATCATGCTGCGCGTGCGCGGCGAGCGGGTCATGCACAACGCGATCCGGCCCGGTCATCCCTTCGGGTACCTGGATTCAAAGGGGCTGGAGGCCGACGGCACTCAGCTGCTGATCGGCTTTGGGCCCGACGCCGAAAACTGCGACGCCACCGACCTGGCCGCCGTGCAGCGACAGCTCGACGCGATCATGCCCGGCTACGAGCTGCTGGACGCGACCGCGCACGACTGGCTGGCCGACGAGTTCTCCCAGGGGACCTGGGCCATCCACCGCCCCGGCTGGTATGAGCACCACCACGCGGCCATGCGCCGCGCCGAGCCCGGGCTCATCTTCGCCGGCTCGGACCTGGCCAACGGGTGGGCGGGGTTCATCGATGGCGCGATCGAGTCGGGGGTGCGCGCGGGGGCCCTGGCCCACGCGGTTCTCTAGGCGTCGGCTGGAGACGTGCCGCGTCTGGTGCACCCCATGCGGGCTTATTTTTCGTGTGACCGCCTGGCTACCCGGTGACCGGGACGGACTCCAGCGCGGCCAGCCCGGGCTCCAGGGCGTCGGCGAGCTGCTCAAGCTCGGGGCGGCCGACCGTCGCGGCGAACAGGTAGGGCAGCTCGACGAGCTCGGTGGCCAGCCCGTCGCGCAGCCGGGCCAGCTGCTCGCGCTGGGCCTTGCGGCGCGCATGCTCGGAGAGGGCGGCGCCGAGGGCGGCGCCGGTGAGCGGGTCCGCGGCGGCCTTGCGTGCCCTGGCCAGTGCCGCGCGCTCGCGCGTGGTGAAGCGCTGCGGATAGCAGGCGTTGACGATGGTGGCGTCGAGGGTGAGCTGCTCCTCGAGCAGGGCGTCGCGCAGCCACAGCGTCTCGTTGACCGGCATCTCCTCGGCGGTGGCCACGGCGATCACAGCGGTGAAGGCGCGGTCGGCGATGGTGGCGGCGATCACGCCCGCCTGGTGGGCGATGGGGCCGACGCGGGCGATCTCGGCGAAGGTGCGCGGCGTGCGCAGGATGCCGACGCCGTGGCCCGCGGCGGGGGAGTCGACGATGACCAGGTCATAGACGTCGCCGCCGTCGCTGCGGCGCTCGTGCTGGGCCAGCTCCCACAGCTTGCCCACGCTGAGCAGCTCGCGCATGCCGGGCGTGGCCATGGCGAAGGCGTTGAAGAGGCGGCTCTGGCCCAGGGCCTGGCCCACCGCGCCGGTCTTGACCCGCAGGTACTCCTCCATGGCCAGCTGGGAGTCGACCGAGATCGTGAACAGGTTCTCGGCGAGCTCCACCTCCTCAAAGGGCTGCCCCTGCCGGTCAAAGGCCCGCCCGACGCGCTCCTGGCTGGCCAGCTCGGCCACGATCGTGCGCAGGCCGCGGCGGGCGGCCACCAGCCCCAGGGCGGTGGCGACGGTCGACTTGCCGACGCCCCCCTTGCCGGTGACGAAGATCAGGCGGCGGTCAAAGAGCCCGGGCACGGCACCAGAACATAGCTTTTGGGGTGCGGATGGGGGCCAAACGCCCCAACGGGCGGAGGATTTCCCCATCGACGTGCGAATACAGGCGCGATGAGTCCCCGATCGCATCGGAGCCCGAAGACAATGCCCACCTGCAAGGTGATCGCGCTCGCCAACCAGAAGGGCGGCGTTGCCAAGACCACGACAACCCTGAATCTCGCCGTGGCCTTCGCCGAGGAAGGGCACCGCGTGCTGTGCTGTGACATGGACCCGCAGGGGAATCTGACGATGTCTCAGGGCATCGACCCCGACACCCTGGAGAAGTCGATGTACGACGTGCTCGTCCATCACGTCTCGATCCGGGAGGTCATCCGCAAGCGCGAGGTGGACGTCGCGTGCGCGTCGATCGACCTGGCCGGCGCCGAGATCGCGATGTCGACGATGATCGGCCGCGAGCGCTCGTTGCAGAAGGCGCTGAAGGAGGTGGCGGACGACTATGACTTCGTCTTCATCGACACTCCGCCGAGCCTCGGGCTGCTCACGATCAACGCGCTGACGGCGTCTGACAAGGTGATCGTCCCCGTGCAGTGCGAATATCTATCGATGCGCGGCTTGATCCAGCTGCAGAACACGCTTGGAATGATCCGGGAGAACCTGAACCCCGACGTTGAGATCGAGGGCATCCTGCCCACGCTCGTCGACCTCCGCACGCTGCACGCCAAGGAGGCCATCGAGTTGCTGGAGGAGAACTTCGGCGATCGCGTGTTCGCGTCGCGCATCCGCAAGACCGTCCGGTTCGCCGAGGCGCCCGTCAAGGGGATGTCCGTCCTCAAATACGAGCCCGACGGTCTCGCCGCCCACGCCTACAGACAGCTCGCCAAGGAGGTCCTCGCACATGGCAACCGGTAAGCGCGCGAGCATGCGGGAGGGGCCGCTGGCCGATCTCTTCCGCCGGACCACCGAGGACAACCCGCCGCGCCAGGAGCAGGCCGAGCCTGAAGCCGAGGCGCCCGCGCCCGAGGCAGCCGCGCCCAAGGCCGCCGCGCCCAAGGCCGCCGCGCCCAAGGCCGCCGCGCCCAAGGCAGCGGCGCCGAAGCCCGCGGCGGCGAAGCCGGCCGCGCCCGCGCCGGCCGCGTCGGAGCCGGCCTCGCCGGCGAGCGAGTCGATCCAGCGCGCGACCCCCGAGGCGCGCCGCCGCGCTCACCCGTCGCTGGAATCCGACGCGAGCTCACCCATGTTCGATGACGCCGGGCCCGAGATCCCATCACCGCAGGAGCGCCTGCGCCACGCCTTCTCGGCCGACATTCCCGAGAACGTGATGGAGCGCGGCGAGGCGGCTGCCCCCGGGCACGACGCGTACGCACGTCCTGACCACGAGCACGATGCCTTCCCGCCCCCGACCGCCGTCGGTCACCCGGTCCTACGCGTCGTCGGCGTCGGCGGGGCGGGCGTCAACGCCGTCAACCGCATGGTCGAGGCCGCCATCACCGGCGTCGAGTTCCTGGCCATCAACACCGACCTGCAGTCGCTGCAGCTCTCGGCCGCCCACGAGACCCTGCACATCGGCGATGCCGTGACGCGTGGCCTGGGCTCCGGATCTGATCCCGACCTGGGCCGGCGAGCCGCTCGCGAGGAATATGACCGCATCAAGGCGCTGTTGCGCGGCTCGGACATGGTGTTCATCGCCGCCGGCGCCGGTGGCGGCACCGGGACGGGCGCCGCGCCGATCGTGGCCCAGATCGCCCGCGAGGTCGGCGCGCTGACGGTCGGCATCGTCACCCTGCCCTTCCAGTTCGAGGGCTCGCGCCGCCGGGCTCAGGCCGAGGCCGGCATCGCGTCGTTGCGCGAGGAGGTCGACACCCTCATCGTCGTCCCCAACAACAAGCTGCTCTCGGTGCTGGACCGCGGCGTGTCGATGGTGGATGCCTTCCGCGTGGCCGACGACGTCCTGCGCCAGGGCGTGCAGGGCATCTCTGATCTCGTGACCCTGCCGGGCCTGATCAACCTCGACTTCGCCGACGTGCGCACGATCATGACCGATGCCGGCAGCGCGCTGTTGGGCATCGGGATGGGCACCGGCGAGCGGCGGGCCATCGACGCCGCCGAGCAGGCCGTGGCCTCGCCTCTGCTGGAGACGAGCATGGAGGGCGCGCGCTCGATCCTGCTCTCGATCACCGGTGGCCGCGATATCTCGCTGTGGGAGGTCAACGAGGCCGCCAAGGCGGTCGCCGAGGCCGCGCACCAGGACGCCAACATCATCTTCGGCGCCATGGTCGACGACAAGCTCGAGGACCAGGTGTGGGTGACCGTGGTGGCCACCGGCTTCGGTGAGTCGCGTCCCCGCCGTCGCGAGGAGGCGCCCGGCGCCCGGTCGCGGACCGAGGACGAGCCCCGGGTGAGCCGGATGCGCGAGCCCGTCGGCGAGCCGCGTGTCAGCCGTGTGCGCCGCAGCGCCACGGAACTGGACGTCCCAGAGTTCATTCCGCGGCGCTGACCGCGCGCGCTCATTGATGTCGTGACCGCGCCAGGCAACCAGCTTGGCGTCGTCGCCGCGGGACATCCGCTGAGCGCGCGGACAGGCGCCGACGCCCTGGTGGCGGGCGGTAACGCCGTCGACGCGGCGCTGGGGGCGATGCTGGCCTCCTTCGCCTGCGAGCCCCTGCTCACCGGTCTCGGTGCCGGGGGCTACATGCTCGTGTCGGCGCCGGGGCAGACCCCGGCGTTGCTGGACTTCTTCGTCGAGGCCCCGGGGCGCGGCGCGTCACCGGATGAGCGCTCCGAGCTGATCCCGGTTCCCGTGTCCTTCGGCGACGCGGTGCAGATGTTCCACGTCGGGGAGGCCTCGGTGGGCACCTTCGGGATGCCGGCGGGCGTCTGCGAGGCCGCCCGCCGCTTCGGCCGCATGCCGCTGGAGCGGCTGGTGGGGCCCGCGGCCCGGCTGGCCCGCGACGGGGTGCCGCTCAACCGCCAGCAGGCGTACATCATCGAGATCCTCGGCGCCATCGTCACCTCCACCCCGGAGGCGTCGGCGCTGTTCGCGCCCGACGGGCACGTCCTGCGCGCGGGCGACCGGCTGCGCCAGCCCGAGTTGGGTGACGCGCTCGAGCGGCTGGGGTCCGACGGCGCTCGGCCGTTCTACGAAGGCGACATCGCCGCGGCGATCGTCGATTGGCTCGCGGAACGCGGCGGCCTGGTCACCCGAGCCGACCTCGAGGCCTACGAGGTCGTGGATCGTGAACCGGTCCGCGCTCGTTACCGGGGCCGCGAGGTCCTCACCAACCCGCCGCCCTCGGCGGGCGGCATCCTCATCGCCCGCGCGCTGGCCATGCTGGACGGGATACCGGGCCCACCCACCCCGCCCTCGGTCGTCCAGCTCGTCGAGGTGATGGAGACGACCCAGAATGAGCGCACGCCGGAGTTTCTGGCCGGGCTCGGCGATCCCGAGTTCGTGGAGGCGTTTCTCGGCCGGCCGCTGGGGCGGCTGGGCTCGACGACCCACATCGCGACGCTGGATCGCGAGGGGTGGGCGTGCTCAGTGACGTGCTCCAACGGCGAGGGGTCCGGCGTCATCGTGCCCGGCACCGGTGTACACCTCAACAACATGCTTGGCGAGGAGGATCTCAACCCCCTGGGCTTTCACCGTCACCCTCCGGGCCGCCGGCTGCCCAGCATGATGTCCCCGACGATCGTGCTGCGTGACGGCGTCGCGGAGTTGGCCGTCGGCAGCGCGGGCTCCAATCGCATCCGCTCGGCGGTGCTGCAGACGATCATCCGCTCGATCGACGAGGGACTCGAGGCCCAGGCGGCGATCGATGCGCCGCGCGCCCATTTCGAGGACGACATGGTCTACACCGAGCCCGGAATCGACGTTGCCGCGCTCGAGGCCGCCGGCCGGTCGGTGAGCCCGTTCCGTGACCGCAACCTCTTCTTCGGGGGCGCCCAGGCGGCGGCGCTCGACGGCGACGGGCGCTTCTCGGGCGGAGGCGACCCGCGGCGCGGGGGCGCCGCGCTCGTGATCGAGGCGGGCTGATGCGACGCGCGCTGGCCACGGCCGCGCTGGCGGGCGTGGCCGCCGTCGCGGTGGCCGGATGCTTTGACGTCCAGTCGCCCGACCTGTTCCTGCTCACGCGGACCGGCCAGGGGGGCACGCTGACCCTGCTGGTCAACGACGGCGGCACGATCCGCTGCAACGGCGGCAAGGCCAAGGCGATCTCCGACAGCAGCCTGATCTCGGCCCGCGACCTGTCGGACAACCTGGCCACGGACGCTCAGAACCACCTCACCATCCCGCGCGCCGCGGGCTCGGTGTACTACTTCACGATCAAGCTCCAGCAGGGCACGGTCTCCTTCCCCGATCGCGCCGCGGCCACCCACAAGGTCCTCGCCCAGGCGGAGCTGCTGGCCTCTCAGATCGCCCAGCGCGACTGCGGCCAGACCGGCTGATGGGCCCGTGTGCCGGGGTGATCTGAGGTGAGAATGCGCTTAAGGCGACGCTGCGAGACAGCCGTCGCGTTGGTTGGTGGCTAGCCTAAGCCGCTCTTCTTCGTGCTCACCTTCGCTGCCGCACATCTGATCAGCACGTTCCAGGCGATCGTGCTGGGGGTCCTCCAGGGCGCCACCGAGCTGTTCCCGGTCTCCAGCCTGGGGCACACGGTGCTGTTCCCGACCCTGTTTCGCTGGGGCAACATCGTCGCCTGGCAATCCCAGCCCGAGTCGCCGTGGCTGGCCTTCGTGGTCATGCTCCACGTCGGCAGCGCCGTGGGCCTGCTCATCTACTTCTGGCGCGACTGGATCGCCATCATCCGCGCCTTCTTCGCGACTTTGGGCAAGCGCCGCGTCGAGACACCGACCGAGCGCCTGGCGTGGCTGATCATCTGCGCGACCATCCCCGTCGGCATCCTCGGCCTCCTGTTGGAGAAGGTCGTGCGCGAGGCCCTGGCCAAGCCCCTGTCGGCGGCGATCTTCCTCATCGTCAACGGGTGCGTGCTCATCTATGCCGAGCGCTACCGTCGCCGCGCCGAGGTGCGCGAGCTGGCGCGGCGAGAGGGCCTCAACCCCGAGGGCTTCCGCTCCCTGGACACCATGGAGTACCGGGAGGCGGGGATCATCGGCGCCATCCAGAGCACCGCGCTCATCGCCGGGATCAGCCGCGACGGTGTCGTCATGACCGGCGGGCTGGCTCGCGGCCTGGACAACGCCGACGCGGCCCGCTTCGGCTTCCTGCTGGCCACCCCGCCGATCCTCGCCGCCGGCCTGCTCAAGGTCGGCGACCTCACCGGCGCCAACGGCAACGGCGGGGTCCGCGGTGCGGCGTTCATCGCCGCGATCTTCGCTGCCGTCACCGCGGTCATCACGGTGCACTTCCTCACCCGGTACTTCAAGAAGGGCAACCTGCGCCCGTTCGGGATCTACTGCATCACGTTCGGGATCTTCATGGTGTTGTTCACGCTGATCGTCGGCGCGCCGGCGCCGTAGTCGGCTCAGCCGAAGCGGACCTTGCCGTTTGACCGCGCCCGTGCCTGCGCGCGGTCCACGAAGTCAAGGCGCTTGGTGGCCGCCCGGAACAGGCGGGTGACGAGCTTCAGGCGCGCGTTCTCGGAGCGCAGGTCGAGCAGGCCCTGCTTGGCATCGAGTCCGAAGTCGACGGTGGCGGCCATGTCGTAGGCCCCCATCTCGGCCAGCTCGGCGTCCTCGGGCTCGCGGTCGGTGGCGCGCTTGACGAGGTCGGCGTAGGCCGCTCGCGCGTCGCCCGCGAGTTGCGCGTCGGGCTCGTCGCCGCCGTCCTGGACGAACTCCACCACGCCGGCGGGATAGGGCAGATGCGCTTGGCGCTCAAGCACGCGGAACGGCCGGGTGCCGCGGGCCAGCAGGTTCAGCCGGCCGTCGTCCATGCGCTCGAGGACACGCTCGATGGTGCAGGCGCAGCCGATCTCCTTGAGCTCATCGTCGGCCAGCCACACGATCCCGAACTCGGTGCCGGCGTCGAGGCACTCGCCCATCATCGTCTTGTAGCGCTCCTCGAAGATGTGCAGCGGCACCAGCTCCCCGGGAAGGGCGACGAGCGCCAGGGGGAACAGGGGAAAGTCAGCAACCTCGGCCACTCGCAGGAAGTCTAGGACCGCCGAGCGCGGCCGCCGTTACCCGCGGCGGGCGGTGAGCAGCAGGTTGTAGAAGATCGCCGGCGGCAGCCGGGGCTCGAGCAGCGCCTCGTCCAGACGCTGCAGCGCCAGATAACCGTGGAAGGCGTAACGGCGCCACAGCATCGGCACGTCCTCGGGCTCGGCGGAGGCCTCCAGCGCCCGGTTGAACCATCCGAACCAGTTGGCGGTCAGCTCCTCGCCGCGCACCTTGACCTCGGTGAAGCCGGCCCGGCGGGCGTAGCGGGAGAGGTCGCCCGGCTCGAAGGCGTGGATGTCGACGAACCGCTCGAGGTCGTGGTCGGCCTGGCCGCCCCCGTTGCCTCCCGAGCCGCCGCTGTGACCGGCGCCCGCCGGACGCGCCCGCAGGAGCCGTCGCCACGTGGGCGCGAGCGCGTGAGCGCCACGTTTGGGCACCGAGGCGATCCGGTCACCCAGCCGCGAGGGCTCGCCGGCGAAGACGATCCGTCCGCCCGGGCGCAGCACGCGGTGAAACTCGGAGAAGGCGCGGCGCAGGTTGGGCAGGTGGTGCAGGACGGCGTGGCCGAGGACGAGGTCAAAGCTCTCGTCCGCGAAGGGGAGCGACTCCGCGTCGGCGCGCGCGGTCTTGACGTTGAGGCCGAGCCGCTCGGCGTTGCGGGCCAGGGTGGCCACCATGCCGGGCGAGATGTCGGTGCAGGTGGCCTCGCTGACCACGCCGGCCTGGAGCATGTTGAGGCTGAAGTAGCCCGTGCCCGCGCCGATCTCGAGCGAGCGGTCATAGCCGCGGTCCATCTCGGGCCCGAGCAGCTTGCGCAGCTTGCCCATGACCTGGCCCTGGCCGATCTCGCCGAAATCGATGCCCCACTTCGAGTCGTAGCTGTCGGCCGCGACGTCGTGGTAGCGAGTGTTGACGTCGCGGATCTCGTCCGCGGTGAGCAGTGCCTCCATGCCATCGGGCAGATTAGGGCACGTGCCCGTACCCTGTCGCCCCGTGGCCACGAACCTCTACGTGCAGCGGGACCAGCCCCCCGGCGTCCCGCCGCTCGAGCTCACCGGGGAGCGCACGCTCCCCGACGTTCCCGCCGAGAACTACTGGTATCGCCGCCATCTTGCGGTGTACGAGTGGATCGGGGCCCGCGTCATCGGCCAACGCGTGATCGACATGGCCTGCGGTGAGGGCTACGGCTCGGAGGTCCTGGCCCGCGGGGCGGCGAGCGTGGTGGGGGTCGACGCCAACCCGGACGCCCACCAGCACGCACAGCTGCGCTACACCCGCCAGAACCTGACCTTCGAGCGCGGCGTGGTCGAGAACCACGGCCAGCCGGGGGCCTATGACGCCGTGGTCTTCCTGCAGACGATCGAGCACGTTCAGGACCCGGCTGCGGTCCTGCGGCACTTCCGCTCGCTGCTGGCGCCCGGGGGCGCCGTGTACGTGTCAACGCCCAACCTGCTGACACTGGCTCCGCCCGGCGCCGCGAAGTCAGACAACCCGTGGCACATCAAGGAGTACCGCGCGGCCGAGTTCGAGCAGCTGTGCCGTGAGGTCTTTGAGCGGGTGAGGCTGCACGGCCTGTTCCACGCCCGCAAGCTGCGCCTGCACGAGCTCGCGCTGGCCTGCGGCTGGGACACGGTGCACGCCCGGCTGCGCATCACCAAGCCGTTCTATGACCGATTCACGCCGTCGATCGCCGCCAGCGACTTCGCGCTGCGCGAGACCGGGCTGGACGGCGCGCTCGATTTCCTGGCCGTGTGCCAACCCAACGAGGGGGAGACATGAGATACGTCAAGGTGTTGCTGGTGCTGGCCGCCGTCTGCGCCTATCCGGCCGTCGCGCTCGCCCACAAGAAGCCCTCCAAGCGCCAGCAGACCGCACTCATCAAGGCGTTCAACAAGGCCGTGAAGCCGCCGACTCCGATCCCGGCCAAGTGTCTGCGCGAGGAGGTCTCGACCGCCAACACGTCGTGGGCGTGGGTCGAGTTCGGCTTTGACCACCAGGGCCGGCTGCCGGCGGTGTGCGCCAAGTTCGCCGCCGACGGCAAGGTCATCTTCCATTTCCGAGCGGGCAAATGGCGCTGGGTCACCTCCGGCAGCGACTTCCGCAACCCCAACGGTGGCTGCAGCCTGAACGGCAAGCTGCCCCACAAGGTCATCTCAGACCTCGACCTCTGCTGAGCTCGCGGGCAGGGATCAGGGCCGGTGACATTGCAGCGTGGTCAGCAGGGCGAGCTTGCCCTCGTCCTGCACACCCACATGCCGTATGTCGAGGGGTTCGGCACGTGGCCCTTCGGCGAGGAGTGGCTGTGGGAGGCGATCGCCACCAGCTACCTGCCGCTGCTCGACGTGCTGGCCGGGCCGGGCGGCGAGAACGTCACCGTGTCGGTCACGCCGGTCCTGGCCGACCAGCTGGAGGCGCCCGGCGCTCTGGAGCGCTGCGCCACGTTCCTGGAGACGATCCGGCCGGAGTCGCACCGCCTCGACATCGAGGAGCTGACCGCCGCGGGCCAGGGCGCGGCGGCCGCCGAGCTTGAGCGCTCCGCCGCGGAGTACGCCGCGGCGGCACGGCGCCTGCGGGAGGTGATGGGGGAGGGGGGACTGCTCGGCGCGCTCGCACCGTACGCCGGGTGGACCTCGGCGGCCACCCACGCGATCCTGCCGCTGCTGGCCACCGACGCCGGCGCTCTGCTGCAGGTACAGACCGGCGTCGCCTCGCACCGGCGCCGCTTCGGCGGGTGGGGCGGCGGGTTCTGGCTGCCCGAATGCGCGCACGCGCCGTGGCTGGACGAGCTGCTCGAGGACGCCGGGGCGCGCGCCACGTGCGTGGAGCTGACCGGCCTGTTCGGACTGGGCGATCCGCGCCACCTGCGGCCGCTCGCGGCCGCCGCCGGGCCGGTGCTGTGGCCCCTTGACCGCGCGACCGTCGCCCTGGTGTGGAGCTCTGACGGGTATCCGTCGCGGGCACCGTACCGCAACTCGCACGGGCTCACCACGCACCGCCACTTCGCCTGGCGCAACGACGGCGCGCCCTATGACCACGCCGCGGCCGGGGAGCAGGCCCGCGCGGACGCCGCCGACTTCGTGGCTCGCGTCCGCGATCGCGTAGCCGGCGGCGGGGTCTGCGTCTGCGCCGTGGACACCGAGTTGCTCGGCCACTGGTGGTATGAGGGCGTGCAGTGGCTGGCGGCGGTACTGACCGAGGCAGGGCGCCAGGGCTTGGCCCTGACGACCCTTGACGACGCGCTGCACCGCCATGAGCCGGCCCCGGCGTCGCAACCGCTGCCGGTGAGCAGCTGGGGGGATGGCGGGGACCTGCGCACCTGGTCAGGGCCCCAGGTCGCCCCGTTCGCCTGGGGCGCCCGCGCGGCCGAGCTGCGGCTGGCCGCACTGAACCGGCGCCCGCCCGAGCGCGTCCTGCGCGAGCTCCTTGCGCTGCAGTCCAGCGACTGGGCCTTCCTGCACACCCGCGGCACGGCCGGCGACTATCCGCTGCAGCGCTGGCGCGGTCACCACGCCGCGCTCGAGCGGTCGCTGGCCGGGGACCCGGAGCCGGCGTCGCGGCCGGCGCTGCGCTCGCTGGCGCCCGACCTCGTGGGCTGGTCCTAGCCGCGCGCGTGAGCGGCGGCCTCGGCCCCGGCGATGCGGCCGAAGACGATCGCGTCGGTCAACCCGCCGCCATGCTCGGTGAGGTGGCCCCAGATGGACCCGGCGGCGCCCGCGGCGTAGAGGCCCGGCACGACGGCCGGCTCTTGTTCGGGCCCGCCC
>DATJTQ010000057.1:0-15077 GCA_035503355.1 Solirubrobacteraceae bacterium
AGCACAACCTGTACGTCTCCTCGCCCGGCTTCACGCCGGCGACGCTGACCCCGGCCGGCAAGCAGTTTGAGGCCACCTTCGCCTCCAAGTTCGGCCATGCCCCGGTGCCCCAGGCGATCTTCGGCTACGAGGCGATGGCGGCGGTCCTGTCGGTGCTCAAGGAGGCCGGCAACGCGGCCAACGACCGGTCGACCGTCGTCGCGGACTTCCGCGCCATCAAGGATCGCCCGTCGGCGCTCGGCACGTACTCGATCGTCAACGGCGACACGACGATCGCCCCGTTCATCTTCGCCCGGGTCAAGAACGGGACGCTGACGCCGATCGGCTGAGCGCTCGCCGCGGTCTACGCGGCGAACCCGGCCTCGGCGCCGGCCTCGGCCAGGCCGATGTCCCGGGCCTCGTCGGCGACGGCCGCGGCCACCGCCGGCGCCACCTCCCGGTTGAACACCGAGGGGATGATGTAGTCCTCGCGCAGCTCGTCGCCGGGGACGATGTCGGCGATCGCCCGCGCCGCGGCCACCTTCATCGACTCGGTGATGTGCGGGGCCCGGACGTCGAGGGCGCCGCGGAAGATGCCCGGGAAGCACAGGACGTTGTTGATCTGGTTGGGGTAGTCCGAGCGGCCGGTGGCCAGGATCCGGGCGTAGGGCAGCGCCGCCTCCGGCGAGACCTCCGGATCGGGATTGGCCATGGCGAACACGATGGGGTCCGGGTTCATCGTGGCCAGGGCCTCGGCCGGGATGACCCGGGCGCCGCTCAGGCCGATCAGCAGGTCGGTGCCGGCGATGACCTCGGCCGGGGTCCCGCTGCGGTGGTCCGGGTTGGTGGTCTCGGCCAGCTCGCGCTTGATCTCGCTCATCGTGCCGTCGAGATAGTCGGCGCGCTCGGTGTGGACCGCGCCGCGGGAGTCGCAGCCGACCAGATGGCGCACCCCCGCGGCCATCAGGATGTTGGTGACGGCGACGCCGGCCGCGCCCAGCCCCACCACCACCACCCGGATGTCGCCGATGCGCTGGCCGGTGACCGTCAGCGCGTTGAGCAGGGCGGCGAGCACCACGACCGCGGTGCCGTGCTGGTCATCGTGGAACACCGGGATGTCCAGCTCGGCCTGGAGCCGGCGCTCGATCTCAAAGCACCGCGGCGCCGAGATGTCCTCCAGGTTGATGCCGCCGAACCCGGGGGCGATGGCCTTGACGATGGCGACGATCGCATCCGGGTCCTGGGTGTCCAGGCAGATGGGGAAGGCGTCGACCCCGGCGAACTCCTTGAACAGCATGGCCTTGCCCTCCATCACGGGCATCGCCGCGCGCGGTCCGATGTCGCCGAGGCCGAGCACGGCGGTGCCGTCGGAGACGACGGCCACGGTGTTGCGCTTGACCGTGTACTGGAACGCCTTCTCCGGGTCGTCGCGGATCGCCGCGCACACCCGGGCCACCCCCGGCGTGTAGGCCATCGACAGGTCGTCCCGGGTCTTGACCGGGTGCTTGTTGTGCACCTCGATCTTGCCGCCCAGATGGACCATGAACGTGCGGTCGGTGCTGTCCAGCACCCGGGCGCCGGGCACCGCATCGACCGCCGCGGTCACCCGGGGCCCGTCCTCGGCGGCGGTGGCCTCGACCGTGATGTCCCGGATGGTGTGCGGTCCGTCGACCCGGACGAGATCGACGGCGCCGATGGTGCTGCCGGTCTCGCCGATGGCGCTGGCGACCTTGCCGAGCATCCCGGGGAGATGGTCGATCTCGACCCTGAGGGTCAGGCTGTACTGGGCGCTCGGCGCCGGTCCGGTGGCGGACATCTCGCGGCCATCATATGCCCGCACATCCTCCGGTCCGCCAGATAGCCTCAATGGTGATGGCGGACGAGCTCTTCCTCATCGACGGCAACAGCCTGGCCTACCGGGCGTTCTTCGCCCTGCCGGAGTCGATCGCCACCTCCACCGGGGTCACCACCAACGCCATCTTCGGCTTCGCCTGGATGCTGGTCAAGATCCTCACCGACTACGGCCCCCAGTCGACCGTGGTCGTCTGGGACGCGGGCTCGTCGGGGCGCAAGGAGGTCTACACCGAGTACAAGGCGCAGCGGTCGAGCCGCCCGGATCTGCTGCGGGAGCAGTGGCCGCACTTTGAGCCGCTGGTCAGCGCGTTCGGCTACCGCAACCTGTCGGTGGAGGGCTATGAGGCCGACGATGTGATCGCCTCGCTGGCCGAGCTGGCCAAGGAGCAGGATCCGCCGATCGAGGTGATGGTGGTGACCGGCGACCGGGACGCCTACCAGCTCGTCGACGAGCAGGTGCGGATCATGACCACGTCCCGCGGGATCACCGACACCCGGGTCTACGACCGCCAGGGGGTCATCGACCGCTACGGGATCCCGCCGGAGCTGGTGCCGGACTTCATCGGTTTGAAGGGGGACACGAGCGACAACATCCCCGGCGTCCCCGGCATCGGCGACAAGACCGCCGCTGACCTGCTCCAGCGCTTCGGCTCGCTGGAGGGCGTGCTGGACAGCATCGACGAGATCTCCGGCGCCAAGCGCAAGGAGAACCTCACCAACCACGCCGAGGACGCCCGCGTCTCCAAGCACCTGGCCACGGCCAAGCGCGACATCCCCCTCGACGGCCTCGACGTCGCCGACTTCGTCTCCCAGCAGCCCGACCGCTCCCGCCTGCGCGAGGTCTTCCGGGAGTACGAGCTGCGCGAGCCGCTGCGCCGCCTCGAGGAGGCACTGGGCTCCGCCGACGCCGCGGCACCGGCTCCCGTCGCTGACCACACCGTCGGCGCTCAGGTGCGCAAGGGCTCACTGCGTGACCTGCAGCGCCTGCCTCAGGCCGAGGTCACGGTCGCGGTGCGACCGCCGATCGTGCCCGAGGGCGCCCTCTTTGCCGAGAACGAGAACGAATGGCGCTACGGCGTCTACGTCGAGGAGACCACGGAGGTGGTCATCGGCACCGTGCCCGACCCCGCGCAGCTGGTCGCCGCCCTCGGCGCCCGGCCGGTGATCGCCCACGACGCCAAGTCGCTGGGGCAGGTGCCCGAGAACCTCGCGCATGACACCGAGGTGGCGGCCTACCTGCTCGAGCCGGCCGCGCGCGCCTACCCGTTCCGGGAGCTGTGCGAGGACCGCGGCCTGGCCTCCGACGTCGAGGACGAGGCCGGCGCCGACGCCGTTTTGTGCCAGGCGCTCGCCGCCTGGCAGCGCGAGGAGATCCGCGCGCGGGGCCTGACCGATCTGCTCAACGACGTCGAGCTCCCCATCGTGCGCATCCTGCGCGACATGGAGCTGGTGGGAGTCAAGCTCAACACCGAGCAGATCAAGGAGATCTCCGAGCGCGTCAAGGCTGAGGCCGACGGCCTGGAGACAGAGATCTTCGAGCTGGCGGGGGAGGAGTTCACCCTCGGCTCGCCCAAGCAGCTGGAGGAGATCCTCTTCGGCAAGCTCGGCCTGTCGCGCGGGCGCCGCGGCAAGACCGGCTACTCCACCGACGCTCGCGTGCTCCAGGCCATCCGCGCCGAGCACGAGATCATTCCCAAGATCGAGCGCTGGCGGGAGCTGACCAAGCTGGCGCAGACCTATCTCGACGCGTTGCCGCTGCTGGTGGACTCAGACAGCCGCCTGCACACCACCTTCAACCAGACCGCCGCCACCACCGGCCGGCTCTCCTCCAACAACCCCAACCTCCAGAACATCCCCATCCGCACGCCGCTGGGCCGCGAGATCCGCGCCTGCTTCGTGGCCGAGGCCGGCAACCTGCTCGTCTCGGCCGACTACTCCCAGGTCGAGCTGCGCCTGCTGGCCCACATCGCCGGCGAGGATGTGCTCAAGGAGATCTTCCGGCGCGGGGAGGACGTCCACACCGCCACCGCGTGCCGTGTCTTCAACGTCACTCCGGACGAGATCGACCCGGGCATGCGCTCCAAGTCCAAGATGATCAACTACGGGATCGTCTACGGCCTGTCGGCCTACGGCATGGCCGATCGCCTCGACATCCCGCAGGAGGAGGCCGCCGAGTTCATCGAGCGCTACATGGCCGGCTTCCCCGCGGTCAAGCGCTTCATCGAGGAGACGATCGAGCAGGGGGCCGAGCACGGCTACGTCTCCACGCTGTTCGGCCGTCGCCGTCAGGTGCCCGAGCTGCGCTCGCGCCGCTGGGACCTGCGCAAGCAGGGTGAGCGCTTCGCGGTGAACATGGTGATCCAGGGGACCGCCGCCGACATCATGAAGATGGCCATGGTGCGCTGCGACCACGCCCTGGCCGAGGCCGGCCTGGCCTCAAAGCTGGTCCTGCAGATCCACGACGAGCTCCTCTTCGAGGGCCCGGCCGACGAGGCCGAGCGCGTCGAGGCCATCGCCGTGCAGGAGATGGCCAACGCCTACACGCTCGATCCGCCGCTGGCGGTGGACGCCGGCATCGGGACCGACTGGCTGTCGGCCAAGTAGGCCCCGCGCCCACGCGCGCAGACGCCCCCGCGCGCAGACGCCCCCGCATGCGCCGAAACCGCGGCGCACACGGAGGCGGGCGCGGCGCCTACATCAGCTGGAAGATGAAGTCGTACTCCTTGCCGCCGTTGCGCGACTTGAGCTGCATCTGCCCGCGCGCGCCCTCATAGGCGCCCGTCCCGCCGGTGATCGACAGCACGCTGTTGCGCTTGTCGTAGTACGGGCCCTGGACCGTGATCTGGCCGCCCTTGAGGAACGTCGTCCACAGGCACTCCCAGATCCCCAGCTTGACCTGCAGGCGCGTGCAGAAGCCCTCGTCGTGGCCGACCTGCTTGGTGTTGGCGGTGTTGAACACCGGGTTGTTGAAGGTCAGGATGTTGCCCTTGACGTCCTTGCCCCCGACGCCCGGGACCTCGGTGTCGGTGATGGCGTGCTCGATGACGTGCACGGTCGTGCCCGACGCGTGCGCCGTCTTGGCGTAGGCGGGTGCGGCGGCGGCCAGCGCCAGGGCGCTGGCGGCGAGCGCGATCAGCGCGCTCTGCCGGATGTGTGCCGTCCGTTGCGGCATGGTCAGACCCTCCTCGTAGGGGTGAGAAAGCGGCCGATCCTACGCCGGGTCAGACGCGGCGTCCATGTCCGCGACGGCCGATGCGCCGCTCAGGCGGCCGCCAGCGCGGCGCGCGCCGGAGTGCCGCCGGTTGCAGCAAACGACGGGTGGGCGATGTTGAGGTAGTGGCCGAAGGACCAGTCGACGAACCGCTTGGCCCCCATGGCGCGCAGCGCCGGGGCCAGCATCCGGGGGGCGACGCGGGGAACGAGGCGCTGGACGCGCAGCATCGAGGCAAACGCCGTGGCGTGTCCGGCCGAGAACTGGTGATAGCGGGCCAGCGCCTGCGCCCGGGGCTGCTCACCCGCCACGACCCGCGCCAGCTCGCGCCCGCAGGCCAGACCGAAATACAGCGCGGTGCGAATGCCCTCGGCGGTCAGCGGCAGGCAGTGGCCGGCCGAATCGCCGACGAAGAACACGCCGTCCTCGGTGGCCGGGCGCAGCGCGTGGGGGATCCAGTTGCCCTGGTAGCGGACGGTGTCGGCGCGCAGGTCGGCGGCCAGCCGGTTGGTCGGCTCTTTGACGTGGAAGCGGGGGTCGAACGAGCCCACGCCGATCCGCACCTCCGCGCCGGCGGGGAAGCTCCAGCCGTACCCCGCGGGCACGTAGCTGCGATCGATCCACACCTCCAGGTCGTGCCCACCTCCGAAGGGGTGGACCTCCAGCCCGCGCGAGAGCAGGGCGTCGGGGGGCTGGACGTTGGCCCCGGAGCCCAGCACCCGCCGCCAGCCCAGCGCATCCACGACCAGCCCGGCGCGGATCGTCCCGCGGTCGGTGATCACCGCGTCCCCGTCGCGGCGCTCGACCTTGGCCGTCTCGAAGGCGAAGCTGCCCTGCGCGGCGAGCGCGGCGCAGAGCGTCCGGTAGTCAAAGGTCGAGAATGTCCACGGCAGGTCATAGCGGACCGTGGTGTGCGGCGTGTGGATGACCAGCTCCGGGAACGTCTGCTGCAGCGATTCCTGGAGGTTCAGCGCGGTCAGCCACGTGGTGGGGATGCCGCAGGCGGAGGTCTGGCGCTCGCCGATCTCATAGCGATCGATGATCATCACGTCGGCTCCGCCGCCGGCCAGCTCGCGGGCCACCGCCAGGCCGGCGAAGCTCGCCCCGCAGATGAGGACGTCGCAGTCGCGGTCCAGGGCGGTACGCTCGAGGCCGCGTTTGGTGGCGCGCGTGGGCATTGCCGCGCCGATGATAGATATGCCCCGGTCGCGTCGGGCGTGCCCGGGCACGCGCATCCATGAGTCACCTGGGCTACAGGGCGGCTATCCTGCGATAACCCATGTCTTCAACTTCAACCCTGACGCCCCCCACCGATCCCGACTCACCTCTCGCCAACGCGAAGGTGGTCGAAGGCTCCGACGGCCTTCTGCTCGAGATCGACGGGCAGATCGTCCCCAACTATGACGCCACCCTGCATCCCTTTGCCGAGGGTGATGTCGTCACCGGCCACGTCGTCCGGATCGACAACGACGAGGTGCTGGTCGATATCGGTTACAAGTCCGAGGGGGTCATCCCCGCGGGCGAGCTCTCGATCCGCAAGTCCGTCGATCCCTCCGACGAGGTGTCGCTGGGCGAGGAGGTCGACGCGCTGGTCCTCACCAAGGAGGACCAGGACGGCCGCCTCATCCTCTCCAAGAAGCGCGCGCGCTTCGAGAAGGCCTGGCGCCGCATCGAGGCGGCAGCCGAGTCCGGTGAGCCGGTCGAGGGCAGCGTGATCGAGGTGGTCAAGGGCGGGCTCATCATCGACCTGGGCGTGCGCGGCTTCCTGCCCGCGTCACTGGTCGACATCCGCCGTGTGCCGAACCTCGACGAGTACATGGGCCAGGCGATCGAGTGCAAGGTGATCGAGCTCAACCGCTCGCGCAACAACGTCGTGCTGTCGCGCCGGGCCGTGCTGGAGGAGCAGCGCAAGGAGGACCGCGAGCGGATCCTCGACCGGCTGCAGCCGGGCCAGATCGTGGAGGGCACGATCTCCAACATCGTGGACTTCGGCGCCTTCGTCGACCTCGATGGGATCGACGGCCTCATCCACATCTCCGAGCTGTCGTGGTCGCATGTGAACCATCCGAGCGAGATCCTCTCCATCGGCGACACCGTCAGCGTCAAGGTCCTCGACATCGACCGCCAGCGCCAGCGGATCTCGCTGGGTCTCAAGCAGACCCAGGAGGACCCGTGGCAGCGGGTGGTGGACACCTACAACATCGGCGACGAGCTCGAGGGCAACGTCACCAAGGTGGTCACCTTCGGCGCCTTCGTCGAGATCCTCGACGGCGTCGAGGGCCTCGTGCACATCTCCGAGCTGGCTCAGCACCACGTCGACAACCCGCGCGAGATCATCCAGCCGGGCGATCCGGTCCGGGTCAAGATCCTCGAGATCGACTCCGAGCGCCGCCGTCTGTCGCTGTCGATCAAGCGCGTCGAGGGCCAGGTGCTCCCGGTGCGCCCGATCGAGCCGCCCACGTCCGGGGACACCTACGACGACGTCCCGGAGCTCGGGCTGTCCGAGGATGTCTTCTCCGGCGACGACTCGGCGGCGGTGGACCAGACCACGGTGCTGGACCCGACCGAGATCGCCGACGCCGACGTCAGCGCGGATCCGAATGCCGACGTGGCGGAGGCGCCCGCGGCCGAGCCGGCGCCGGTGGCTGAGCCCGAGCCGGTGGCTGAGGAGCCCACGGCCGAGGCGGTCGCTGACGCGCCCGAGGCTGAGGCCGCCGTCGAAGAGGCCGCGCCTGAGGCCGAGACGGTCGCTGACGCGCCCGAGGCTGAGGCCGTTGTCGAAGAGGCCGCGCCTGAGGCTGAGGCGGTCGCCGAGGAGCCTGCCGCTGAGGCGGAAGAGCCTGCCGCTGAGCCCGAGGCGTCAGCGGACGAGCCCGCACCCGCAGCTGACGGCGACGCCGCCGACAGCTGAGGGCCCCCGGCCCTGACCTGCCGTCGTGGTCCCCTGGATCGGGCTGACGGGCGGGATAGGCGCCGGGAAATCAACGGCATGTGCCGCCCTGGAGCGGTTGGGTGCCATATGCCTGTCCACCGATCAGGTCGTCCACGACCTCTACGAGTCGCCGGAGATCCGCGATGCCGTGGCGGCTCGGTTCGGGTCCGAGGTGATCGCTGACGGGCGGGTTGACCGTCCCGCCCTGGCCCGTGCCGCCTTTGCCACCGACGAGGGCCGCGGCTGGCTGGAGCAATTGCTGTGGCCCCGGGTGGGGGAGCGGGTCGCCGCTTTTCGTACCGAGGCGGACACAGCGCAGCCGCCGCCACGTGCTGCTGTGGTGGAGATACCGCTGCTCTTCGAGTCGGGCTCGGACCACGGCTTCGATGCCACCATTGCGGTGATCGCTGACGAGGCGATCCGCCACGAGCGCGCCGCCGCCCGCGGCCACGAGGCGCTCTCCGAGCGGGCCGCCCGCCAGCTCTCCCAGCAGGAAAAGTCGCAGCGTGCGACGTACACGGTTGTCAACGACGGCAGCGAACGCGAATTGCAGGCCCGGCTGTCGGCAATCCTTGACATGCTGCCTTCGGCTGATCCGCCAGCTCCGTGACCGTGACCGCCCAAGCCCAACGCCGGACCCCGCGCACCGGTACCACCGCCCGCCGGCGCGAATCGGTGAGACGCCGCCGGCGTCGCCTGCGGCGGATGCTCGGCGTGGCGGTCCTCGGAGCCATTGTCGTCGTGCTGCTGTTGGTGCTGCCGCTGGCCAAGCGCGCCGTCAACTCGCTGGGCCTGCCGCTGCAGTACTCGTCAGTGATCCGCCAGGAGGCGTCGGCCAAGCACCTGGACCCGGCCCTGGTGGCCGCGGTCATCTACGCCGAGACCAAGTTCGACCCGCGCACCTCCTCGGCCGGCGCGGTGGGCCTCATGCAGCTCATGCCCGAGACCGCGACCTTCCTGGCCAGGCGCTCGGGAGCCACCACCTTCACCACCGCCGACCTCTCCACGCCCGAGGTCAACATCGCCTACGGAAGCTATTACCTGCGCTACCTGCTCAACGTGTACCACGACGACACCGTCCTGGCGCTTGCGGCCTACAACGGCGGAGAGACCAACGTCGACAGCTGGGTCAGGCTGGCGCACGCCGACGGCCAGCGCTTCCGCGTCGTCGACATCCCCTTCCCCGAGACGCGCGCCTACGTGCAGCGGGTGCTGAGCGCGCGCAGCGAGTACCGCAGGACCTACGCCTCGGCCTTGGGGTACTCGTAGGGCCCGCGGCCGGGGCGTGTGCCCGGGCCTCGGCGAACGTCAAGGGCGGCTGTCGAGGGAGCGGGCTGCGGGGTCGCGGTTGCCCACGAGGCCGAGCGGCGGTTGCCCACGAGGCCGAACGGCGGTTGCCCATGAGGCCGAGCGGCGATCCCACGTGCGCGATTTCTCCAGCATATGTGTAAAAAGTGCGCACGTCGGGCCGCCGCAGCCACGCGGCTCCGCTCTCGACAGCGCCGTTGACGTTGGCCGATAACCCCGCCAACGCCGGGGGAGGAAATGCGGTCAGCTCCTGGCCGCAGACGGCCCGGAGCGGTCCCACCCGCCCGCTAAATTCATAGGTGAACCGAGATGCCCGAATTCGAGCTCGACAGCGCCTTCTCTCCCACCGCCGATCAGCCCGGCGCGATCGACGCGCTGGCGCGCGGGATCGAGGAGGGCGAGCAGTTTCAGACGCTCCTCGGAGCCACCGGTACCGGCAAGACGATGACCATGGCCGCGACCATCGCGGCCGTCCAGCGGCCGTCGCTGATCATCGCCCACAACAAGACGCTGGCCGCGCAGCTCTGCAACGAGTTCCGGACCTACTTCCCCAACAACTCGGTCGAGTACTTCGTCTCCTACTACGACTACTACCAGCCCGAGGCCTACGTCCCCTCCAAGGACCTCTACATCGAGAAGGACTCGGCCATCAACCAGGAGATCGACCGGCTGCGCCATGCCGCTACCGCGGGGCTGTTCGCGCGGCGCGACGTGGTCATCGTCGCCAGCGTCTCCTGCATCTTCGGCCTGGGCTCGCCGCAGACCTACGAGATGAACCTTCAGACCCTCAACAAGGGCGAGATGATCGACCGCGAGAAGCTGCTGCGCAAGCTCGTCTCCATCCAGTACAACCGCAACGATACGGCGCTCTCGCGCGGGACCTTCCGAGTGCGTGGCGAGACCCTCGAGGTCTTCCCGGCCTACGCGGAGACCGCCTACCGGATCGTGCTCTTCGGCGACGAGGTCGAGCATCTGCAGCACTTCGACCCGGTGACCGGCGAGCTGATCGAGGACGATCTCGAGCACGTGGCCATCTGGCCCGCGTCGCACTACAACGTCCGCGAGGGGATGATCGAGGACGCCGTCGCCGAGATCGGGCGCGAGCTCAACGCCCGCTGCGCCGAGCTCGAGCAGCAGGGCAAGCTGCTGGAGTCCCATCGGCTGCGCCAGCGCACCCAGTACGACATGGAGATGCTGCGCGAGCTGGGGTTCTGCTCGGGCATCGAGAACTACTCACGCATCCTTGACGGCCGCAACGCGGGCGACCGTCCCTACTGCCTGCTGGACTACTTCCCCAACGACTTCGTCTGCTTCATCGACGAATCTCACCAGACGGTGCCCCAGATCGGCGGCATGTACGAGGGCGACCGGTCGCGCAAGCAGACCCTGGTGGACTACGGGTTCCGCCTGCCCAGCGCACTGGATAACCGCCCGCAGACGTTCGCCGAGTTCCTCTCCATCACGCCCCAGATGGTCTTCGTGTCCGCGACGCCGGGCGAATACGAGCGCAGCCACTCGCCGCGCATCGTGGAGCAGATCGTCCGCCCGACCGGGATCATCGACCCCGAGGTCGAGGTCCGCGAGACGCGCAACCAGATCGACGATCTCATGAACGAGATCCGCGTCCGCGTCGACCGCGACGAGCGGACGCTGGTCACCACCCTGACCAAGAAGATGTCCGAGGATCTCACCGACTACCTGCTGGAGATGGGCTTCAAGGTCCGCTACCTGCACTCGGAGATCGACACTCTGGAGCGCATCCAGATCATCCGCGAGCTCCGTCTGGGCGGATACGACGTGCTGGTGGGCGTCAACCTCCTCCGCGAGGGGCTGGACCTGCCCGAGGTCTCGCTGGTGGCGATCCTCGATGCCGACAAGGAGGGGTTCCTGCGCGGCGCGACCTCGCTGATCCAGACCATCGGGCGCGCCGCCCGCAACGTCGACGGCAAGGTGGTCATGTACGCCGACAAGGAGACCGCCGCCATGCGCACCGCGCTCGACGAGACCGATCGTCGCCGGACGATTCAGCGGGCCTACAACGAGGAGCACGGCATCACCCCGGAGACGATCGTCAAGGGCATCTCCGACATCGCCGAGTTCCTCATGTCGGACTCCAAGGTGCCCAAGTCGCGCCGGCGTCGCCAGCGTGCTGCCTCGTCGATGTCGCCCGCTGAAATCGAGCGTGCAATCGTCGAACTGGAGGAGGAGATGCTCGCTGCCGCGGAGGATCTTCGCTTCGAATATGCAGCGAAGCTGCGCGACGAGATCAGAGATCTCAAGCGCCAGTTAGATCAGGCCGTAGCAACCGGGTGACTTGTGCCTGTCTTCCTCGGATCCGGACGGGATGTCGAGGAGGGTGGGGATAAGCACCGGTAAAGATGCTCTGATTTGTAGAGCTTTTACCGTTGCAAGGCCCCGTGCGCGCGGCGATCGTTCGCTACGCTCGCGGTGCTCCTTCATCGTTCGTGATCCCTCGGAGGTACAGGCGTGGCTCTGGACAGGCACAACATCGAGAAGAAGGACTTCCCGCTCGGGTCGCGCGGTTACGACCCGGACGCGGTCGACGCGCACCTGTCCGCTGTGGCCGACGAGGTCGCCGCGTTCAGGGATGAGGCGCGCCGTCGCACTGACAATGTCGCCTCGTCCGCGTCGGACCGCGTGCGCACCATCGTCGAGGCCGCGGAGCAGTCCGCCGCCGAGATCCAGCGCGCCGCGGAGAATGACGCGCGCGAGATCCGCGATGAGGCCAACAACGAGGCCGGCGCGACTCGCGAGACCGCGCAGCGCGAGGCCCGCGAGTACCTGGACAAGGTGTCGGCCTCGACCAGCGCGATGATGGAGCGCGTCAACGCGATGGAGCAGGAGATGCAAGCGATGATCGAGTCGGTGCGCACCGGCTCCAGCCGGCTCACCGCCGACCTTCAGCAGCTCGAGACCGGCCTGACCGACGTGTCGAGCGCGATCGCCCCCCGTCCCGCCTTCGTCCCTGACGAGCCGCTCCCCGGTGCCGACTCGACCGCGGTGACGGGCCTGCGCGAGCCGGCGCCCGTGCACGAGGATGCGCCGTCGGCCCCCGACGAGCCCCAGGAGCCGCAGTTCGCCGAGGGCTTCCAGCCACCGGCGGCGGAGCCCGCCCTGGCTGACCAGAGCACGGAGGCGACCCCGCAGCCCGAGGCCGCCGAGTTCCACGCCGTGGCCGGCGATGGCGGTCATACCAACGGCTTTGACCAGCCCCAGCCCGCCCAGCAGGGTGGCGACGCGGAGGGCGCCCGGTTGATCGCGCTGAACATGGCGCTCAACGGCACCCCGCGCGAAGAGACCGCTCGGTATCTCAGCGAGAACTTCCATCTCGCTGACGCCGGCGGACTGCTGGACGAGGTCTACGCCAGCGTCGAGAGCTAGCCCGGCTCTACCGGCGCCGGCGGTCGCCGCGACGGGCATCGCGGCTCAGGCGCTGCGCGCGCCGCGCGTCGAGCTGCGCCTCCACGGCGTCGAGGTCGGGCGCCGGACCGTACAGCGCCCACCCGTTGCGCACCACGCTGAGCAGGAACACCAACAGCACCCAGACCGGCCAGAACTGGCCGTGGGCGCCTGACGCCGCCCAGATCACGGTGCACACGACGAACGCGCTCAGCGAGCCACCGCTCTCCTGGACCATCCGCCGCGTCAGCTGGCGGCGCCGCTCGGCGTGCTGGAGGGCGACCTGCTTGCTGGGCGCGGGAAGGTCGCTGCGCAGCGCGTCGAGCTCCCCGGTGGTGGTGGCCTCGTAGGCCGCGCTCACGCGCCGCTCCAGCTCGTCGGTGTCGAGGCGGCCGGCCACCGAGTGCTCGTTGAGCTCGGCGATGAGCTGCTCGCGGTCCTCGTCGGACGCTCGCACGCCGCGAGCTCGCCGCCCACCGAAACCGGGCGAAATTTCTTCCTCGCTCATAGCGTCAACTGTAGGCCAGATCGGGCCGATGGGGTGCGATCTGACATGGGAACGTCTGTTCGGTCAACTAGACTCGAAGAGGTATGGACAAGCTTGTCGTCTCAGGCGCGCGCGAACACAATCTCAAGGACGTCACGGTCGAGATCCCACGGGACTCGCTGACCGTCATCACCGGCCTGTCGGGCTCCGGCAAGTCGTCGCTGGCGTTCGACACGATCTACGCGGAGGGCCAGCGACGGTATGTGGAGTCGCTGTCGGCCTACGCCCGGCAGTTCCTCGGTCAGATGGACAAGCCCGACGTCGACTCGATCGAGGGCCTGTCGCCGGCGATCTCGATTGACCAGAAGACGACGTCGCGCAACCCGCGGTCGACGGTGGGCACCGTCACGGAGATCTACGACTACCTGCGCCTGTTGTGGGCGCGGATCGGCCACCCCCATTGCCACGTGTGCGGCCGGCCCATCACCGGGCAGTCGGCTGAGCAGATCATCGATCAGGTGATGGAGCTGCCCGAGGGGACCCGCTTCATGGTGCTGGCCCCGATCGTGCGCGGGCGCAAGGGCGAGTACGGCAAGCAGTTCGAGGAGCTGCGGGCCGAGGGCTTTGGCCGGGTCAAGGTCAACGGCGAGCTGCGCCGCCTCGACGAGGAGATCGTGCTCGACAAGAAGTACAAGCACGACATCGCGGTGGTCGTCGACCGTCTGGTGATGAAGACCGATCTGCGCAAACGGCTGGCGGACTCGATCGAGACGGCGGTCACGCTGGCCGATGGGCTGGTGGAGATCGAGCTGGTGGACGAACCGGATCCCGCCGCCCGCCCCCCAGCGGCCAAGATCCTCACCTTCTCGGAGAAGTTCTCCTGCCCGGTGCACGGCCCCAGCCTCATCGAGCTCGAGCCGCGGATCTTCTCCTTCAACGCGCCCCACGGCGCGTGCCCGCGTTGTACGGGGCTCGGCTCCCAGATGGAGATCGATCCGGATCTGGTGGTCCCGGACCCCACCCTGTCGATCGGCGAGGGCGCGATCGCCCCGTGGGCGGCCAGCGCCTCCTCGTACTACGACCAGCTCACCCAGGCGATCGCCGAGCGCTATGACGTCGATCTCGACACGCCGTGGGAGGACCTGCCGGCCGACGCGCAGGAGTTCTTCCTCTATGGCACCAACGGCGAGCGCATCCAGGTCTCCTACCGCAACCGCTTCGGCCGCCGGCGCTCCTACGCGACCCAGTTCGAGGGGATCGTCTCCAGCCTCGAGCGCCGCTACCGGGAGACCGACTCGGAGTTCGCGCGCGAGAAGATCGAGGAGTACATGACGTTGCGGCCGTGCCCCGACTGCAAGGGCGCGCGGCTGCGCCCCGAGTCGCGCGCGGTGCTCGTCTCGGGCAGCTCGATCAACGAGTTCACCGCGCTGCCGGCACGGCGGGCGCTGGAGTGGGTGTCGGCGCTGGAGCTCTCCGATCACGACCGGCGGATCGCGCGGCTCGTGCTGCGCGAGATCGAGGAGCGGCTCCGGTTCCTCGATAACGTCGGCGTCGGCTACCTCTCGATGGACCGCGCCGCCGCGACGCTGTCAGGCGGCGAGGCGCAGCGGATCCGCCTCGCGACCCAGATCGGCTCCTCGCTGGTCGGCGTGCTCTACATCCTCGACGAGCCGTCGATCGGCCTGCACCAGCGTGACAACGAGAAGCTGTTCGCGACGCTCGAGCGGCTGCGCAACCTCGGCAACACCGTGCTCGTCGTCGAGCATGACGAGGGCACGATGCGCGCCGCCGACCACATCGTCGACATGGGGCCCGGCGCCGGTGAACACGGCGGTCACGTCGTCGCCGAGGGCACCGCCGACGAGATCGCCGCGGTCCCCGGTTCG
>DATJTQ010000058.1:0-25394 GCA_035503355.1 Solirubrobacteraceae bacterium
CGTCCTCATGACCGGCGCGGTGGCGATCAGTGTCCTGGCGTTGCGCTCGTTGGTGCGCCCGGCCGCCGCCACCAACCGCCACTACGACCACGAGTATGGGGCGGCGCGGGCGATCGTCGACGCGTACGGCACCGATTCGCTATCCCCGTTTCTGCTGCGCCCCGACAAGGCACTGGCCTTCGCCGCCGGTGGCGTGCTCGCCTACCGGGTGATCGGCGGCACCGCGGTCATCTCGGCCGACCCGGTCGCGCCCGACGGTTCCGCCGGGGAGGTGCTGGCGGCCTTCCAGGACCAGGCCCGGCGACGGGGCTGGCAGATCGCTCTGTGGGGCGCCGCCGAGACGTACCTGGAGACCTATCGCGCGCTCGGGCTGCACGCGGTGTGCGTCGGCGAGGAGGCGTTCGTGGACCCGCAGACGTTCACGCTGGAGGGACGGTCGGTGCGCAAGCTGCGCCAGTCCGTGCATCGTGTGGCCCGGCGCGGCTGGACCATCAGTGCCTACGACGGACGTGAGATCGACAGCTGGCTGGAGACCGAGATCGAGCTCGTGTCCGCGCGCTGGAGCGATGAGCATCCCCAGGTGCACGGCTTTGCCATGGGCATGGGGTCATTCAGCTCGGCGCCGCGCGCCGACGATCTCTACGTGCTGGCGCGCTCGCCGGACGGCGAGCTCGGCGGGGTCATGCGCTTTGTCACCTGCGGAGCCCTGCTGTCGCTGGACACCATGCAGCGCGTGGGCGAGACGCCCAACGGGCTCAACGAGGCCCTGGTCGCTCGAGCCCTTGAGGAGGCGCGCGCACGGGGTGTGGCCGAGGTCAGCCTCAACTACGCCGGCCTGGCCCACCTCGTGCGCCGCGAGCCCAGCCGCAACGCGGTGGCCCGCGTACTGACCAAGGTCGCCCTGGGGCCGCTGCACCGCCGCTTCCAGATGGACCGGCTGGTGCGCTTCAACGAGAAGTTCTCCCCGCGGTGGCGGCCCCGTTACCTGGTCTACGAATCGCGTGCCGCGTTGCCACTCACCATCGGCCGCGTCCTGCAGGCCGAGGGTTACCTCCCGCACCGCGAGCGCGGACAGTGGGCGGCGGCGGTACGCGAGGGGCTTCCGGAGGTCGTGGCGGCCCGGCTGCGCCCGCCGGGGCCCATCGGACAGGCACGGTGAGGCTGTCGCGGGCACGTGGCGCCGCGGCGCTGGCCTCCGTCGCCCTCGCCGTCGTCGGGCTGATCGGCGCCTACCGCTACTGGGAGTCCTACTACCAGCACCGCGGCTTTGCCACGGTGGCCTTCGTGCCCCACGCCGGGCACGGACGCCTGCGCACCGTGCACTTCTATTCGCCGGCGCTGCACCGGCAGGCGGACTACATCGTCTACACGCCGCCGGGCTATGACCGCGCCGGGGCGAGCGGCGAGCGCTATCCCGTCTACTACCTCCTGCACGGCAGTCCCGGCCGCCCGGTCGTCTTCACCGACATCGCGCAGCTTCCCGTGCGCATGGACAACCTCATCGCGCAGCACCGGATGCGCCCGATGATCCTCGTCTTCCCCGACGGGCGCATCGGCGCCAGCACCTACTCGGACTCCGAGTGGGCCAACACGCCGTCGGGGGATTTCGCCGGCTACGTGATGAACGTGGTGCGCAATGTCGACCACCGCTTCCGCACGCTGGCCCACCGCCAGGACCGCGTCATCGCGGGATTCTCGATGGGCGCCTACGGGGCCACCAACATCGCCCTGCACCACATCAGGACCTTCGCCGCCCTGCAGTCCTGGAGCGGCTACTACACCGAGACGCGCAGCGGCGTGTTCGCCCACGCCAGCGCGGCGACGCTCGCCGCCAACAGTCCCCAGGACTACGTGCACCGGCTCCGCGGCCTGATCGCGCGCGATCCGGTGCGCGCCTTCCTCTTCGTGGGACGCGACGACGACGACAGCCCGCAGACCGGGCCGATGGCGCGGGCGCTGGCCGCCGCGGGCGCCCAGGTCACCTGGGCGCTGTACCCCGGGGGCCACGACTGGCAGCTGTGGCACGCGCACCTTGACCAGATGCTGATCCTCGCCTCGCGCGACACGCGCACGCCGCCGGCCCTCACTTCGCCCGGGCGGGCCCGCTCGCTGACCCCGGGCGTGATCCCCATTCCCCACGGCGCGGGTCGCCACCGCCATCACCAGACCGCACGGGCCGAACGACGTAAGGCCGGTCGTGGTCAGCGTGAGGAGGGCCGCCGATCCCGGGTGCCTCCCGCCCGGTGATCGGCGGCCTGCTCTTGGCGCTGGTCTCGGCGGCGCTGATCAACCTTGGCTTCCTGCTCCAGCATCGTGCCCTCGGCCACGGCACCGCCGCCCAGGGCGCCGCGGCGCGGCTGCGGCGCTCGCTGCACGACCCGATGTGGCTGGCCGGGCAGGGGCTGGGCTGGCTGGGCTTCGCCCTGCAGATCGTCGCCGTCGCCATCGCGCCACTGGCCCTCGTGCAGGCGTTTGCCGCCGGCGGCCTGGCCCTCTCGGTCCCGTTGGCCGCCGGCCTCTTCCATCAACGGGTGACCCGCGGCCAGGCGCTGGCGGTGCTGGCCATGGCCGCCGGGCTCGCCACCCTCCCCATCGGTTTCTCCACAGCGACTGACCGCCTCGACGCCGGCCGGCTGCTCGTCCTTATCGCTGCCGGCGCGGCGTGCGGCGCGGCCGTCGCCCGGGTGCGCGCCCCGGCCGCCCGTGCGGCCGCCGCCGGGATCTTCTATGGGCTGGCCGACGCGGCCATCAAGGCCATCTCGGTGGGGTGGCGCCACTCTGGGCTCGCCGGGCTGGTCAGCGGGTGGCCGCTGGTGGCGGTGGCGGGCACCTTCGCGGGCTTCCTCTGCTTCCAGGCCGCGCTCGAGGCCGGAAACGCGGTGCCCGGGATCTCGCTGATGACCGCGGCCACCGCCCTGGTGGCGCTCGCCTGCGGGCTGCTCGCGTTCGGCGAGTCGCTAGGCGCGGGCGTCGCCGTGAGCGTGCTGCACGGGCTGGCGATCGCGGTCGTACTGGCCGGCGTGCCGGTCCTCGCCGCCGCTCACACCGCGATCGTCAAAGCCGCTGATCAGCGAGACGAGCGACCGGCGCCGGCGCCCCTCCCGCTGCCCGCGGTCGGCCGCCCGCGGTAGCGCGCACCCCAGCGCGAAGGCGCAGGCCTCGATCACCGGGCCGAGCCCCGGGGCGCGCGAGAAGACCGTCGCGGAGAAGGCGACGTTGCGCGCCAGCGCATAGGACGCCTGGGAGGCGAGCAGCAGCACCACCAGCGCCACCCCCAGTGCGACCGCCAGCCGGCGCAGCGGAGCCACCTCCATGAGCGCGACCCCGGTGAAGGCGCCGGCCAGGATCCAGGCCACCAGCACGCGCAGCAGGGGCTGACCGTCGGAGGCGGCAAGCTGCAACAGCGGCAGTGAATCGGCGATCCGCGGACCGAGCCGCAGCCAATGCAGGCCCCGCAGGACATACAGCCATCCGGTTCCCGCCAGCAGACCGGCGATGAGGACCACCGCCCACACCGCCGCGTGGCCGCTGCGCCTCAGGGTGCCCCGTGCGATCGCCGTCACTCCAGCGAGACTACGGGCGGGGGTGATGTGTTTCGTAAGGAGCGTGTTTGCACTCCTTGAACGGATGCGGGCGGGCGCCAGGCCGTGAACCGGCGACGCCTCCTCCAGGCGCTGGTGTTCACCGCGGTGACCCTCGTCGTCTTCGGCACCGCCACCGCCGCCGTCCTGGCCAGTCGCCGCAGGCCGCATCACCGTGCGCGCCGCGCCTCGACGACCCCGTCGCGGGCGCGCACCATCTCGGTTCTCTGCACGTCGCCCTCACTGGGCGGGACCATCCCCGCGCTGGTGTACCTCCCCGCCGGGTACTCGTCGGGGCGCCGGTACCCGACCGTCTACTTCCTGCACGGGCTCCCGGCCGGCCCCGCCGCCTATCGCCAGAACGCCTTCGTGGCCTCGGCGGTCGCCTCCGCGGGCGAGAAGGCGATCGTCGTGGCGCCGCAGGGCGCCCGCGACGCCGACTCCGATCGCGAGTACCTGGACTGGGACGCCACCGAGGACTGGCCACAGGCCATCGCCCACGATCTCACCGCCTGCATCGACGCGCGCTTTGACACCATCGCGCAACGTGACGGCCGCGCCCTGGTGGGCCTGTCGGCCGGCGGCTACGGGGCGATGAACATCGGGCTGCGCAACCTCGCGCAGTTCGGCGCCGTGCAGTCGTGGAGCGGCTACTTCGTCGCCACCAACCCCGCCGGCACCAAGGTGCTCAACCTCGGCTCCGCCCAGGCCGACGCCGCGGCCGAAGTCCCCCGGGGCGCGCCGTTGAAGGCCTCGCTGAGCTCACTGCCGACGCAGATCGCGTTCTACGTGGGGCGCCAGGACAGCCGCTTTCTCACCATGAACCGCCGGTACGACGCCTCGCTGCGCCGCACCGGAATCATCCACATCTTCCACACCTACCAGGGCGGTCACTCATTCGCGCTGTGGCGCACCCAGGCACCGACGTGGCTGACGTGGGCGCTCACATACCTGGCGGCCCAGCGGGCACGGTGAACCCGCGAGCGTGGGAGATCGCAATCACCACGTGATCGTTATCTCCCAGCGTCAGGGCCCGGCCGCGGCCCCGACTCGGGATCCACCGGCCCGCGGCGGGCCTCGCCGCTCGCGGGCGGGCGGTCGCTGCCCGACAGCTGGGGCCGGGGCGGCGGAACGTCGTCCGCGTCCTCTTCGTCGTCGTAGTCGCCGAGGTTGCTCCTGACCGAGTCGAAGATGCTCAGCCCCTGAGACACCAGACCGGCGGCGAGCTGTCCGAGGCCGTCGGCCCCATTGAGCACGTTGATGTTGGCGTTGGCCAGCCCGCCCGCTGCCTCGCGGACGATCTGGGGCAACTGGTCGATGAGCATGCGGTCGAGCGCCACCCGGTTGTGCGACGCGGCCGCCTCGGCCTGGATCTTCATCCGCTCGGCGTCGGCCTTGGCCAGCACCCGCGTCTTCTCCGCCTCGGCCTCGGCGGGCTTGACCACCTCGGCCACCAGCTGCTGCTGGCGCAGCTGGGCCTGGCGCTGGGCCAGCTCGGTCTGGGCGGCGATCACCTCGCGCTGCGCCCCGGCCTGGGCCAGCGGACCGGCCTGCCCGGCCTCGGCCTGGGCCTTGTCGACCTCGGCCTTGTACTTGGCCTGGACGACCGCGGTCTCGCGCTGGTACTCGGCCTGCTTGCGCTGCGACTCCTGCTCGGCCTCGGCGGCGGCCTGGTTGGCCTGGGCCTGGGCGCTCTTGGCCTGGCGCTGGATGGCGGCGTTGTGGGGCGCCGCCATCGCGTCGATGTAGCCGGCCCCCATGTCGTCGATCGACTGGATCTGCAGCGAATCGACGATCAGGCCCATCTTGGCCATCTCGGCCTTGGAGCCGTCGAGCACCTCGGTGGCCAGCTTCTGGCGCTCGGTGACGATCTCCTCCACGGTCATCGAGCCGACGATGGAGCGGAGGTGCCCGGCGAAGATCCGTCCCGTCAGCACGGCCATCTGGTCCTGATCGGAGAGGAAGCGCTGGGCGGCGTTGACGATGCTCTCAGGATCGTTGCCCACCTTGAACGCGATCACGGCCTTGGCCTGAAGCGCGATGCCCTGCTTGGTCACGCACTGCTCGGCCACCTCGGCCTCGCGCATGGCGAGCGTGAGGAAGCTGGCCTGGCGCACGAAGGGAACGACGAAGGCCCCGTGGCCTGTCACCACCTTGAACGGCGTACCGTTCTGACCGGACCGTCCTCCCGAGATCAGCATCGCCTCATCGGGTGCGGGCACGCGAAAACCGAACATCAGTGACTCCTCTCAGAATGACGGATCACATCGCCACCAGCCGTGCTCGCCGAGCAACTAGCCCTCACTGGTGAATTCCATCACATCCAACGCCCTGTTTCCCCGAGCGTTGTAGACGAGCACCTCGGTCCCCTTGGCCAGCGGCCGTTCCGACCAGGCCAGGTAGGCCTCGGTGCCGCCCCGCGTCCGCACCAGCACCTCGCCCGGCCCCGCCTCGCCCCGCGTGGCCACGATCACGGTGCCGGTGCATCCCACTGCCGACTCGTCCGGTGTCACGCCGACGTTGTAGCAGGCAGGGGCTGAGGGTATGGACACCACCATGACCGGCCGTGAGACCTGCCGCCACGCGCCGCGCGGGGCTCGCACCCCGGGGAGACGCGGTCGTTGACGCCGGTGAGGGGGAAGGTGCTGGTGGCCGTGGACGGCGCGTCGGGCGGCCGGGATGCCATCGCGCTGGCGCGGGTGCTGGCCCCGCCGTCGGCGCGCATGGTCCTCACCAACGTCTATGGCGTCGGCGGCGACACCAACACCGGCGCCGCCGGCGGGCTGGTTGGCCGCGCGCTTCACCGTCTGGCCCGCAAGGAGTCCGCGGAGCTGCTGGTGGTGGGCTCCAGCCACCGCGGGCCGGCCGGGCACACCATGCTCGGCGGCCAGACCCTGGCGGCGCTGAACGGCTCCTCGTGCGCGGTGGCCATCGCCCCGCGGGGGTACGGGCTGGCCGAGCCCGTGGTCCGCGCCGTGGGCGTCGGCGATGCGGGCACCGCCGAGTCAGAGCTGGCCCTTCAGACCGCCCGGGAGCTGGCCGAGCGCCACGAGGCGGCCCTGGAGGTGTGCGCGGTGACCGACGGAGACCCGGCGGAGGAGCTGGCCACCATGGCCGAGCACCTCGACCTGCTCGTCCTGGGGTCACGCGCGTACGGCCCAGCGGGGCGGCTGCTGAGCGGCAGCACCTCCACGCAGCTGGCGCGGCGGGCCGCCTGTCCGCTGCTCGTCGTCCCCCGCCCATGATTTGGTGGTGGATTCCACCCAAACGGGTAAAAGTTCGTCCATAGGTGGTGACAAGTGGGGACCGGGGTGGCACCCTGGGTCTCATGCCCCCTGCCGTCTATCCCACCATTCGCATCGACCACGAAGCGCACGGCGATTGGGAGGTGGAGCTTCCCGATGAAGTCTCCCCCGTCCGCTGCCGGACCCTCCACGAGGCCCGCCGCCTCGCCTATCGCCATGCCGCACAAGGGCAGCCGGTCGAGCTCGTCATGCGTGACGCCTACCATCGCGTCGCCCACCGCGAGCTCGTCAACCCGGCCTAGGTCCCGAGACGTGTGACGCGCCGGCCGGCGGCGACTGCCCGCCGGTCAGCTGCCCTACGCGCCCGCCGGCGGCGACTGCCCGCCGGTCAGCTCGCCCACGCGCTGCACCAGCTCGCCGGGGCTGAACGGCTTGACGACCAGGTTGACCTTGGCCTCCTCGACCCCGCGGTGCACGAGCCGGCTGTCGTTGTAGCCCGACATGAACAGCACCTCGAGGCCGGGGCGCAGCGCTCGCAGCTTCTGCGCCAGTTCGGGACCCGACAGCCGCGGCATGACCACGTCGGTGAGGAGGAGGTCGATATCGCCGCGGTGGCGCTCGGCGAGGGCGATGGCGTCCAGGCCGTTGCCGGCCTGCAGCACGAGGTAGCCCGCCTCCTCGAGCGTGGTGACCACGAGCATCCGCAGCGCCGGCTCGTCCTCCACCAGCAGCAGCGTCGGGCGCTGGGGGTCCGGGAAGGGGGCCGCCTCGGCGGGCTCACCGGCCGCGGGCAGCAGCACGGTGAAGGTGGTGCCCTCGCCCACCGTGGAGGCGACCTCGATCCAGCCGTCGGCCTGATCGACCGTGCCGTACACCGTGGCCAGGCCCATCCCGGTGCCGCGCTCGCCCTTGGTGGAGAAGAACGGCTCGAAGATGCGCTCCACCGTCTCGGGCGCCATCCCGGTGCCGGTGTCGGCGACGGTGAGCTCGACGTATTGACCGGCCTCCAGCCCGTGCACCGCGGCCTCCTCGGCCGGGACGCTCCGCTCTCGCGCCGTCACTCGCAGCGTGCCCCCGGAGGGCATCGCGTCCGAGGCGTTGATCATCAGGTTCATCATGATCTGCTCCAGGCCGGTGCGGTCCATCATCACCTGGGGCAACCCGGATCCGAGCGCGAAGTCGAAGACGATGTCGGCGGCGAGCAGCCGGCGCAGCATCGGCTCGAGCTCACGGGCCAGCCCCGAGACGTCGATCAGCGATGCCGAGGTATGGCCGCGGCGCGCGAAGGCGAGCAGCTGGCGGGTCAGCTCCGCCGCCCTGTCTGACGCGAGCAGGATCTGCTCAAGGTCGGAGTGCGCCGAGGCCATGTCGGCCCGGGCCTGCAACCGCCGCGCGTAACCGGAGACGATCGTCAGCAGGTTGTTGAAGTCGTGGGCGATCCCGCCGGCCAGCTGCCCCACCGCCTCCATCTTCTGGGCCTGGGTGAGACGGGCGGCGATCTCCTGGCGCTCGGTGATGTCGGTGATGACCCCGCGCAGGCGCTGGATGGCCCCATCGGGATCGCGCGTGACGGTGACGATGTCGCGCACCTGCCGGACCTCGCCGTCGGCGGAGATCATCCGGTACAGCAGCTCGAAGTTGGAGCTCTCGCGCGCCGCCTCCACGAAGGTGAGGGCCGCCAGGCGGTCTTCGGGATGCACCAGCGACATCCAGAACCCCGGCTGCAGCCACTGCTCGCGCGGATAGCCCAGCAGCATCTCCTCGCGGCCGCCGAGGAAGGTCAGCGACTCCCGATCGGGCGTGGTGGACTCCCACACGATCGCGTCCAGCGCGCCCACGATCTCCTCCACGGCGTGCGCCTGGGCGTAGCGCAGGCGCTCCTCCTCCAGCCGGCGCTGCTCGGTGGCCGGCCGCACCACCGCCACCACGGCCTCGTCGCCGTCGAAGGTCATCGGCGCCAGGCTGATCTCGACCGGGACCTCAGCGCCGTCGCGGCGCAGCCCCTGCAGGCGCAGGCCCAGCCCCATCGGCCGCGGCTGGGGCTGCTCGACGTAGGCGGCGCGGTCCGCGATGTGGCGGCCGCGCAGGCGGCCCGGGATCAGCTGCTCCACCGGCACGCCGATCAGCTCGTCGTGCGCGTAGCCGAACAGCACCTCCACGGCGCGGTTGACATAGCGGATCCGCCCATCGTCGCCGGCCATGACGATGCCGTCTGGCGCGGCGTCGAGCATCTCCTCCAGCGCCCCCTCAGGCAGCCGCTCGTGGCTCACGGGACGACCACGCTCTCGCGGCGGATCGGGGGCACGGCAGCGGTGGGTGTGTGGGCAGGGAGATGCATCTCGCAGACAGGGCCGGTTTTCAGTATTCCCACCTGCGCCCCTTCGTAAGAACGCGACGCCGGCCGTGGGGTTGGCCCAGAATGCAAATGTGCAGGCGCGAGACCCCGACCTCGCCGCAGAGCTGCTGGAGTCGCTGCCCGATCCGGTGATCGGGTGCGATGCCGACGGGGCGGTCGTCTACTGGAACCCGGCCGCCGCGGCGGCCTACGGCTACGCGCGCGAGGAGGTGCTGGGCCGACGCGCCGCCACCCTGCTGCACACGCGCTTCCCGGCGCCGCTGCTGGAGATCACCGAGGAGCTCGGCGACCTCGGCCACTGGGAAGGGCGGCTGGAGCACCGCTGCAAGGACGGGCGGCTGGTGGCCGTGCAGAGCCGCTGGGTGGCGCGATACGACGCGGCGGGCACAGTGCTGGGCAGTGTGGCCGTGGAGCGTGAGGTCGGCTTCGTGGACGCGGGCCTGCCCTCGGCGACCGCGACGCCCGGCCTGCGCACCGGCGACCCGGAGGCCCGCGCACTGGCCCACGAGCTCAACAACGCCCTGGCGGTCATCGTCAACTACACCGCCTTCGTCACCGCCGAGCTCGGCGCGTCCACCGACGCCTCAGGCGCGTCGGTGCGCGCCGACCTGGCCGAGGTGGCGGCCGCCGCGGAGCGAGCCCTCGAGGTCACCCGCCGGCTCGCCGGCGAGGTCTAGCTCCCCGACCGCCGCCGCCCGCGGCGCGCGGCTAGCCCGACCGCCGACCCCGCACCACCATCGCCACCGCCTGCACGCGCGTGCGCGCGCCGAGCTTCGAGGTGGCGTTGCGAACGTGGGTGCGGACCGTCTCGGGCGACAGGAAGAGGCGCTCGGCGATCATCTGGCCGTTGAGCCCCTCGGCGAGCAGCTCCAGCACCTCGAGCTCCCGGGCGCTGAGCGCGCCGAGCCGCTGCAGCTCGCCGCCCTCGGCCAGCTGCGCGGCCAGCTCCGGGTCAACGTAGGTGCCACCCGCCGCCACGGCGTTGAGCGCATCGGTGAGCCGCGGCGCGGGCGAGGTCTTGAGCACGAAGCCGCGGGCCCCTGCCCGCACCGCCTCGTGCAGCATCGAGTCTGATCCCGTGTAGCCGGTGTAGAGGACGATCGGCGACGCGGGGTCCTCGCGCAGCAGGTCCTCGACCAGGCCGACCGAGCTGTCGGCGCCGAGCTGCACGTCCAGCAGCACGACATCGAAGCGCCGCCGCGACAGGATGGCCCGCGCCTCGTCGAGTGTCCCGGCCACCCCCGCGATGCGGAAGCCCGCTTCGCGGAGCAGTAACTCGATACCCCTTCGCATGGCCAGGTGATCGTCGACAACGATCACCTCGAGTTCCTCAGACGCCATTGAACCTCGGTCAAGATCTTCTCACCGTTGCCAAACGGCCGCCGCATTGACATTCCAGAGCACACACGCCCCGATCCGGACCGGTGTGCTTCAGAACGCATGCCATGTTGACTCCCCAGAGCACACAGCGCCACCGCGGGGACCGTGCGCTCCAGAGTGTCAACCGACGATGGGCGCACGGCGCGAGCGGTTACCCGCGACGCGCGAACACCCCGTCCAGCACCTCGCGCAGGTCCTCGGCCCGAAACGGCTTGACCAGGAAGGCATCCCCGGGCGGCATGCCGGCCGCAAGCGCCCTGGCGCGCCCCTGCCCCGACGCGTAGATCACGGGCAACCCCGGATGCAGCTCCACCGCGCGCCGCGCCAGCTCACCGCCGTGCAGATCCCCGAGACCGACGTCGGTGAGCAGGAGATCGACGGCCCCGTCGGCCTCATCCAGCGCCGCCAGGGCCTCGGCTCCGCTCCCCGCCGCCACCACCGCGTAGCCCGCGCCCCGCACGAGCCGCTCCAGCAGCGCCCGCACGTGCGGGTCGTCCTCGACCACCAGGACGGTCCGGGCGGACACAGCCGACATCGGCCCGGACCCTAGCGCCCGGCGGCGCCGCTCCTACTCCGTCGGGATAGGCCCGAGGCAGCCGGCTTGTCCGTATGCCGATGGCGCTCTCGCGCGCGAACGGGTAGACATACAGGCGGTGACCTCCACCGAGACGCCCGGCCTGCAGTACCGCATCCCCGACGGATGCCGCGATGAGCTGCTGGACGCGGACGGGCGGCCCCTCCCCCACGCCACCTCGCTGATCGCCGCGCTCGAGCGGCTGGGACCCGACGCGCTCCAGGCCGCGGGCCGGCGCCGCGACACCATCTTCATGCAGCAGGGGATCACCTTCGAGGTGGCGGGGTCTGACGGCGAGCGCCGTGACCGGGCGTGGCCGCTTGACCTGGTGCCCCGGGTCCTCACCGCCGCCGAGTGGACGACGATCAAGCGGGGGCTGGCCCAGCGCATCCGCGCGCTGAACGCGTTCGTCGACGACGTCTACCACGCCCACGAGATCGTCCGGGCCGGCATCGTGCCCTGGTCGCTGATCGTCAGCCGCCCCAGCTTCGCGCGGCCCGTGCACGGCGTTCGCGCGCCCGGCGGCGTGTACTGCCACGTGTGCGGGTGTGACCTCGTGCGCGACGGCGATGGCCGCTGGCGGGTGCTGGAGGACAACGTGAGGACGCCGTCGGGGATCTCCTATGTGCTCGAGAACCGGGTGGCCATGACCCGGCTGATGCCCGAGCTCTTCGCCGGGCACCGGATCCGCGCCGTGGACCACTACCCCTCGCTGCTGCTCGACGCGCTGCGCGCCGTGGCTCCGGCGGCCGAGAGCCACCCCACCGTCGTCCTGTGGACACCCGGCGCGATGAACTCCGCCTACTTCGAGCACGCCTTCCTGGCGCGCCAGATGGGCGTCGAGCTGGTGGAGCCCGGGGACCTCGTGGTGCGCGACGCCGTCTGTTACATGCGCACCACCTCGGGCCTGCAACGCGTGCACACCATCTATCGCCGCCTCGACGACGACTTCATCGACCCGCTCGAGTTCCGTCCCGACTCCATGCTCGGCGTGCCGGGGCTGGTGCGGGCCTACCGCGCCGGCACCGTGGCCATCGCCAACGCCATCGGGACCGGGGTGGCCGATGACAAGGCGATCTACTACTACGTGCCGGAGATGATCCGCTTCTACCTCGGGGAGGAGCCGATCCTCGACAACGTCCCCACCTACCTGCTGTCAGACGAGAAGCAGCGCCGGCACGTCCTCGGCCGCCTCTCGGAGGTGGTGGTCAAGCCGACCTCGGAGTCCGGGGGCAAGGGCGTCTTCATCGGCCCGCATGCCACCGCGGCCGAGTGCGAGGCGCAGGCCCGCCTGATCGAGGAGGATCCCCACCGTTTCATCGCCCAGGAGCTCGTCCATCTCTCGACCGCCCCCACCGAGGTCGGCGGCGGGCACCTGGCGCCGCGCCATGTCGACCTGCGGCCGTTTGCGGTGTTCGGCGAGGAGATCCGGATCGTCCCCGGGGGCCTGACCCGCGTGGCCCTGCGAGAAGGGTCGATGATCGTCAACTCGTCGCAGGGCGGCGGCTCCAAGGACACGTGGGTGCTCGACGACGACGATCACGGCGAGACCACCGCGCGCGACGGGTTCATGCCGCTCCAGCGCCGCCCGCGGCTGCCCGACGTCCGCTATGGCGGGTGGCAGAGCCAGGCCCAGCAACAGCAACAGCAACATATGGAGGCGAGGCCGCATGCGGCCTCGCCCGGGTGGCCGCATGCGGCCACCCGCCGCCAGGTGCATGCACCTGGCGGAACATCCTGATGCTGGCGCGGATCGCCCAGGAGCTGTTCTGGCTGGGACGCGACCTCACCCGCGCCGAGCACACCGCGCGCATCCTCGACGGCGCCTTTCACGCCGACGTCGCCGGAGGCCCCGGCGAGCGCGGCGTCGCCCTCAGCTGGGAGGGCGTCCTGGCCACCATCGGCGCCAAGCCGCCCGCGCTGGGTGAGGAGGAGCAGCTGGTCGACGAGGAGGCCGAGCCGGGGCCGGCGCCTCTCGGGCGGGTCCAGGTGGCACGCCTGCTCACCCTGGACACCGACAACCCCGCCTCGGTCGTCTCCTGTGTCGCTCGCGCGCGCGAGCGCGCGCGAACCATGCGCGACGTCATCTCCACCGAGATGTGGGAGGCGCTCAACTCCTTCTACCTGCTGCTGGGCCGCTACGACCTGGCCGCGGCCCTCCAGTCCGGGCCCTACTCCTTCTATCAGGAGGTCAAGGAGCACTGCGCGCTGTTCTGGGGGCTGCTGGACCGGACGCTGCTGCGCGACGAAGGGCGGGCGTTCCTGGAGGCGGGCGGGCGCATCGAGGAGGCCGACATGATCCTGCGCATGCTCCGCGTCGCCATTCCTGCCGGCTCGCTCGAGGAGGGCCATGAGACCGAGGCGCTGGCCCTGCTGCACGCCGTCGGCGGCTTTCAGGCGTACCGGCGGGCGGTGCGGGTAGCGCCCACCGTGGCGCCCGTGATCCGCTTCCTGCTCTTTGACTCCGCCTACCCCGGCTCGGTGGCCTCGTCGGTGGAGGCGCTGTCGGCGGCGCTGACCGCCGCGGACGCCCAGCCGCGCTCCTCACCGCCGGTGCTGCGCCTCGGGCGGCTCATCGCCGACCTCGAGCTCCAGCGCCGCGCCCCCGACGACGAAGGCGCGTTGGAGCTGATCCTCGAGCGGGTACAGGACGAGCTGGAGCTGGTGGATCGCGACATCGACTCCCGCTATTTTGCGATCGCCGCCCTGGCCGCCGTTCACATCTGACGGCTTGCCGTCGTCCGCGCCGCCGTCATGAACTTCGCCATCCGTTACCTCACCGAGTACGCGTACGACTCCGACGTCGTCGACAACCTCAACGCGCTGCGGGTCAAGCCCCTGGGCAACGGCCGCCAGCGGTGCGACGAGTTCGGGGTGCGGCTGACCCCTGAGGTCCGGCTGCATCGTCACACCGACTACTTCGGGACCGAGGTGGTGGAGTTCGAGATCTCCCGCCCTCACCGCCAGCTCACCATCGACGTGCGCGCGCGGGTGAGCACCAGGCCCTCCCCGGAGCCGCCCCAGGCCACCTGGGAGGCGCTGGCCGACCCCAATTACCGCGAGGCCGGCGGGGAGTTCCTGCTCCAGACCGACGACGCCCCGGACCATCCCGTCCTGGTCGAGCTGCTCTCGGCCACCCGGGCGTCCTCCTCGCCGCTGGCCGCGGTGCGGCTGATCTCAGAGCTCATCCCCGACCGCTTTGAGTACCGCCAGGGTGCCACCTACGTGGACTCGGAGGTGGTGGACCTGCTCCAGGCGGGCGCCGGCGTGTGCCAGGACTTCGTGCATCTGGGCCTGGCGCTGCTGCGCCACCACGGGATCGCCGCGCGCTACGTCTCGGGGTATCTGTTCGCCGCCGGCTCGGGCGACGGCCAGGAGTCGGTGGAGGTCGACACCCACGCCTGGCTCGAGGCGCTGCTGCCCGTCCCGGGCGGGGGCGACCCGGTGTGGGTCGGCGCCGACCCCACCAACCGCCTCCTCGCCGGGGAGACCCACGTCAAGATCGGCCACGGGCGCCACTACGCCGACGTCCCGCCGATCAAGGGCGTCTACCGCGGCTCGGCCGGCGCCACGCTCACCGCCAGCGTGACGATGACACGGCTGGAGCGCACCGACCCGGCCTCGATCGCCCGCTCGTAGCGCTCAGTCGATCATCCCTGAGCCGACCCAGTCCCCGCTGTTGCGGCTTCCGGGGGGCACAAAGAAATACCCCCCGCCGACCGGGAGGATGTAGTCGGTCATCGGCTCGGACTCCAGCCGCTGCTGGATGACCGCGAACTGCTGGTGCGGGTTCTTGTTGAAGGCCATGAAGAGCAGACCCTGGTCGAGGTTGCCGGCCTCGTCGACGCCGCGATCGTAGTTGTAGCCGCGCCGCAGGATCCGCTGCTCGGAGGTCTGCGGCGTCCGCGGGTTGGCCAGGCGGATGTGGGCGTCGAGCGGGATCCGCTCGCCCTTGGGGTCGAGGTCAAAGCGCGGATCCTCGTGCTCATAGGTCCCGCCCAGCGGCGCACCGCTCACGCGATAGCGCCCGATCATCTGCTCCTGCTCGAGCATGCCGACGCGGTCCCAGAACTCGACGTGCTGGCGGATGGTGCGGACCACCAGGTAGCTCCCGCCCGTGGTCCAGGCGGGCTCGCCCGGCCGGGCCGTGACCCAGACGAACTCGTCCATCTTGGCCGGGTCGTTCACGTCGGGGTTGGCCGTCCCGTCGCGGAAGGCGAACAGGTTGCGGGTGGTGGCCTTCGGGTTGGCGTCCCGTTTCGCCGTTTGGAAGCCGTCGAGCATCCAGCGGATGGTGAGCTTGCCGGCCACGGCCCGCATGAGCTCGCGCACCGTGTGCACAACCGTGTCGCGCTGGCCCGCCGAGATCTGGAGGATGACGTCACCGCCGGTGCGCGTCGGATCGAGCTCATCCAGCGCGAAGGCGGGCATCTCGGTCAGATGGGGCGGACGGTTGGCGGCCAGGCCGTAGCGGCCGTCGAACAGCGACGCGCCGAAGCCCACGGTTACGCTCAGCGAGTCGGGGGCGTTGTAGGCACCGAGGATCCCGGAGTCCGGCGGAGGGTCGTCGACCTCGGCCACGCCGACGGCGACGCCCTGGGTGAGCTGGCGCGCCTCGGCGGAGATCGCTTGCAGGCCCTCCACCAGGACCGGCCGGTTGGGCGCCACGCTGTCGAGCGCGATGACCGTGGCCTGCGCCGCCTTGGGCGTGATGACGCCGCTCTGGTGCAGAGCGTCGAACGGGAGGCGCTGCATGAGCTCGCGCGCGTTGACGTTGCGCGCGGCGGTGGCCAGGTCCGTCGTCTCGGCGGCATGGGCACGGTCGGCGCTGGTCAGCCCCACGGCCGCCCCGGCCCCCCCGGCACCCAGAGCGGTCAGCGAGCCCTTGAGGAATTTGCGACGGTCGACGGGGGTCACTTCTGGTGCTCCTGGCCGGCGATGGTGGGGATGTCCGGAAGCCCGACGGTCTCGACCGTGCCGGGGATCTCCTCGAGCGCGCTGAGCGCGCCGGCGAGGCTGCCGTTGATGCGCTCCCGCTGAGCGATGGTGAGCTGGTCAAGCGTCGGATAGGTGCCGTCGGGCCGGCGGATGGTTCGGAACGTCGACTGCAGGGTGACCAGCCAGTTGTCCACCTGGACCAGAGTGTTGTCGCGCCCCTGCATCAGCGGCGCGAGGGTGCGGACCACCTCGCGGGTCGCGGTGATGCCGGCGGCGGTGCCCAGCACCCCCTCACCACTCCACGGGACCTGGTTGCCGCTCATCAGGTCGCGCTGGGCGTCCTCGAGGATCTCGTGTCCGCGCGCGGCGTAGTCGATCGGATCGATCTGGGTCGTGGGCAGCGTCTGCTTCAGGGACGGGATGGCGGCGCTGATCGCCCGCGAGATCGGCACCAGGGAGCGCAGCGGCGCCCCCTGCCACAGGCCCTTCTCGACGCGGTGCAGCCCGGTGAAGTGGGTCTCGTCCAGGTCGGTGGGGATCTGGGCCAGGCGATCGTTGAGGTCGCCGGGCAGCAGCCCGTAGACCGCGCCCAGGTGCAGATAGTCGGTGAAGGCCACGTTCCAGGCGCGTTGCGCAGCGGCGCGGTCGCCGGACTCCAGGCGCGCGGTGAGCGCGGACACCGCGGTGCCCAGCTGGCCGGAGACCCCGACGGCGTAACGGAGGTACTCGGCGACCGGCCGGTCAAACGAGTTCGCCGGCAGAGGATCAAGGTCGGAGGCGATCTGGCCGCCGGGGCCGATGCCGTTCTCACGCTGCGAGATCTGCGTTCCGTACTTCTGAGCGGAGATGTCCGAGCCGAACACGGCCTTCACGCGGACGTGCAGCTGGTTGGCGGTCGAGCCGTGGGACGCCACCGCCAGCGTGCTGAAGCGCGGCGCGGAGGAGTGGGACCCCGGGATGACCGCGGCGGCGATCACGGCGACGATGGCCAATCCGGCGACGCCGGCGAGCCACACCGCCATGCGACGTGACCGGGACGGGCCGCGGCCCGAGCCCCCGTCTGCGCCGCCCCGCAGCGATTCCGTGCTGATCGATGAGCCTGGCATGACTGGGCTGCGCTCGACCCTCCGTCGGACGCAGTTGACTGCGCAAGCTATCTCGCACCCGGGGCGCCGGTTGTTACCAACTCGTAGCCCAGACGTGAACAGGATGGACACGAGTGTGTGACGCCAGGTTCACAACAGCGCGAGGTCCAGGAAAGAGGATGCCGCATGTCGCCACGAGGGCGGCCGTGGCGCAGTCTGGCTCTGCCGTCCGCCAACTTGAGCAAAAGGAGCTCACTTGCTATTGCGCAAGAAACTCATCGCTGCGGTGATCGGCACAGCCGCCATCGGGGCATCAGCGATCGGTCTCTCGGTGTCGGGCGCGAGTTCGCCCAAGGACACGAGCACCGTCGCAACCGCCACGCCGATCAAGCACGTGGTGGTCATCTTCGGCGAGAACATCTCGTTCGACCATTACTTCGGGACCTACCCGTTCGCGACCAACCCGCCCGGGGAGCCTCAGTTCCACGCGGCGCCGGGGACTCCGACGGTCAACGGCCTCAACAACTCGCTGCTGCAGGCCAACCCCAACGTCAACGACCCGCAGCGCCTGGATCCGAGCCAGGCTGTGACCTGTGACCAGAACCACGGCTACTCGGCCGAGCAGAGCGCGTTTGACTCCGGGCTGATGGACAAGTTCGTGCAGGACACCACTGGTGGTGGCTGCACCCAGACGAACTTCCCCGACCAGGGCAACTACGGCCCCAACGGGATCGTCATGGACTACTTCGACGGCAACACCGTCACCGCGCTGTGGAACTACGCCCAGCACTACACGCTGAACGACAACTCCTACAGCACCCAGTTCGGCCCCTCGACTCCGGGCGCGATCAACGTGATCAGCGGCCAGACCAACGGCGCCACCGCTCACGGCGGCACCACCACGAACATCGAGAACGGGACGATGATCGGCGACGCCGAGCCGCTGTATGACCAGTGCTCCAACGCGTCGACGCCGCTGAACTCCGACGGCACCCCGGGCGGCGTGACCGCCTCGATGTCGGGCCAGAACATCGGTGACCTGCTCAACCGCCAGAACATCACCTGGGGCTGGTTCCAGGGTGGTTTCACCCCGTCGGCGATCACCGCCGGCCGGGCGATCTGCGGCACGTCGCACAACAACATCGCCAACTCACCGTCGGCGGACTACTCAGAGCACCACGAGCCGTTCCAGTACTACGCCTCGACGGCGAACCCCGACCACGTCTCCCCGACCTCCGTGTCGCAGGTGGGCGTGAGCGATCCGGCCGGCACCCCGATGACCTCGGCGGTCAACCACCAGTACGACCTGTCCTGGTTCAACGCCGCTGTCAAGAACGGCAACATGCCGGCGGTGTCCTACCTCAAGGCGCCCGAGTACGAGGATGCCCACGCGGGCTACTCGGACCCGCTCGACGAGCAGCGCTTCCTGGTCGACGAGATCAACATGATCGAGCAGTCCAAGGACTGGTCGAGCACCGCGATCGTGCTGGCCTACGACGACTCAGACGGTTGGTATGACCATCAGATGGGTCCGATCATCCGCCCGTCCGAGGGTCCGTCGGACACCCTGAACGGCTCCGGCAAGTGCGGCTCCTCCGCGACCCCGCCGGCGCAGAACGATCGCTGCGGCGTCGGTCCGCGTCAGCCGCTGCTGGTCATCTCACCGTGGGCGAAGCAGAACTTCGTCGACAACACGTTCACCGACCAGGCCTCGATCCCGCAGTTCATCGAGGACAACTGGAGCCTGGGCCGGATCGGCAACGAGTCCGCGGACTCCGCGGCCGGAACGCTGATGAACGCGTTTGACTTCAACCAGAAGTCAGGCTCGGCGCCGGCGATCATCCTCAACGACCAGACCGGCGAGGTCACCAAGGTGATCCAGCCCAACGGCCAGGTCGACTCCCCGACGCAGTCGCCGGCTCCCTCGGGAGGCAGCAATGGCCCCTCGGGCAACAACGGCTCGTCGAATGGGAACGGGTCTAACGGCAACGGCTGGTCGGGCAACGGCAACGGGTCGCAGGGCGGCTCGTCGGGCAGCAAGTCAGGGTCACGCACCATCGTGATCAAGCTGCCGAACCTGTCCTGCAGCCACACGGCCGGCAGTCGCTCGCTGGTGCTGACCTGCACCACGCACGGCGGCTCCAACGTCCAGACGCTGATCCGCGCCCGGATGTACCAGGGCAAGAAGCTGGTCAGCAACAAGGCCGGCATGGTCAAGCACAACCGGGTCAAGCTCACGCTGTCCCTCGGGCGCCAGTCACGCGGCGGCCGGTACCTGATCCGCCTCTCCATCGATGCGGCCGGGCGCGTCGGGTCTGAGACCCGTTACGTCCGCGTTCGCTAGCGGCGAATCGCAGCTGAGCAACCAAAGGCGCGGGGTCCGGCACGTGAGCCGGGCCCCGCGGCCGTTAAGGCGCCGCAGTTTGGGCGTTGCCGGCGCCGCAGCATGGGCGGCCCCCGGGCGACCACCCGTAGCGCAGGTCAACACCGCGACCTCCGCCGGTTCACCACACGGCCTTCTCAGCGGACCCAGCCGGTGGTAGCGTCGCCCCATGGGAGAACGCACAGAGCACGCACCGGGCACCTTCAGCTGGACCGACCTGAACACCACCGACCAGGAGGCGGCCAAGGCCTTCTATTCGGGATTGTTCGGATGGGAGATCACCGACATGCCGGCCGGCGAGGGCGTCGTCTACTCGATGGCCGCGATCGACGGCAAGTGGGTGGGCGCGATCTCGCCCCAGCCCCAGCAGCAGCGCGACGCGGGCGTTCCGCCCGCCTGGAACTCGTACATCACCGTGGCCGACGCCGACGCCACGGCGGCCCGGGCCGCGGAGCTCGGCGCCAGTGTCCACGCGCCACCCTTCGACGTGATGGAGGCCGGGCGCATGGCGGTCATCCAGGACCCCCAGGGCGGCTGGTTCCTCATCTGGCAGCCCAACCAGCACCAGGGCGCCCAGCTCGTCAACGCCCCCGGCGCTCTGTCCTGGAACGAGCTCGGATCGCCGGACCTCGACGGCTCGGCGGCGTTCTACGGCGACCTCTTCGGCTGGACCACCAGCCCGATGGAGGGCGGTGACATGCCCTACCTGGTCATCGAGAACGGCGGCCGGGCCAACGGAGGCATCCGCCCGCCGATGCCGCCCGGCACGCCGCCGTTCTGGCTGGTCTATTTCGCCACCGACGACCTCGACGCCACCCTGGCCCGGGTCTCCGAGCTCGGCGGCAACGTGCTGATGGGCAACACCGACATCGGGATCGCGCGCATCGCGATCGCGCAGGACCCGCAGGGGGCGGTGTTCGCGCTGTACGCCGGCCGCCTCGACGACTGAACGCCCGAACCGCCGCTGCCGGCGCGACCCGTTCGCCATACTCGGCCGGGTGCGTAGGCGCCGGATCATCCTGCTCGCGCTGACGGCGCTGGCTGCGGCAGGCTGTGCCGGCCAGTCGTCGCCGCACTCGACGACGGCGGCCGTCAGTTCGGCCGCCCCGCTGCCCCAGGGCCACCCCCAGGTGGTCCAACCGGTCGCCGGTGCCGCCGCCAAGGTCAATCCAGCCTCGGCTCCTGCGACCGCAGGGGTGAGCGTCGGACCGGCCTCGCCGTCGCTGCCCGAGCCGCAGTCGCTCGCCGACATCCGCCAGCAGCTGGCCGAGAGCGGGATGACCGCCTCCACCACGCAGGCCACGCTGACCTCCGGCGGCCTGGCGGTGGCCCCGGTCGGCGCCCCAGCCGCGGTGCAGGCGGTGATCGACGCCGGCAACCAGATCGCCCGGCTGCCCTACCGCTACGGCGGCGGGCACATGACCTACGAGGACTCCGCCTACGACTGCTCAGGGTCGATCAGCTACGTCTTCGCCGCCGCGCACCTGCTGGATCACACCGTCGTCTCCGGCCAGCTGGAGCAATGGGGCGATCCCGGGCCCGGCAAGTGGATCACCGTGTTCGCCAACGCGGGGCACACCTTCATGTACGTCGCGGGGTTGCGTTTCGACACCGTCGCCCTGGCCGAGACCGGCTCGCGGTGGTCAGACCGGCCGGCCGACGAGCCGGACCTCAAGACCTTCTCGGTCCGCCACCCGCCTGGGCTCTGAGCCGGCTGTCCCGCGCCCACCCGCCTGGCCTCCGACCGGGCTGTGCGGGGCCTACGCAGCGGATTTGCCTCGGTGAGGCCGTCCGAGGGCGTCTTTATCGTCGTTCGCGATCATGCAGGTTCGAGAGCTTCGGGAAGGGAGCCGGGTCGCAGGGGTGCTCCTGCTTCGCTCCCTCGATGTGCGGCGCCGGCGCGAGGGCGAGGAATACCTCAAGCTCACGCTCAGCAACCGCACGGGCGTGTTGCCCGCGGTGGTGCTCGACAACGTCGCCGACGCGCGCGCGGTGTGTCGCACCGGCGAGGCGATGCACGTCGCCGGGACGTTCTCGGTGCATCCGTCGCACGGCGGCCGGCTCGTCGTCGAGGCGGTGCGCCGCGCTGAGGCCGACGAGTACGACCCCGATGCGCTGCTCGACGGGCCCACCCGTCCCCTCGCGCAGATGGAGGCTGACCTGCGTGAGCTCATCTCCACCGTCCAGGACCCGCACCTGCGCGAGCTGCTGGAGGCGATCCTTGGCGAGAACGCCCCCACCTGGCCGCAATTCCGCGACGCGCCGGCGGCCAAGCACTACCACCAGGCCTACCGGCACGGCCTGCTGGAGCACTCCCTCACCGTTGCCCAGGCCGTGAGCGCCATCTCGGCCACCTTTCCCGGAATCGACCGTGACGTCGCCGTCACCGGCGGCCTGCTGCACGACATCGGCAAGCTCGACGCGTACCAGGTGCGTGACGGAGCGATCGAGATGTCCGACGAGGGCCGGCTCTACGGCGAGATCCCGCTCGGCTACTACCGCGTCCGCAGCCTCATCGAGAGCCTCGAGGCGTTTCCCGCTCAGACGGCACAAGCGCTGCTGCACATCATCCTCAGCCACCACGGCTCGCTCGAGCACGGCAGCCCGGTGATCCCCTGCACCCGCGAGGCGACCCTCGTCCACATGGCCGACAACCTCGGCGGCCGCCTGGGCAGCTTTGACCGCATCGAGAAGGCGCTGCCCGCCGGCGCGCAGTGGTCCCCGTGGGACAAGGGGATCGGCGGCGGCGCCTATTTCGCTCCGCCGGCCGTCGCGGTCGACGAGCGGCGCGCCGCCTGACCGGCCCCACACCCCTCCGAACCGCGCGCCGGACCGGGCGCCCACGCCCCTCCAAACCGCGCGCACCCGGGCGCCCGGCGCGCCTCCACCCAGCCCCCACACGAGCGTCCGGCCGCGCCTCCAGCCCACCCCCTCTCGACAACCGTCCGAGCGCATCTGTGACGGCCTGTGCCAAAAGTGCGCAAATTCCGTGTGATGGAGCCGAGGCCGATTCGCCGGAACCGGCCCCCGGCTAGAGTTGCTGCGGGGATGGCCAAGGACACCGAGAAACTGATCCGTCAGCTCTCGTTGATCTCGTACCTGATGGCTGAGCGCCGCCCGGTGACGGCGCCGGAGATCAGGCGCGACGTCGAGGGTTACAGCGTCATGAACGAGGACGCGTTCGCCCGGCGCTTCTACGCCGATCGCTCAGAGCTGGAGGCACTCGGGATCGTGCTCTCGGTGGAGAAGCCGGTGGACGGCCTCGTGGAGCAGGAGAACTACTCCCTGCCGCCCGAGAACTTCCATCTCCCCCCCATCGCTTTCAGCGACGAGGAGCTGGCCGCACTTCACACCGCGCTGCAGCTGCTCGACGGGGAGTTCGCCTACGCGGAGCCGCTGCGCCTGGCGCTGCAGCAGATCTCCTGGGGCCGCCCCAGCCCGCTGTCGACGCCGGAGCAGAGCACGGTCGCGCTCGGCATCACCGGGTCGGCCGGCGGCCACGACGTGTCCCAGCGCCTGGCCAAGATCGAGACCGCCATCTTCCGCCGCAAGACCATCGTCTTCGAGTACCACACGATGGAGCGCGACGACGTGGGCACCCGCCGCGTCGACCCCTACCAGTTGCTGTACCAGGGCGGCCAGTTCTATGTGGTCGGCCGCTCTCACGAGCGCGAGGCGATCCGCGTCTTCCGCCTCTCGCGCATCCGCGGCAAGGTCGGCTACGCCACCAAGGCCGAGCACGACTTCCAGCGCCCCGACAACTTTGACCCCCGCGCCTATGCCAACCGGATCGACTGGCAGTTCGGCGAGCCGGTGGGGACGGCCGAGGTGTGGATCGGCAGCCGCATCGCCTGGCAGATCGAACGTCACTTCGGCCGCTACGGCGAGATCCGCCCCGCCGGCGACGACGACGTGGTCTTCAGCACTCCCTACGCCAACGCCCGCCAGCTCATCGCCTGGGTGCTGGGCCTGGGCGAGAACGCGCGCATCGTCGGACCGCCCGAGCTCGTCGACGAGCTCCGCGAGCGGGTCGGGCTGCTGGTGGAGCGCCACTCGGGCGAGGCGCAGATCGCCGACGCTCTCCCCTCGCGCACCGGCCCTACCGACGAGAGCGGGGCGAGCGAGGAGGCGGGCGCCGAGGATGGCGGTGGGCGGCTGAGTCGCGGCCGCGGCGAGGCCGAGGAGGCCAACGGCCACCGGGCCGATGCGGCGATCCGCCCCGAGCGCTTTGCCCGCCTGGTGACGCTGGCCAGCATCCTCATCGATGCCGGCCGCGGCGGCCGCCTGCTCGACGCCAAGGAGCTGTGCGCCACGCTCAAGGTCTCTGACCAGGAGCTGCAGGAGGACATCTCAGTTCTCAATGTCGTCAACTTCGGCGCCGGCACCTACGTCCTCTACGCCGAGATCCATCCCGACGGCTCGATCGAGGTGGATCCCGAGCCCTATGGCGACTCCTTCGCCCGGCCGGCGCGGCTGCTCCCGGTGGAGGCCAAGGCGCTGATCGCCGCCATCGACCTGATCGGCGAGCACATCCCGGAGGGGTCGCTGACCTCGGTGCGCCAGAAGATCGTCGCGGCGTTGGGCGAGGACCCGGTCCACGAGGGCCTCCAGTTCGCCGCTCCCGGCGGCGACAACGTGGAGATCGCCGGCGTGGTCTCCAGCGCCATCGCCCAGCGGCGGATGCTGACCTTCGAGTACTACAAGTCCAACGAGGACGAGTTCACCACCCGGCGCGTCGAGCCCTACGCGCTCATCAACGGCCGCGAGGGCTGGTACCTGGCCAGCTTCGATCCCACCCGCGACAGCGTCCGCCACTTCCGCCTGGACCGCATCAAGTCGGCCACCGTGACCGACGAGACGTTCGAGGCCCGCCCCGATGTGGACCCGGCCGCCGACGTCGACGGCTGGCCCAAGACCGGCGAGGTCCCCGCCTCCAGCCGCGCCCGCGTGTGGATCTCCCCCGAGCGCGCGCGCTGGGCCCGCGAGGAGCGCCAGGTCGTCGCCGAGTTGCAGGATCGTGCCCTGGTGGTGGAGCTCGGCTTCGCCGGCGTGGACTGGCTGGTCCGCGAGACGCTGAAGGAAGCCGGCGACGCCGTCGTGCTGGAGCCCGCCGACGCCCGCGACGCCGTGCGCCATGCCGCCCAGGCCATCGGCGCCGGGGCCCAGCTCGTCTCCTGAGACGCTTGTCAAGCCGCCGCGCCCAGATCGAGATGTCGGAGGCGGAGGTGAGCGGCTTCGTGCAGGAGCAGCGCACGCTCGTGTGCGCCACCAACGGCGTACGGGGGTGGCCGCATCTGATGCCCCTGTGGTTCGTCGTGCGCGGCGCCGACATCTGGGCCTGGACCTACGCCAGGTCCCAGAAGGTCCGCAACCTCGAGCGCGACCCCCGGGCGACGCTGCAGATCGAGGCCGGCGACAGCTATGACCAGCTGCGCGGCGTCATGTTCGAGACCACGGTGACGCTCCATCGCGACACCGAGACGGTGGCGGCGCTCGGCGCCGAGATCCTGGGCCGGTACGCCGGCACCGACCCTGCCTCGGGCATCGACAATGCGATCCTGGCCCAGGCGCGCAAGCGCGTGGCCATGGAGTTCGTTGTTCAGCGCACGGCCAGCTGGGACCACCGCAAGCTCAGCGGCACCTACTGACCACCTCTGCGAGATCACCATGACCCGGGTCACCCGTTACATTTGCGCGCGATGTCTGCACTAAAGGGCCTGATCCTGTCCGGCGGCAAGGGCACCCGCCTGCGACCGATCACCCACACCAGCGCCAAGCAGCTGGTCCCGGTCGCCAACCGGCCGGTGCTCTTCTACGCCGTCCAGGCCATGGCCGACGCCGGCATCCAGGAG
>DATJTQ010000059.1:0-6075 GCA_035503355.1 Solirubrobacteraceae bacterium
GATCGCGGTGCCGGCGATGGGATAGGGCTTGTAGCGGCCACTGCGGCTGATCAGCTGGCCTGAGGCGATCGAGGTGATGAGCAGCCCGCCCATCAGCGGCAGGATCTGCAGACCCGAACCGGTGGGGCTGGCCCCCAGCACCACCTGCAGGAACAGCGGCAGATAGGTCACCGAGCCAAACAGGGCAAAGCCGACCACCAGCCCGATGCCGCTGGTGACGCTGAACACCGAGTCGCGAAACAGCCGCGGCGGCAGCACCGGCTCGGCCGCCCGCTGCTCGACCCGGATGAAGCTGACCAGGAACACCACCGCCAGCACGGCCAGCACGACGATCTGTGGCGAGCCCCACGCATAGTCGGTCCCGCCCAGGGTGCACAGCAGCACCACCGCGGTCAGCGCGCCGGCCAGCAGCCCCGCGCCGAGGTAGTCGATCTGGTAGTGGGTCTGGTCCTTGCGGGAGGGGAGCGTGGCGGCCAGCACGGCGAAGGCCGCAACGCCGATCGGCAGGTTGACGTAGAAGATCCAGCGCCAGCTCAGGCTGGTGGTCAAGAAGCCGCCCAGCAGCGGTCCGATCACGCTGGCCAGGCCGAAGACGGCGCCGAAGATGCCCTGGTACTTGCCGCGGTCGCGGGGTGGGACCACGTCGCCGATGGCGGCCATCGTGCCCACCATCAGCCCGCCGCCGCCCAGGCCCTGGAGCGCGCGGAAGGCGATGAGCATGGTCAGCGACTGCGCCGCCCCGCACAGCGCCGAGCCGATGAGGAACACCACCAGCGCGACCTGGAGCACGATCTTGCGCCCGTAGAGATCGCCGAGCTTGCCGTAGACGGGCGTGACCGCGGTCTGGGCCAGCAGGTAGGCGGTGACCACCCAGGAGATGTGCGACAGGCCGCCGAGGTCGCCGACGATCGTCGGCAGGGCGGTGGACACGATCGTCTGGTCCAGCGCCGCCATCAGCAGCACCAGCATCAGCCCGGTGAAGACGACGAGGATGCTGCGCGTGCCCTCCGGCTCCGCCCCTGCGGTGGTGCCGTTGGTGCTCAACGCTGATGCGCCCGACATGCCGTCCTCCCAGATCGCGTCAGGACTCGATCATACGACCGCCCGTGCAGGGTCGGGACGCCGTCGCGCCGCGACCTCGGTGAGCACCCAGGCGACGAGCGCGAGCAGCGCGGTGGCCCCGCCCAGGACGCAGATCCCGCCCCAGCCGGCCGATCCGTACAGCGACGAGGAGATCGCCGAGGAGGCGGCGCCCCCCAGGAAGTAGGCCACCATATAGGCGGTGGTCAGCCGGCTGCGCGCCTCGGGGCGCAGCGCGTAGATGGCGCTCTGGTTGGACACCTGCATACCCTGCACGCCGAGGTCGAGCAGCGCGATCCCGGCGATCAGCGCCACCACCGAGCTCCGCCCCAGCGCCATCACGCCCCAGCTGGCCAGCATGACCAGGATGGAGGCCGTGGTCACGCGGCCGTTGTGGCCGCGGTCGGCCAGCCGGCCGGCGCTTGAGGCCGCCAGCGCGCCCGCCACCCCCACCAGGCCGAACAGCCCGATGACGCCGTTGCCGTACCGAAACGGGGGACCGGAGAGCAGGAAGGCCAGCGAGGTCCACAGGGTGCTGAAGCAGCCGAAGGCCAGCGCCCCGATCATCATCCGCTGGCGCAGGATCGGCTCCTCGCGGACCAGCACCAGCACCGAGCGCAGCAGACCGCGGTAGGAGAGGTCGGTGGTGGGAGGGACCCGTGGCAGCGCGCGGCGCAGCACCGCGGCCAGCACCACCATGGCGACCGCGGCACACCAGAACACCGTGCGCCAGCCCGTCGCCGCGGCGATCAGCCCGCTGACCGTGCGCGCGAGCAGGATGCCGATGAGCAGTCCGCTCATCACGGTGCCCACCACCGATCCGCGCTCGTGGTCGGCCGACATCGACGAGCTCATCGGGACGACGATCTGGGCCACCACCGAGGTCACGCCCACCACTCCGAGCGCGGCGCCCAGCACCGCGAAGGCGGGGGCGGTGGCGGCCACCACCAGCGCGACGGCGGTGACGACCATGGTGACGCTGATCAGCCTGCGCCGCTCGTGCAGATCACCGAGCGGGACCAGCAGGGCGAGCCCGAGCACGTAGCCCAGCTGGCTGATGGTGATGAGCAGCCCCGCGGTGCCGTTCGATACGCCGAAGTCGCCGCTGAGCGTGTGCAGCAGCGGCTGGGCGTAGTAGAGGTTGGCGGCCGCGGTCCCGCAGACGGTGGCCAGGAGCAGCACGAGGCCGCGGCTGATCCCGCCGCCGAGCTGTGCGTCGCCAGGCTGCGGATCGCCGCGCTGGGAGCGGGGTGGGTCCTGAAGCTGGGGCATCTCCTCTCGAACATAGTCACCGGGGCTCAAAGATCGCGGGGGGCGTGCCGACAATCACTCAATGCACCCAATGGTGGAGATGCCCGCTGGCCTGCGCCGGGCGCGGCGGTCGGCGGCCGTCGCCCGAGCGACCCTGGCCGTCGCCGGGTCGCTCGTCGCGGTGACCCAGGCGCCGGTGGCGCGCCACCATCCCCACCGGCCGGTGCTGATCCTCGTCGGCTTCGCGATCATCCTCGCCACCGCCCTGGTGCAGCTCATCGCGCCGCGCGCCGAGTGGGTCAAGGTGGAGGAGTCGGTGGCGCCGGTGTCGGCGATCCTCATCATCGGGCTCGGGCCCGAGCGGATCACCACCGTGTGGCTGCTGTGGCTCGTCGCGGTGGCCTGCGGCGTCCTGGCCCGCGGCGGGCGCGTGTACTGGGTCGGCCGAGCGATGCTGCTGGCCTCGCTGGCCCTCCCGATCGTGCGCCACGGCCACATCACGCTGACCTACGCCTGCGTCTGCCTGGCCGCCATCACCCTGCTGCTCATCTGCGGGCGCGTCACCCAGGAGCTGCGAGCGATGCTGGACCAGGCCCGCCACGACGCCGACCACGACGGCCTCACCGGCGCGCTGAACCGCGCCGCCTTCCGGCGAGCGCTCGACGCGCTGTTGGCGGGCGGCGCCGACGGGGCCGTCCTGCTCTTCGACCTTGACAACTTCGGCGCCATCAACAAGTCGGCCGGGCATGCCGCCGGCGATGGGGCCCTGCGCCGGGTGGGCGAGCAGCTGCAACGCGCCGCCGGCGAGACCGGCATCGCCGGGCGCCTGGGCGGCGACGAGTTCGCTCTCATCCTCACCGGACCCGACCCGGAGGCCGTGGGACGCCGCATCCTGGCTGAGGTGATCGCCAAGCCCGCCGCCGGCCTCGCGGTCCACGCCTCGGTCGGCATGGCGCGCTTCCCGCGCGACGGCGAGGACGCCGAGTCGCTGCTGCGCGCCGTCGACGTCGCCCTGCGCGTGGCCAAGCGGACCGGAGTCAGCCAGTTCTCGGTCTACGCCGGTGACCCCATCGGCGGGCGCGGCGCCGGGGGCGCTCACGATGCCCTGGAGCGCCTCATCCGCGGCGAGGGGCTCGAGATGGCGGTCCAGCCGATCGTGTCGGTGCCCGACGGCACCGTCCACGCCTACGAGGCACTGGCCCGCTTCCGGTTGGGCACGAGCTCCAATCCGCTGCACTGGTTCGCTCTCGCCGACGAGTTCGCCATGCGCGATCAGCTCGAGCTCGCGTGCCTGCGCGCCGGACTGGACCTGCTCCACGACCTCCCCTACGGCGCGCGGCTCAGCGTCAACCTCTCCGGGCCGCTGCTGCTGGACCCACGCACGAGCGAGCTGCTGCGCCAGACCCCGCACCTGGACCGCCTGATCCTCGAGATCACCGAGAACAGCCTGCTCGAGGACACCCCCGGGGTCATCGCCGAGATCGAGCGCCTGATCGCCGAGGGGCTCAGCTTCGCCGTCGACGACATGGGGGCCGGCTACTCGGGCCTGCGCCAGATCACCACGGTGCGCCCCGACTACCTCAAGCTCGACCGCTCGCTGATCAGCGGCATCGACTCAGACCCCGACCGCGGCGCGCTGGTCTCGGCGATGCTCGGCTACGTGCGCCAGACCGGCGGGCATCTCATCGCCGAGGGCGTCGAGACCGAGGCCGAGCTCGAGACGCTGCGCGCGCTCGGGGTGACCCTGATCCAGGGCTATCTCCTCGGCCGTCCCGCGCCGCCGTGGCCCGCGGCGGCCGCGCCAGTCAATAGTCTTCCGCGCGCCCAAGCGTGAGCCGCGGGGCCGGATGGGCCCCGTAGGCGGCAAGAGAGAGGACGTCAACGATGACTGGTCGTTTTGTGGCGCGCTACGCGCGCTCGGTTTTCGGACCGTGGGCACGGACCGTGCTGCCATCGGTTGTGTGCACGTCGGTGCTGGCGGTCGCGGCCGCCCCGGCGTTGGCCAAGGCGCCGGCCGCCTCGTGCCAGCCCTACTCAGCCAAGCCGTGCCTGTTCCCCTTCCCCGACAACCGTCTGACGCGCGCTGACGCAACGAGCGCGACCGCGCTGCGTCTCAACCTGCCGGCGGCGGCGATGCCCGTCAACACCAAGGGCGTGCGCATCTCGCCCCGCGAGTGGAACCGCAACGACGGCTTCAGCCCGGGCAGCGCCATCGTGATCCACGTTCCCGGCCTGGACAACGCCGCGGCGCTGAAGCGGACCGGCGTGGTGCCCATCACCAACATCGCCAAGTCACTGGCCAAGCGCCAGCCGATCGTGCTCATCGACCAGGCCACCGGCAAGCGCCAGCTCATCTGGGCCGAGCTCGACAGCCTGGCCAAGAGCCCGGGCGCCACCGACCTGATGATCCACCCGGCCAAGCTCCTGACCGACGGGCACACCTACATCGTCGCTCTGCGCAACCTGCGCACCAAGTCCGGGAAGCTCATTCCGGCGCCCAAGTGGTTTGCGCACCTGGCCGGCGTCCGCAAGCTGCCGAAGGCCGAGCGCTCACAGGCCGCCCGCTACGCGGCGATCTTCACGGCGCTCAGGCGGGCCGGCATCGCGCAGAACAAGAGCCTCTACGCAGCGTGGAACTTCACGGTCAGCTCCGAGAAGAGCCTCACCGGGCGCATGCTGGCCATCCGCAACGACGCCTTCGCTCAGCTCGGCGACACCAACCTGTCGGACTCCGTCGACTCCGGCCATGCGCCGGCGTTCACGGTCACCGACACCAAGCCGCTGGTCTCCGCGACGGGGGCGACGCTCACCGAGGTGGACGGGACGATGCAGGTCCCGTGCTACCTCGTCACGTGCGGCGCGTCGGCCCAGCCGGGCTTTCACTACAGCTCCGCCAAGCCCGACGCGACCCCGACCCAGATCCCGGGCAACGTCGCCACCACGACGTTCACCTGCGTGGTGCCCAGCACCGCCACAGCACTGACCCCGGCGCGGATCGCGCTCTACGGCCATGGCCTGCTGGGGTCGCCCGACGAGGTGACCGCGGCTCCCATCGAGGCGCTGGCCAGCGGCCACAACTTCGTCATCTGCTCCACGCCCTTCTGGGGCCTGGCCCAGGACGACACGATCAACGACGCCGCCGCCCTGGGCAACCTCAACCTGTTTCCAGCGGTCGTCGACCGCCTGCAGCAGGGCGCGCTCAACATGCTCTACCTGGGCCGCCTCATGCTCAACCCGGGTGGGCTGGCGGAGAACGCCGCCTTCCGGCAGGTGGGCCAGCCGGTGATCGAGACCTCGAACCTGTACTACGACGGCAACAGCCAGGGCGGGATCGAGGGTGGCATGGTGACCGCGCTCTCGCCGGACTTCCGCCACGCGGTGCTCGGCGTGACCGGGGTCGACTACGCCAACGTGCTCGTCCAGCGCAGCACGGACTTCGCGCCGTTCGGGACGATCATGTACGCGGCCTATCCCGACCAGTCGCTGCATCCGCTCCTGCTGGACCTGATGGACCAGCTGTGGGACCGCGGCGAGCCCGAGGGCTACGCCGAGCAGATGACCGGGCATCCGCTGCCCGGCACGCCGTCACATCAGGTCCTCATGCAGATCGCCTACGGCGATCACCAGGTGTCGATGTACTCGGGCGCCATCGAGGCCCGGACCGTCGGCGCGTCGGCCTATCAGCCGGCGCTTGACCTCACCACCAACCGCGGCCGCGACCGCAACCTGTTCTACGGGCTGCCG
>DATJTQ010000060.1:0-5889 GCA_035503355.1 Solirubrobacteraceae bacterium
CGTGCGCCTCGGCCGGCGAGGGCTCGGCTCTCACCGCCGCATAGAGAGCGCCGACGCGGCGACGCCAGTCGATGAGGTCGAGCTCGCCCGAGATGGATGTGGCCTGGTGCGCTGCCATCGCCGCCCGCCATCACGTTAGAGGCCTCGACGGGTCAGCGACTTGCACGAACCTGCTCATAGCTCGGCCACGCTCAAGTTTGCTGTGCGTCTGACCGATAAGTCGGCCATGGAGCCCTCGATGCTCGGAGCTGATCCGATGATGCCCTCTCTTCACCCCACCCTTCTCATCGCCGACGACGACGCCGTCGTGCGCTCGATGCTCTCCCTCACGCTCGAGCGTCAGTTCGACATCGTCGGCGCCGCCCGTGACTCAGATCAGGCGATCGCGCTGGCCCAGGCGGCCCAGCCCGATGTCGCCCTCATCGACGTGCAGATGCCCGGCGGCGGCGGACTGCGTGCCATCCAGGGCATCGCGGACGTCTCTCCCGACACCGCCGCGGTGGTCCTCTCCGCCGATGAGTTCGAGCCGCTGGTGCGCCAGTTGATGATCGCCGGCGCCATGAGCTACGTCCGCAAGGGCATCCCTCCGGCCGACCTGGCCGAGCTGCTGCACCGCGCGATGCGGGCCCGCCCGGCCGCGAGCGCAGCGGCGGCCTAGCTAGCCGCTGTCTGACGCTTGGTCAGCGGCGCGCCACCGCGGTCAGGGCCAGCATCTCGAAGGCGACGGTGGCGGCGTTGAGCGCCGTGACCTGGCCGGCGGTGTCATACGGCGGCGAGACCTCCACGACGTCGTAGCCGACGAAGGCCCGTCCGGCGAGCGCGCGCAGGAAGGCCAGCGCCTCGTGGGGCAGCAGGCCAGCCGTCTCGGGGGTGCCGGTGCCGGGGGCAAAGGCCGGGTCCAGGACATCGACGTCGAAGGACATGTAGGCGGGGCCGTCGCCCAGGCGCCGGGTGACCTCGGCGGCGTAGCGGCCCGGTGACCAGGTGCGCAGCTCCTCGCAGGGCACGATGGAGAATCCCCACTCGCGCGGCTGCTCGTAGTCCGCGGCGGCGTAGAGCGACCCGCGCATCCCGGCCAGCAGCGACCGGTGAGGATCGATCAGCCCCTCGTCCAGCGCGCGGCGGAAGGGCGTCCCGTGGGTGTAGCGCTCACCCCAGTAGGAGTCCCAGGTGTCGGCGTGGGCATCGAGGAGCACCACGCCGACCGGCCCGTGCTGAGCCGCGTGCGCGCGCAACTCTCCCAGGACGATCGAGTGGTCGCCGCCGATGACCAGCGGGACCGCACCGGCGGCCAGGACCGGAGCGAGCGCCTCGGCGATCTGGCCCGCGGTCCGCTCGGCGTTGCCGGGCGTGGTGGTGATGTCGCCCCCGTCGATGACCGAGAGGGTGTCGAAGACATCGACCTCAAGCGCGGGATGCCAGCGGCGCATCATCAGGCTCATCTCGCGCACCGCCGCCGGCCCGTAGCGCGCGCCGGGGCGAAAGCTCACCGCCGAGTCGAAGGGAACGCCCAGCACCGCCACATCGGCGCCCGCCCAGTCCTCGGACAGCGGGCAGCGGGCGTAGGTCCTGACCCCCGTGAAGCGCGGGCTCTGTGACGAGTCGGTGGGCTGGTAGCGCGGAGGCACGGCGCGATCCTAGTGGCGCGGGCGCCACGAGCCCACCACGAGCCCACCTGCCGCCCGGCCATAGCTCTCCGGAGCCATCTGAGGTGACCCCCTTGTTACGCGGAGATTAACCCACGAGGATGCGGGTTTGAAGTTTCTGCATTTAAGGTCGCGTTGCTATACCTTCGCGCTTTCCTGACTGAGAGGAGTCCGTCGTGAGGTGCAAGTTCGGTCATCTGGGGATGGCGACCGCGGGGGTGCTGGCCACGTTGGCGCTGGCGGCCTGCGGTAGCAGTAACTCGTCCAGCTCGTCGGCGGCGGCCGGCGGCGGTGGCAGTTCCTCTGCCACGTCGAGTGCCGGGGCGACGACGAGCGCGTCGAGCAGCGCCGCCGCCAACGCCAAGAATTTCAAGGTCGGCGTGGTCACCGACATCGGCGGTCTGAACGATCACGGGTTCAACCACCTGGCCTACATGGGCCTGCTCCGCGCGGAGAAGGTGCTGGGGATCACGGGTCGCGTGCTGCCGTCCAGCTCGGGCGCTGACTACACGCCCAACCTGACCACCCTGGCCCAGCAGGGCTACAACCTGGTCATCCCCGTCGGCTTCCTGATGGCCGACGCCACCGACGCGGTGGCCAAGCAGTTCCCGAAGGTGCATTTCGCGATGGTCGACTCCGACGCCACCGCCGAGAAGGGCGACCCGAAGAACATCGAGGGTCTCCTCTTCAAGGAGCAGGAGGCGGGCTATCTCGCGGGCACCCTGGCGGGCCTGTACGCCAAGGAGAAGGGCTACAAGATCATCTCCAGCGTCGGCGGCCAGAAGATCCCGCCGGTTGACCACTACATCGCCGGCTACCAGGCGGGCGCCAAGAAGGCTGACCCGGGCATCCAGACGCTCAACGGGTACTCGCAGGACTTCGTCGACCAGTCCAAGTGCAAGCAGATCGCGCTCAACCAGATCCAGCAGGGATCCAAGGTCGTCTTCCAGGTGGCCGGTGCCTGCGGTCTCGGCGCGCTGTCGGCCGCCCAGCAGTCGGGCGACCAGGGCATCGGGGTTGACGCCGACCAGGCGTACCTGGGCTCCTACATCCTCACCTCGGCCGAGAAGAAGGTCGACGTGGCGGTGTTCAACGCGATCAAGGCTCTGATGGCGGGCAAGTTCACCCCCGGTGGGAACGTCACCAACGACATCGCCAACGGCGGCATCGGCTATGGCAAGATCGGACCGGCCGGATTGAAGTTCGCGCCGCAGATCCAGAAGGTCTACAACGAGATCAAGTCCGGACAGATCTCGAACATCCCGAACACGGTTCCGTAGACGGTTTGAATGACATCTAGCTCAGTGCCGGCAAGCTCGGGCGCTCCGGCGCTCGAGCTGAAGGGCATCACGAAGAGGTTCGGCTCGGTCGTCGCCAACGACCGAGTCGACTTCGACGTCCGTGCCGGCGAAGTCCACGCCTTGCTCGGCGAGAACGGCGCCGGCAAGTCGACGTTGATGTCGGTGCTGTACGGCCTCTACAAGCCGACCGAGGGCGAGATCTTCGTTGACGGCCGGCCGGTGGAGATCGACTCTCCGTCGGCCGCGATCAAGCTCGGTATCGGCATGGTGCACCAGCACTTCATGCTGGTGCCGGTGATGACGGTGGCCGAGAACATCGTCCTGGGCCAGGAGCCTCGGCGCGCCGGCGGCATGCTGGACTTCGCGGGCGCCCGCGCTCGCGTGCGCGAGCTGTCGGACCGCTACGGGCTCGCCGTGAACCCCGACGCCGTCATCGAAGACGTGACCGTGGGGGCTCAGCAGCGCGTCGAGATCCTCCGCGCGCTCTATCGGGGCGCCCGGATCCTCGTCCTCGACGAGCCCACCGCCGTGCTCACCGCCCAGGAGGTCACCGAACTGATGGCGGTGATCCAGCGCCTCAAACAGGACGGCACGGCCGTCGTCTTCATCAGCCACAAGCTGCACGAGGTGCTGGAGGTGGCCGACCGCATCACCGTGCTGCGGCGCGGCAAGCGGGTGGACACGGTTCCCCGCGAAGGCGCCACCGAGCGCAGCCTGGCGCAGCTCGTGGTGGGCCGCGATGTGCTGCTGGCCGTCGAGAAACCGGCCTCCCAGCGGTCGGGCGACGTGCTCCTCGAGGTCCAGGATCTCCACGTGCGCGACGATCGCGAGCTGCCCGCCGTCGACGCGCTGTCGCTGTCAGTGCGCGCGGGAGAGATCGTCGCCCTAGCCGGCGTTGACGGCAACGGCCAGCAGGAGCTGGTGGAGGCGATCACCGGACTGCGGCTCCCGGAGTCGGGCACGGTGAGCGTCGGCGGCCGCGGCATCGCCGGGCAGGGTGTGCGGGCGGCCACCGAGGCCGGTGTCGCTCACATCGCCGAGGACCGCCACCGCCGCGGCCTCGTCCTTCCCTTCACCCTGTCGGAGAACATGGCCCTGCGCGAGTACCGCCGCCCGCTGTTCAGCGCGCTGGGGTGGCTGCGGCTGGGTCACATGCGCGAGCGGGCGGGCCGCCTGCTGCGCGAGTTCGACGTGCGCGGCGGCGGCCCCGAGGCCTTCGCCGCCGCCCTGTCGGGCGGCAACCAGCAGAAGGTGTGCGTGGCGCGCGAGATCGCCTCGGAGCCCAAGGTGCTCATCGCCCACCAGCCGACGCGCGGCCTGGACGTCGGAGCCATCGAGTTCGTCCACCGCCGCCTGGTCGAGGAGCGCGACAAGGGCCGAGCGGTCTTGCTCGTCTCGCTCGAATACGAGGAGGTGCGTGCGCTGGCCGACCGGATCCTCGTCATCTACGAGGGCAGGATCGCCGGCGAGTTCGGACCCGACGTCACCGAGGAGACGCTTGGTATCGCCATGACCGGCGGGCGCGCTGACGCGGAGGTGGCGGCGTGAGCAGCGGCAGCGGCATGCCCGACCGCGACGTCATCGAGGAGGGCGGCGCCGAGCCCGGTCAGGAGGAGGCGCTCGAGGCGTCGCTCACCTCGCCGGCGCGGCTGACCGCCTATCTGCGTCGGGGCGGAGTGGTGGTGCCGATCCTGACCACGGTCATCGCCTTCCTGGTCGCCGGCGTCGTCGTGCTGCTCACCGGCCATGACCCGCTCAGCACCTACAACGCGATCTTCAAGGGCACCGGCCTGAACTGGCTGTTCCCATGGGTCTCCGGGGCTGAGCGCACCACCGCCGCGCTCGAACTGCAACAGACGCTGATCCAGACCACCGCACTGATCCTGGTGGGCCTGGCGGTGGCCTTTGCCTTCCGCGCCGGGCTGTTCAACATCGGGGGCCAGGGCCAGTACACCATGGGGGCGATCGTCGCCGTGTGGGTCGGCTCGTCGCTGTCGGGGCTGCCCGCCTTCCTGCATATCGTGTTGGCCATCGCGCTGGCCGCGCTGGCCGGGGCGGTCTGGGCCGGGATCGCGGGGCTGCTCAAGGCGGTGGCCGGGGTCCACGAGGTGATCTCCACGATCATGCTCAACTGGATCGCGATCTGGCTCGGCGTCTACCTGTTCCAGCTCGGCGGCCCGTTGCAGGACCCGACCCAATCGTCGGTGCCGGTGTCCAAGACCGTCGTCGCCTCGGCCAAGCTCCCGGTCTTCTGGGGCCCGGCAGCACTGCAGGGACTCGACATCGGCATCTTCATCGCCCTGGCCTGCGTTGTGGTCTTCGCCATCATCATCAATCGGACGCGGCTGGGCTACGAGATCCGTGCCGTCGGCTTCAATCCCGACGCCGCCAGCTACGCGGGCATGAACGTCCGGCGCAACTACGTTCGCGTCATGCTCATTTGCGGCGCCTTCGCCGGCGTGGCAGCGGCGATGGACATCCTGGGCTGGAAGTTCAGTCTGTTCACCAACGACATCCAGACCTCGCAGATCGGCTTTTTGGGGATCGCCGTGGCCCTGCTCGGGCGCAACACCGCGGGCGGGGTGGTGGCGGCGGCCTTGCTGTTCGGCGCGCTGCTCACCGGCACCTCCGAGCGCAACCTGGACCCGACGGTGTTTGACCCCAACCTCGCCCAGTACCTCACCTACATGATCCAGGGCCTCGTCGTGCTGCTGGTCTCCACCGAGGTGATCGCGTTGCGCGTGCTGCGCGGCGGGCGCGGGATCGCCGTCGGACTCAGACGCAAGCCACGTGAGCCGGTGACCGGGGAGGGTGGCCTGTGAGCGCGGGAACGATCGCGGCGGCGCCTTCGCGCGCAGTGTCGGCCAAGCACCTCGGGATCGCCGGCGTGGCTCTGGCGGTGATCGCGTGGTTCATCACGCTGCCGCCGTTCCTGGTCCGCA
>DATJTQ010000061.1:0-5072 GCA_035503355.1 Solirubrobacteraceae bacterium
CCATGGGCACACCGCAGCTCAGCGCTCACCGCCGCACCACACCCCTCGTGGCGGATCTCCACGCGCGCGCCCCCGGGCAGGACCCACTTGTCGCCCCACTGCATCAACGCCACCAGTGCCGGCAGCAGGTCGGCGCCCATCTCGGTGAGCCGGTAGGCGTGGCGAGTGCGCTGGCCGGGCTCCCGGTAGGGCTCGCGCTCCAGCAGCCCCGCATCGGTGAGCTCGCGCAGCCGCGCTGACGCGACGGGCTCGGAGAGCTCGGTGCGCGCGACGAACTCCTCAAAGCGCGTGGCTCCGTAGAAGGCCTCGCGCAGCACGAGGAACGCGGAGCGGTTGCGGACCACGTCGAGGGCGTGGGCCATGGGGCAGCGGTCGGCGGTCCAGCCGTCGCGCGGCTCGAGCGCCCCTGTCATCTGAATCGTCGTTGCGGTCTCGGTCATCACGCGCCCGAGTATAGCTGACTTAGCAACCTCTAAGTCAGTGTGGTAGGGTGCCTGGCTATGAACTTCCTAAGTCAGACTCCCACCCGGCGCGGTGACGCGTCGCCCATGCTGGTGCTGGTCATCGTGTGCGCCGGGGTCGTCCTGGCGAGCCTTGATCTGTTCATCGTCAACGTGGCGCTGCCCGACATCGCGCGTGACCTCCATCAGCGCAGCCTGGGGGACCTCTCGTGGGTGCTCAACGGCTACGCCATCGTCTATGCGTCGCTGCTGGTGCTCTTCGGCCGCCTCTCGGAGAGCCGCCGGCGCGAGAACGGCTTCCTCATCGGCGTGGCGGTCTTCACCGCGGCCTCGGCGGCCTGCGGCGCTGCCTCCAGCCTCACCATGCTGGTCATCTTCCGCATCGTCCAGGCGGCCGGCGCGGCGCTGCTGACCCCCACCTCCCTGAGCCTGGTCCTGGCCACCACCGAGCCCGAGCGCCGTCAGGGCGCGGTCCGGGCGTGGACGGCCATCGGCGGCCTCGCCGCCTCTCTCGGGCCCGTCGTCGGTGGACTGCTCGTCGCGGCCAGCTGGCGGTGGGTGTTCTACGTCAACGTCCCCATCGGGCTGGCCGCCATCGCCGTCGGCTGGCGGCGCCTCCCGCGCGTCCCCGGCCACCCGGTCGCGGCCCCCGACGCCCTGGGCGCGCTCCTGGTCACCGCCGGGGTCGGCCTGCTGACCCTGGGGCTGGTCAAGGGCAACGACTGGGGCTGGGGCTCGACGCAGACGATCGTCGTCCTCGCCGCCGCGGTCGCGTCCATCGCCGCCTTCGCGCTGCACTGCGCCCGAGCCCGCAACCCGCTCATCGACGCGTCGCTGTTCAAGATCCGGGCCTTCACCGGCTCCTCGGTGGTGGCCATCGTCTTCTCGATCGCCTTCGGCGCCATGCTGCTGTCGCTCGTGCTCTGGTGCCAGGACGTGTGGGGGTGGTCCGCGCTGCAGACCGGTCTTGGCGTGGCTCCCGGCCCGCTGATGGTGCCGATCTTCTCGTTCCTGATCGCCGGGCGGCTCATCGCCCGCTTCGGACCGGGCCGGGTCATCGCCGCGGGGGCGACCATCTACGCCGCCGGGGCCACCTGGTGGACCCTGCGCGCCGGCCTGGACGCCAACTACGCGGGTCAGATGCTGCCGGGCATGCTGATGACCGGGATCGGCGTCGGACTGACCCTGCCGACCTTCATGTCCACCGGCGCCTCGTCGCTGCCGCCGCACTCCTTCGCCACCGGCTCCGCCGTCGTCAACATGTTGCGGCAGGTGGGGCTGGCCGTCGGCGTGGCGGTGCTGGTGGCGGTGATCGGCACCCCGCTCACCGGCGCGCAGCAGCTCACCGCGTTCCAGGACGGGTGGATCGTCATCGCCTCGACCGCGCTTTTGGCCGCGATCTCAGGGGGCGTGCTGCTCAGACCTCTGAGGCCTCAGCGCGATCGCGCCCGTGAATCGGCCCGCTGGTCTGGCGCAGCGGCGACCCCGCCCGCTCTGCCCGAGCGGCGATGATCTCGGCCAGCACCGACACCGCGGTCTCCTCCGCGGTGCGGCTGCCGATGTCCAGCCCGCAGGGGGCGTGGATGCGGGCCAGGTCGGCCTCGCCCACGCCGGCGCGGCGCAGGCGCTCCTCGCGGTCGGCGGTGGTCTGACGCGAGCCGAGCGCACCGATGTAGCCGGCGTTGGTGTGCAGGGCGGCGATCAGCGCCGGCTCGTCGAACTTGGGGTCATGGGTGAAGACCAGGACGGCGTCGCGCGAGCCCAGCTCCACGCTGGCCATCACGTCCTGGGGCCAGCCGATCTTGACGCTCGCCGCCGAAGAGAAACGCCGCGAGCGGGCGAAGCGGTCCCGGGCGTCGCAGATCGTCACCTCGTAGCCGATCTGGGAGGCGAAGGGGGCCAGCGCGGCGGAGAAGTCGATGGCGCCGAAGATCCACATCTGCGGTGGCAGCGCGTAGGAGCGGATGTGGACGCGCAGATCGTCGCCCAGGGTGGCCCCGTCGCTGCCGAAGCGGCGCAGGGTCGACTTGCCCTCCTCCAGCAGCCCCTGAGCCTCGCGGGCGACATTGCGGTCCAGCAGCTCGCTGTCGCCCAGTGAGCCGATGAGGACGTTGTCGATGACCGCCAGGCGCCGCCCGGCGCTGTCGCCGTCGACCAGCGTGGCCACCCCGGCGGGACGGCCGTCGGCGTGGGCCTCGAGGACGGCGCGCTCGACCTCGGCGGCCTCGCCGGTGAGCTCGTAGACGAGGATGTGGACGATCCCGCCGCACATGAGCCCGACGGTGCCCGCCAGCTCGTCGGAGATCCCGTAGCGCAGCAGCTTGGCCGGGGCCGGCGAGCCCGCGGCCAGCAGGTCCTCCGCTTCGGTGACGACCGCGCCCTCGACGCAGCCGCCGGTGATCGAGCCCTCGATGTTGCCCTGGTCGTCGATGACCATCATGGCGCCGACGGGCAGGGGCGCGGAGCCCTCGACCTCGACCAGCAGCGCCTGCACGACGCGCCGATCCTGCGTCAGCCATGCGATCGCGGTGTCCTGCGTCGCGGCGACAACAGCGGAATCGATCACACGGAAAGCCTAGCCAGCACCGGCCTCCGGCCCCAACCGCACCTAAGCGAAGACTTAGCCCACCGCGACGGCACCGGCGCGGGCGCGGTCACCGCCCAGCGCCACCGTGGCCCGGGCGGTGACCAGGTGATAGAGGATGAGGAGCTGGACCAGGGCCAGCGCCTCGGAGCGCCGCAGATCGGTGGCCACGGTGAACTCGCCCAGACGCCGCGCCCGCAGATGGGTGGCGAAGTGCATCCGGGCCCAGATCGCCTCCTCGATCGCGGCGGCCTGGGTGGGGTCGATCCGTCCCGGGATCTGCAGGACCTGCTCCCCGTCGCGCTCGGTCAGCACCAGCCCGTCGGGCCGGCCGTCGATGAAGGCGGCGAGATCGGGGTGGGGCAGGCCGTCGCGCAGCGTGAGCTCGGCATCGAGGTGGTCATCGTCGCCGTCGGCGGGCGCCAGGAAGGAGACGAGGATGTCGGCGTGGTGGCGCTGGGGGCGGATGAAGGCCTCCGAGTCGGGCTCGCGCCGGTCCAGCTCGGCCAGCACCTGGTCCGTGGTGTAGCCGCGGCGCGAGCAGTCGCGCGCCACCTTCCAGCGCCGGCGCAGCGACTCGGGCGGCGCCAGGAACACCCGCACGTCGTAGACCTCGCGCATCGCGGGGCGGTGGTACCCCAGCAGCCCCTCGATGATGGTGAACCGCTCGGGGCGCACGTGCACCGCCGGCCCGAACGTGCCGTCCTGGTGGCGGTAGACGGGCTTGAGGATCGGCTCGCCGCGGCGCAGGTGGGCCAGATGCTGGGCGATGATGTCCATGTGGTTGCAGTCGGGATGCAGCGGCGTGATGCCCAGCTCGGCGCGCTGCGCCCGGTCATAGCGGTGGTAGTCGTCGGTGCAGATGTGGGCGACGCTGTCCTCGCCGAGCACGCGTACCAGCCCGCGGCTGATCGTCGTCTTGCCGCTGGCGGAGTCGCCGACGACCCCGAGGATGACCGGGCGCGGGATCACGCGATGTCCTCCGCCTCGATCCGCATCAGGGCCCGCGGCGATGGGGCGACCCCCTCGCGGACCGCCTCATAGAGGCGGTTGGCGTGGCGCAACCGGGCTCGTTCCACCGCGTTGCGGACGCTCCGGGCGTGGGCGAAGCCGATATCCCGAGCGGCGCGCGCCAGCGACACCCGCAACGCATCCTCGGCTGCCGGCGCGAGCTCATAGGACGCCTCGTAGAGCATGAGGCGCCCGATCGCCATCAGCTCGTCTGGCCCGTAGTCGGGGAAGTCGATGTGGTGAGCCACGCGCGATGCCATGCCGGGGTTGAGCGCGAAGAACTCGTCCATCCGGTCACGGTAACCGGCCAGGACCACCACGAGGCGCTCGCGCTCATTCTCCATCACCTGGAGCAGGATCTCGATGGCCTCGACGCCGTAGTCGCGCTCGTTCTCGGGGCGGTGCAGGTAGTACGCCTCGTCGATGAAGAGGATCCCGCCGTAGGCGCGCTTGAGCACCTCCTTGGTCTTGGGCGCGGTGTGGCCCACGTACTGGCCGACGAGGTCATCGCGGGTCACGGCCACGACGTGATCGCGCTTGATGTAGCCCAGGCGATGGAGGATCTCGGCCAGGCGCAGCGCGACCGTGGTCTTGCCGGTGCCGGGGTTGCCGGTGAAGCACATGTGCAGCGTCGGCCGCGACGCGCTCAGCCCCGCCCGGCGCCGCAGCTCGTCGACGATGAGCAGCGCGGCGATCTCGCGCAACCGTCGCTTGACCGGTGCCAGCGCCACCAGCTCTGAGTCGAGCTGGGCCAGCACCGGCTCGATGTCGATGTCGACATCAAGCGCCACGACGTCAGCGGCCGCCACGGCCGGCACCGCCTGCAGCGCGCTCATCGCGTCGGCGCCAGCCGGTAGCGGAGGACGCGGTCATGGATGTCGGCGCGCTCGACGGACAGCCCCGGCTCGACCGCCGGCCGTCCGACGATGAAGCTCAGCGCGGTGGTCTGGCGCCCGCGCCGGGCGTCGTAGGCGATCAGCTTGACGTAATGCTGAGGGTGGGCCTCCCGGCACGCC
>DATJTQ010000062.1:0-17174 GCA_035503355.1 Solirubrobacteraceae bacterium
GTAGTAGAGGGTGTCGGTGACCTCGCGCTGCTCGACCTCCAGGTCGGAGATCGCCGAGCCGGTCCCCGGATCCCAGTTGACCATGTAGCGGTCGCGGTAGATGTAGTCCTTCTCATACAGCGACACGAACACCTTGAGCACAGCCTTGACGTAGGCGTCGTCGAGGGTGAAACGCTCGGTGTCGTAGTCCGCGGAGGCCCCCAGGCGCTTGAGCTGCTCCACGATGGTCCCGCCGTATTGCGCCCGCCACTGCCACACGCGCTCCACGAACGCGTCGCGGCCGAGGTCACGCCGATGGGTTCCCTCGGCGACGAGGGCGCGCTCGACCTGGGTCTGAGTGGCGATGCCGGCATGGTCGGTGCCGAGGATCCACTTCGTGCGCCGGCCGCGCATGCGGTGATAGCGGGCGAGGCAGTCCTGGATCGAGTTGTTGAGCGCGTGGCCCATGTGCAACACGCCGGTGACATTGGGCGGCGGAATGGCGATCGAGTAGTTCTCCTGCGGGGTGCCCTCGGGGGCGGGATGGAACAGCCCCGATTGCAGCCATTTCTCCACGATCCGGGGCTCCACCTCGGTGGGGTCATAACGGGTCGTGTCGCGGAGGTCAGACATGGAGTGGCGAGTGTAGATCCAAACGCCGGATATCGCGGATTTCCATCTGAGCGCAGTGATATCGTTTTTTTACGATGACCCCCGGACAGCTTGTACGCGAGGCCCGCCGCTCCGCCGGACTCAGCCAACAGGCGCTCGCCTCGCGTCTGGGCACGACGCAGTCGGCGATCGCCGGCCTCGAGTCGGACCGGTCCAGCCCGCGGGTGGCCACGCTGGAGCGGGCGCTGCGCGCGTGTGGGCAGGAGCTCACGCTCAGCGTCTCGGCACCCAAGTCGAGTATCGACGAGAGCCTCATCTATGAGAACCTGCGGCTGACCCCAGGCGACCGTTTGCGCGCCTTCGAGGCCAGCTACGCCAGCGTGCGCGACTTCGCGCTGGCCGCGGCGGCATCCCGTGACCGAGTGGCCTGAGCTACGGCTGGAGTCGCTGCTGCGCAGGCTGACCGCGCACGGCGTCGACTTCGTCGTGGTCGGCGGGATCGCGGTGATCGCCCACGGCTCGGCCCGCATCACGCGCGATCTCGACATCTGTTACGCGACCGACCCGGCGAACCTGGACGCCCTCGGCGCCGCCATGGTGGAGCTCGGGGCCCGGCTGCGCGGCGTACCCGAGGCGGTGCCGTTCGTGCCCGATGGGTGGACGCTGCGGCGCACTCAGATCCTCACCCTCGCGACCGACGACGGCTGGATCGACCTGCTGGCCGCCCCGTCGGGCGCTCCACCCTACGCGCAGCTTCGGGAGCGCTCGGAGCGCATCACCATCGGTGACGTCGCCATCCGGGTGGCGTCGCTCGATGACCTGGAGGCGATGAAGCGGGCTGCGGGCCGCCCGCGGGACCTCATCGACATCGAGGAGCTGGAGGCGATCCGCCGGCTACGACGCCGCCAACAGCACTAGGCGGCGGCTTCGTCCTCGTCGGGAGCGGCGACCGTGACGAGCGTCGGCGAGACGCCCTTCTCGATCGTCTCCCGGGTCACGACGCACTTCTGGACGTCGCGGCGCGAGGGCAGCTCGAACTGGACCTCGAGGAGGACCTCCTCGATGATCGAGCGCAGGCCGCGGGCGCCGGTCTCGCGCTCCAGCGCCTTGTCGGCGACGGAGGCCAGGGCCTCATCGGCGAAGACGAGCTCGATGCCGTCGAACTGGAAGAAGCGCTGGAACTGCTTGACCAGGGCGTTGCGCGGCTCGGTGAGGATCTTCATCAGCTCGTTGCGATCGAGCTGGTGGATGGCCGACATGACCGGCAGACGACCGATGAACTCCGGGATGAGGCCGTACTGGATGAGGTCCTCGGGCAGGCAGTGCTCAAAGATCTCGCCGGTGTCGCGCTGCTCCTTGGACTGGATGGCGGCGCCGAAGCCCACGCCCTGGTGGCCGATGCGGCGCTCGATGACCCGGTCGAGGTTGGCGAACGCCCCGCCGCAGATGAACAGGACGTTGGTGGTGTCGATGGAGAGGAACTCCTGGTGGGGGTGCTTGCGTCCCCCCTGGGGCGGCACGCTGGCGGTGGTCCCCTCCAGGATCTTCAGCAGCGCCTGCTGGACGCCCTCGCCCGATACGTCCCGGGTGATCGACGGGTTGTCGGCCTTGCGGGCGATCTTGTCGACCTCGTCGATGTAGATGATCCCGGTCTCGGCCTTCTTGACGTCGTAGTCGGCGGCCTGGATGAGCTTGAGCAGGATGTTCTCGACGTCCTCCCCGACATAGCCGGCCTCGGTCAGCGCGGTGGCATCAGCGATGGCGAAGGGCACGTTGAGGATCTTGGCCAGGGTCTGGGCCAGCAGCGTCTTGCCGCACCCGGTCGGGCCGAGCAGCAGGATGTTGGACTTCTGCAGCTCGATGTCGTGCTCATCGGACTGCATCATCTGCACGCGCTTGTAGTGGTTGTAGACCGCGACCGAGAGCGATCGCTTGGCCTGCTCCTGACCCACCACGTATTCGTTGAGGACGTCGTAGATCTCCCGCGGCTTGGGGAGATTCTCGATGTCGAAGCTCGGCGGAGCGGTCAGCTCCTCATCGATGATCTCGTTGCAGAGGTCGATGCACTCGTCGCAGATGTAGACGCCCGGGCCGGCGATCAGCTTCTTGACCTGCCGCTGTGACTTTCCGCAGAAGCTGCAGAGAAGCTGTTCGTTGGAGTCGGTCGGACGTGCCATGTATCCCTCCCGGAGCGACGACTCGGTCGGCGTTCTCCAGCCCTAGAGCCTAAAGCACTAGTGCTGCGAGATCACGCGATCGATGATTCCGTACTCCTTGGCCTCCTCTGAACTCATGAAGTAATCACGTTCGGTATCGCGCCGAACTTCCTCAAGATCTTTACCCGTGTGCTTGGCAATGATCTCATCCAACCGCCGGCGCACGTCGATGATCTCGCGCGCGTGGATCTCAATATCGGTCGCCTGGCCCTGGAAACTCGAGGAAACCTGGTGGATGAGGATCTTCGCGTTGGGCAGCGCCATCCGCTTGTTCTCCGCGCCGCCGGCCAGGAGCAGCGCTCCCATCGACATCGCGATGCCGACGCAGATGGTCTGCACGTCGGGCTTGATGAACTGCATCGTGTCGTAGATGGCCAGGCCCGCGTACACCGATCCGCCCGGCGAGTTGATGTAGAGCGAGATGTCCTTGTCGGGATCCTCGGATTCCAGGTGCAGCAGCTGGGCGACGATCAGGTTCGCGATCTGGTCGTCGACGGGCGTGCCGAGAAAGATGATCCGCTCATTGAGCAGACGGCTGTAGATGTCGAACGCGCGCTCCCCCCGGGAGGTTTGCTCGACGACCATCGGTACGAGTGGGCTCATCGTCCTCGCTTCGTCGTTACGGAACGGAACACAACTTTCGCATTGTGCGCCGGAATCCTGCCGAGGGTAGCAACCGGCGAACACCGCTCAACCCGGCCATCGCGGCCATGGGAGTGAGCGCGCGTTGGCCGCCGCGGACAACCCGCGGGGCCGGTTCAGCTGCCCGGGGTCCAGAGCTTGCTCGACGAGCCTGACGAGCCCGACGAGCCGGCGGGGGCCGCCTCGTCCTCGTCCTTGCCCGGTGTCCACAGCTTCTGGCGCGCCTTGGCCTGCTCCACGCTGATCGGCGCCGCCTCGCGCACCAGCAACTCGGCCGCCTGGGTGGTGGCGACATCGTCGCGCAGCTCCTCGAGGCGCCCCGCCTTGCGCAGGCGCTCCATCAGTTCGGCGGGATCGGAGCCATCGCGCTCGGAGGCCGGCGTCAGCGCCTCCAGCAGCTCTTCGTCGCTGGGCTGGATCTCCTCGGCGGCGACGACGGCGGCCAGCACGGCCTCGCGGCGCAGCGCGGCGGCGGCGTCGGGCTCGGCCTCGTGGGCCAGCTCCTCCTCGTCCTTGCCGGCGATCTGCAGGTAGGTGTCCTTGTTGATCCCCTGGCGGGCCAGCGCGGAGAAGGTCTGCTCCAGCATCTCGTGTGCGCGCGCGTGGATCAGCCGCTCGGGCAGCTCGACCTCGGCCTCGTTGGCCGCCGCCTCCAGCACGGCCTGTTCGAACTCGCGCTCGACGGCGTGCTCGTCCTGGTGGCGCAGCCGCGAGGCGATGTCCTCGCGCAGCTCGGCGACGGTGTCGAACTCGGAGGCCTCGGAGGCGAAGTCGTCGTCGAGCTCGGGCAGGCGCTTGGCCTTGACCTCGGAGACGGTGACGTCGAACGTCGCGTCCTTGCCGGCGAGCTCGGGGACATAGTCGGCCGGGAAGGTGACGTTGACGGTCACCTCGTCGCCGGCCGACGCGCCGGTGAGCTGGGCCTCAAACCCCTCGATGAGCCGCCCGGAGCCGAGCTCGATGAGCTGGTCGCGGCCCTCGCCGCCGGGGAACGGCTCGCCGTCGACCTTGCCCAGGTAGTCCAGCACGACGAAGTCGCCCTGCTGGGCCGGGCGCTCCACCGTGTCGAGCGTGGCCACCCGGTCACGGAGGCGCTCAAGCTCGGCGTCAACGTCGGCGTCGGCCACGGTGGGCTCGCGCCGGCCGACCTCCAGACCCTTGTACTGGCCGAGCTTGGCCGCGGGACGCACCCCGATCTCGATGGTGAAGGCCAGCGGCGCGCCCTGCGCGGGCACGTCCTCTGAGAAGTTGATGTCGGGCTCGCCGATGGGGGCGATCCCGGCGGTGTCGATGGCGTCGATGTACCACTCGCTCAGCGAGGAGCGCAGTGCCTCGTCGAACACCGCGTCGCGGCCAAGACGGCGGATGACGACGGGCGGCGGGACCTTGCCCTTGCGGAAGCCGGGGATGCGCAGCTGGCCGCCGAGCTTGCGAGCCGCCTGCTGGAGCTTGCGCTCGACCTCCTCGGCGGGGACCTCGGCGTCCACGCGCACCCGTGACTCCGGGAGCTCGGTGACGCTTGTCTTGACGGTGGCCATGGTCGCGCAGACGATAGCTTGCGGGCCGTGTTCGGGCAGATTGCAGCGCGGCTGGTCACCGGACCCGCCGCCTTCCTGGTCGGCGGCGTGATCGACGTGCTGGTCTACGCAGCGGCGTCGGTGCGCGCCCGGGTGGCGCGGCGAGGCGGGCGCGCCGGGCGCGGCGAGCCGTGACACGGACCTCCGCGATCCCGTGGCGAGCCGGGCACGCCGCGGAGTCGACGGTCCCGTGTGTCACGACGTGCACAATCCTGACGTCACAGAGCACACCGCGGCGCATAGCGGACGGTGTGCTCTGAAATGCGTGCCCCGTTGACACGACAGAGCACACCGCGGCCAGCGCCGAGGTGCGTGCTTCAGAGCGTCAACGGCTGGCAACGCCGCGGCGGTGCCACGCGAGCTCAGGTGAGCTGACCGGCGTCAGCGACGAGGCTGCGCAGCTCGCGCAGGACCACCGGCAGCGTGGTGGTGTCGTACTCCCGGGAGGCGCGGACGTCATCGAGCACGGCGTCGGCGCGGGCCACCGCGGCCGCGTTGCGCTCCAGCCAGTCCTCCACCGGCTCGGCGGCGTCGAACTCGGCGGCCGAGAGCAGGATCTCGCGCGTCAGCGAGCGGTGCAGGCGGTAGAGGTCGTCACGGAGCGCGGCACGGGCCAGCGACTGCCATCGATCGGTGCGGGGCAGCTCCAGGACGCGGTCACGCAGCCAGTCGAGCCCCAGGCGCGCGCTGATGGCGAAGTACACGTCGGTGACCAGCGGCTGCTCGGAGGCGGTGAGCCCGGCGTCGACGACGATGTCGAACACCGAGAGCAGGGACTGCATGCTGGCCACGCGGTGGGCGAGCCCCGCGGGCACGCCACCCTCCTCCAGATCGGCGCGGCGCTCGGCGAACTGGTCACGGTCCTGGCCGCGCAGGACGTCGGGCAATGCGGCGGCGAGGACCTTCGCCGCCGGGGCGAAGCGATCGGTCATCGCGGAGACGTCGATGCCGGCGCGCGGCCCGGCGCGCACCACCCAGCGAGCGGCGCGCTCCACCAGCCGCCGCCCCTCGATCAGCATCGACAGCTGCGTGCCCGCCTCGATCTGGTTGTCGAGTTCCTCCACCGCCTCCCAGAAGTCGCGCATCTCGAACACGTCACGCGCCACCGCGTAGGCGCGGGCCAGCTGCGGTGCGCCGGCGCCGGTCTCCTCGGCCAGGCGGAACGCGAAGGTCATCCCGGCACGATCGACGAGCTGGTTGGCCACCACGGTGGCGATCAGCTCGCGGCGCAGCCGGTGGTGGCGGATGTGCTCCTCAAAGCGCTCGGGCAGCGGGTCGGGGAAGTAGCGCTCGAGGTCGTGGATGAGGAACGGGTCCTCGGGGAAGTCCGATTCGACCAGTTCGGTGTAGAGGAAGATCTTCCCGTAGGCCATCAGCGTGGCCAGCTCGGGCGAGACGAGCCCGCGGCGGTCGTTGCGGCGCGCGGCGATCGATTTCTCCGACGGCAGGTACTCGAGGTCTCGGTCCAGCCCCGCCACCTGCTCCAGGCGCCGGATGAGCCGGGCGTGGACGTCGAGCATCTGCACCGCCTGCGCCCCGGCCAGGCTCAGCGCCTGGGTCTGGGTGTAGCTGCCGTAGAGGACCCGCGCACCGACGGCGTCGGTCATCGAGACCAGCAGCGCGTTGCGCTCGTCCTGGGTCATCTCGCCCTCGGCGATGACCTCGTCGAGGAGGATCTTGATGTTGACCTCGTGGTCGGAGGTGTTGACGCCGGCCACGTTGTCGATGGCGTCGGTGTTGATGCTCCCGCCCTCTGACCCCGGCCCGCCGCGCAGCGCGTACTCGATGCGCCCGCGCTGGGTGAAGCCGAGGTTGCCGCCCTCCCCCACGACGCGGCAGCGCAGCTCGCCGCCGTCGATGCGGACCGGGTCATTGGCCCGATCGCCGACGTCGGAGTGCGTCTCGTCGGCGCCCTTGACGTAGGTCCCGATGCCGCCGTTGAAGAGAAGGTCGACGGGCGCACGCAGCAGCTCGCGGATGAGCTCGTTGGGCGAGAGGCGATCGACCTCGATCCCGAGGGCCTCCTTGACCTCGGGGGTGATTTGGATCGACTTCAGGCTGCGGGCGTGGATCCCGCCACCGGCCGAGATGACCGCCGGGTCATAGTCGCTCCACGACGAGCGCCCCAGCTCGAACACCCGCCGGCGCTCGGCGTAGCTGGCGGCCGGATCGGGGTTGGGGTCCAGAAACACGTGAGCGTGGTTGAACGCCGCCAGGAGCCGGATGTGCTCTGAGCACAGCATCCCGTTGCCGAACACGTCGCCCGACATGTCGCCGATGCCCACCACGGTGAACGCCTGGCTCTGGACGTCGGTGCCGAGCTCGCGGAAATGGCGCTTGACCGATTCCCACGCCCCGCGGGCGGTGATGCCCATCGCCTTGTGGTCATAGCCGTGGGAGCCGCCGGAGGCGAAGGCGTCGCCCAGCCAGAAGCCGTACTGGGCCGACACCTCGTTGGCGATGTCGGAGAAGGTGGCCGTTCCCTTGTCGGCGGCCACCACCAGGTACGGGTCGTCGTCGTCGTAGCGGACCACGCGCTCGGGCGGCACGACCTCCGCGCCCGCGTAGTTGTCGGTGAGATCGAGCAGGCCCGAGAGGAAGGTGCGATAGCAGGCGATGCCCTCTTCGCGCACGGCGTCGGGGCCGCCCGTCCTGGGCGGGCGCTTGACCACGAAGCCGCCCTTGGAGCCGACGGGCACGATGAGGGCGTTCTTGACCATCTGGGCCTTCATCAGCCCCAGCACCTCGGTGCGGAAGTCCTCGCGGCGGTCTGACCAGCGCAGCCCGCCGCGGGCCACCTTGCCGCCGCGCAGGTGGATGCCCTCCACCCGCGGCGAGTAGACGAAGATCTCAAAGCGCGGGCGCGGGCGCGGCAGGACCTCGAGCCGGGCCGGGTCGAGCTTGAACGACAGGTAGCCGAGCGGCTCGGGCGGATCGGAGCCGGGGGCCACCCGGTAGTAGTTGGTGCGCAGGATGGCCAGCACCACGGCCAGGAAGTTGCGCAGGATCCGGTCCTCGTCGAGGCTCTGGACCTCATCGATCTCGGCCTCGATCTCGGCGGTGAGCGCCTCGGCGCGGGCCGGATCGGCGCCGTCGGGATCGAAGCGCGCGTCGAACAGGCGCACCAGGCCGACCGGGATGGTGGGATGGCGCAGGAGCGTCTCGGTCATGTACGAGTCCGAGAAGGCGACCGCCGCCTGGCGCAGATAGCGCAGGACGGCCCGGATGATCGTGATCTCGCGGCCGGTCAGCCCCGCGCCCATGACCAGCCCGTTGAGCCGGTCGTCCTCGAGGTGGCCCGACCACACGGCGATGATCACGTCGGCGAACGAGGTCCCGGCCCGGGCCAGCCCCTGGGGGTCGCAGGTCAGCCCGAAGTCGTAGATCCACACCGGGCTGGTGCCCGCCGGGCTGACCTCGTGCGGGCGCTCGTCGACGACCTTGGCCCCCATGTGCTCAAAGGTGGGGACGACGTCCGACAGCGAGATGCGGCGGGCGCTGAGCAGCTGGCAGCGGATGAAGTTCTCGCTCTCGGCGGGCCGGCGGTAGACGTCGATGATGGGGTGGCCGGCCGCGATGAGCTCCTCGATCCGGTCGACGTCCAGCAGCGCCGTGTCGGCGGAGCGATCTGCGCGGTAGCCGGGCGGGAACGCCTCCCCGTAGCGGGCATAGAGCTCTCCGCCGCGCTGCTCGCCGTGGGCGGCGATGAGCACGGCGCGCAACTGGTCAGTCCAGGCGCGGGTGGACTCGGCGATGCGCGCCTCGATCTCGGCGACGTCATAGGTGTCGGGCACGCCCCCGGGGGTGTGCACGACGTAGTCGACGCGGACGATGAGTGACTCGCCCAGCTGCAGGCGCCAGTCGACCTGGCTGCCGCCGAAGGCCTCGGCGAGGATCCGGCCCGCCCGCTGGCGGTTCTCGGTGTTGAAGCGGTCACGCGGCAGGCACAGCGTGCACGAGACGAAGCGGTCGAGCTGATCGGCGGTGACGAACAGGCGGACCCGCTGGCGCTCCCCCAGGCCGAGGATGCCGATGGCGATCTCGAACAGGTCCTCGGTGTCGATGCCGATCAGCAGCTCGCGCGGCAGGGACTCGAGGATGTCGATGAGCCCCTTGGCGTCGTGGCTGTCGGGCGGGAAGGCGGCATGGGCCAGCACCCGCTCCACCTTGTCGCGCAGCAGCGGGATATCGCGTGGGCTGGTCTTGTAGGCGGTAGTGGTGTAGAGGCCCAGAAAGCGCCGCTCGCCGAGGACGGTGCCGTCGGGGGCGAACTGCTTGACGCCGATGTAGTCGAGGTAGGCCGGGCGGTGCACGGTGGCCCGCGAGTTGGCCTTGGTCAGCACGAGCGGGTGGGGCGAGCGGGCCAGGGCCAGCGCCTTGCCGGTGAGGGGCTTTGAGCGCGAACGCGAGGCGCCGCGCAGGATGCCCAGCCCCGACCCCTCGACGGCGGTCAGCTCCGCGGACTCCTCGCCCGGGCCCAGTACGTACTCGCGGTACCCCAGGAAGGTGAAGTGCTCGTCGGCGAGCCACGTCAGGAAGGCCTGGGTCTCTGAGAGCTCGTGGGGCCCGGCGGGCGGTGCCTGGCGGCGCAGCTCGGTGGCCAGTGCGGTCGTCTTGGCGCGCATCTCGGCCCAGTCCTCCACGGCGGCCCGGACCTCCTCCAGCACCAGTTCGACGCCGGCGCGGAGGACCGAGAGACGCTCGGGGTCGGATTCGTAGGCGACCTCGGCGTGGATGACCGATTCGGTGAGGAAGCCGAAGGCCACGCCCCCGGGCTCGAGGACCTCGGTGAGCTCGCCGTCGCCGTCGCGCACGACGCGCATCACCGGATGGATCATGAGCTCGATGTTGCAGCCCTGCCGGCTGAGCTCCATGGTGACCGAGTCGACGATGAAGGGCATGTCGTCGGAGACGACCTCCACCACGGTGTAGGGCGACGCCCAGCCGTCGCGCTCCCGGTCGGGGTTGTAGACCCGGACCTTGGCCTCGCCTCGCTCGCGCCGGCGCGCGGTCCGCCAGTGGGCGACGACGGCGCCGCACAGGTCGGCCTGATCGCGGTCGGCGAGGTCCTTGGCCGGGACCCAGTGGTAGTACTGACGCACGAACTCCCGGTAGGAGTCCGGGGATTGGTCGGCCAGCTGCCGGCCGACGGTCTGGCCCAGCGATTCGATCAGGTCGTGTTCGAGATCACCCGCCTTGACGGCCATTCACACCCTCCTCGCGCTTGCGGCCGTGGGCCTCGGGGCCCGGCCACGACGGCCAACAACGTACCCGGAGCGGCGGATCACGTGTGCGTCAGCGCGCGTACGGCATCCACGGTGCGCTGCGCATCCTCCACCGTCACCACCAGGCGGCTGAACGGGGCGCCGGGCGCGAGATCGACGCGCACGGCCGGCCCGCAGCCGTGCACGGCCGCGAAGTCCGGGGCGCCGCCCGTGACCCGACGGACCCCGTAGGCCGCAACCCCCGGGATGCCGGTGCCGGGCGCGCGAATTCCGCGCAGCGCTCCCCAGGGGTCGGGCTCGGCGCAGACGCCGGCCACCAGGGACAGCGGGACCCGCACTTCGCGGCGCATGGCGGCGGCGCGCTCGACTCCGCTGAGCCGGACGATCAGCTCGCCGGACTGGACTTCCAGGCTGGCCACGGTCCAAGCGTAGTCCTCACGCCTCAAGCAAGCCACCAGATCTGCCGATTGCGCTGATGATGCGGCGACCCACCCTTCCCACCGCTCGCCGCGTCGCCATCCCGGCGATGGTGGCGGCCCTGCTGCTCTGCGGCGACGCGTTCGCCGCGGGGTTTGACGCCCGCCACGGCACCCCCACCGCCTGGCTGGCGGTTGGGCTCGTGGCCGTGCTGGGCGTCCTCTCGGTGGGCATCGCGGTGGCCGCCGCCCGCGGTCTGCTGCGCCGCGAGCGCGCCCTGGACGACGCCGGGCGCGAGCTGGACGAGCTGCTGCAGTCCTCGAGCTCGGCGGAGGAGTCCCAGCGGCTGCTCATCGACAACGCCGAGCGGATCCTTCCCGGGGCCGGCTGCGGCGTGCTCCTTGTCGCCGACGGCGGCGAGCGCCTGGCGCCCAAGCTCGGCGAGGCGGTGGACCAGACTCCGCTGCACGGCATCCGCACCGACGGCCTGGGCGCCCGCTCGTGCCTGGCCATGCGCCTCGGGCGAAGCCACGAGCGCGGTAAGGACAGCAGCCCGCTGGCGCCGTGCGGCGTGTGCGGCGCCATCGACGCCGACATGGCCTGCGAGCCGCTGGTGTCGGGCAGCGAGATCATCGGCACCCTGCTCGTCGCCCACGCCGGGCGCATCTCTGACCGTGAGCACGCCGCGCTGCGCGACTCGGCCCGCCGGGCGGCCCCCATCCTGTCCACCCAGCGGGAGCTGGCGCGGTCCGAGGAGCGATCGGTGTTCGACGCTCTCACCGGACTGCCCAACCGCCGCGCCGCCGAGGAGACGCTGCGCCGGATGGTGGCGCAGGCGGGCCGCTCGCTCAGCCCGCTGGGCGTGGTGCTGCTCGACCTCGACCGCTTCCGGGTGATCAACGACCTGCACGGCCACAGCCACGGCGACAAGGCGCTGGCGGCGGTCGGCCGCCTGCTGTCGGCCACCATCCGCGCCAGCGACTTCGCCGCGCGGTTCGGCGGCGAGGAGTTCCTGCTCCTGTTGCCCGAAACCGATCGCCTGGGCTCGATCGAGCTGGCCGAGAAGATCCGCAAGCAGATCGAGCGCACCGAGCTGGTCCAGACGGGACCGATCACCGCCAGCTTCGGCGTCGCCGGGCTCCCCGAGGATGCCGTCGACCCCGACGAGCTGGTGCGCAAGGCCGACCGGGCGCTGTACATGGCCAAGGCTCAGGGCCGCAACCGGGTCGAGTCCGCCGATCCCAGTGGGCACGGCGCCGGTCCTCTGGGCTGAACGGGTCAGGTTCCGGGCGGGAAGTGATACGCGGGGTGAGGCGGCACGTGCGGCCCCACCTCCAGCACGATCTCGGCGTGCCGGGTGAGCGGCACCCCACCGGGTGAGCCCGGCCGCGGCCGCCCGTCGACGAACACGGTGACCCGTCCGCGGAACGACAGGAGTCGTCGCGCCGACAGCGGCCGGCCCCATGCGCGGAAGAGGCCGCCCACCGTCAGATGCGAGCCGGGGCGGGTCAACACCACCCCGGTGGGCTCGAGCGTGACCAGGTCCCCGTAGCAGCGCGCGCCGGTGATCCGCCCGCCCGAGCGCGTGACCGGGCCGCGCACGCCGATCCCGGCGGCCACCAGGACGACGCGGTTGGCGGCGAACAGCTCGACGTGCACACCGTCGCGCCTGCCGAGGGGGGCCCGGCAGGCGCCGGTGATCGGCCCGCGGGCGGGTGGATGAAACGCCGCCCCGCGGCCGATCGGGCGAGCCTGGGCAACCAGGGCGGCGGGGATGGCCTGCCCTGGGGACGTCGCGGCGCCCGATGACGACGAGCCGCAGCCCCCGAGCGCCAGGGCCACGAGGGCGCCCGCCACCACCGCCCCGGCCAGGCGCCGGCGCGGGCGCTCGGCCAGGGCGAAGATGACCGGCAGCAGGGCCACGCCCGCGCTCAGGCAGGTCACCACCGCGACGCGCGCCACCAGCGGTGGCAGCGCGATCAGCACGTAGCCGTCGAGGAGCACCGCGATGAGCGAGGCGCCCTCCCAGATGGCGACGGCGGCGATGACGAAGAAGGTGAACCACCCGTGCCGGCGGATGGCCAGCCGCCACGCGCCCCACGCGGCGAAGGCGAGCGCCAGGGCGAGCACGATCCCCTGGCCGACCGACACGAACGGGCGGCCATGCAACTGCTGGCCGGTGACGGCGACAGCGAAGGCCGCCAGGGCGACGGCGGTGAGGGCGCGGGCGATGCGCTCGTCGAGCTCGGGCCGGCGCAGACGCCGCGCGGCGAGCACGCAGGCCAGCAGCACCAGAATCGGCCAGAACCAGACGATCGAAGGGCTCGGCCGATAGTAGAGCCGGCCGGTGATCGCAGCCGGGAAGCCGTCGGCGCGGAGCCGGACCTGCCAGGGACCGAGGTCCTTCGGCCCAGCGGGGAGCGCGGTGGTGGCGAGTGCGTGAAGGCGGCCATCGTGCCACTCGTAGGTATGGCCGGAGCTGACGTGCGACCAATGGGGCGCCACGCTCGGGCCCGTGTGGAGCGGCGGGATCTGGGCCGGTACCTGATTGAGGTAGTACATGGCCGAGGCCTCGTTGACCTCAACCCCGGACCGGGAGAAGCGCAGGTACGGCGCCCCCTGATAATCGAGGACCACGACCGTGGAGCGAGGTGCGACGCGCATCCAGAGTCGCTGATCGCCGTCGATCGTCCTGACGCTCACCCCGGTGGGAACCGTGGTGACGAGCGCCAGATAGCTCGATGCGGGCGGATCGATGGGGCCGTGGGCGGCGGCGGAGGCCGGCAGGGCCAGAGCCGCCACAATCACCAGGAGCGCCCCCGCCCATCGCACGCGCTGAACGCCCATATTCGATGCCAGACTCTACGCACCGCCGCTCCTTCTCAGGCCGCTGGCGCCCGGCGCGGGCGGCGGCGTGGCTGTCCGCGGTTCTGGTGGCCATGCTGCTCGTGCCCGCGGGCGCTGTGGCCGACGGCGACCCGGCCAGCGATGTGCTCCTCTCCCAGCCGGCTTACGTGCCCGCCGACGGCGGCTTCTCGCAGGGCCAATCCGAGCAGCTGCAGGGGCTGCTGACCTCCGCACAGCGCGCCGGGGTCCCCATCCGGGTGGCGCTGATCGCCACCAAGGCCGACCTCGGTTCCGTCGGCGAGCTCTGGGCCAAGCCGCAGAGCTACGCGAAGTTCCTGGCCCTGGAGCTCGGGCAGGTCTACAAGGGGACGCTCGTCGTGGCGATGCCCGCCGGCCTGGGCGTGTCGGGCGTGGGGGGCGCGCCGGGTCCGGCGGCGTCGCCGGGGCCGACCGGCCGCCCGGGGCCGCTCATTCCGGCAGCGATCCGCCTGGTCCAGTCGCTCGCCGCGGCCGAGGGCCATCGCCTGACCGCCCCGACAGGGGTGGCGGTGGCCGGTCAGAGCTGGTGGCTGGGCTCGGTGGACCTCGGCTCGTGGCTGGCGCTGGCCGCGGGCGCGGCCCTCATCGCGGTGGCCTGGACGGCGAGCCTGCGCGCCCGGCCCTTGGCGCGCGGACGACGCGCGCGGTGACCGGGTAGGCTCCCCGTCCATGGAGCCCGAACGAGCCCGAGAACTGCTGGCCCGCGAGCGCGAGCGCGTCGAGCAGGCGCTCGGCCTGCACAGCCGTGGCGCCGAGGAGTCAGACGAGAACGTCGAGCCCGGCGAGGAGGACTCCGAGGATCTCTACCAGGACGAGCTCGACGAGGGTCGCCGCGCCGACCTGAAGGCGGAACTCGCTGCCGTCGAGCGCGCCGAGGCCCGGCTCGAGGCCGGGACCTACGGGCTGTCGGTGCTCAGCGGCGAGCCCATCCCCGACGGCCGGCTCGAAGCCCGCCCGACGGCGGAGCTCACCGTCGAAGAGCAGCAGCGCCAATAATCTCCGCCGCATCCGGACGAAATCAGGACCGGTCGGCGTTGAGTGGGTGTCCATGATCCGCCGCGCCCTGTCCCTTCTCGTCGCCGGATGCGCCACCGCCGGGGCGCTGGCCCTCCCCGTGGGAGCGAGCGCCGCGACCCCGCCGCCGGCCTCCGGGACCTGGCACATCACGCCTGAGCACTCCCAGCCGGGGCCCAGCGTTGACGTCTTCACCGGCACCTTCAAGGTGCAGGGCAACCGGGTCTCCGGGCTTCAGGGCATCACCCAGCGCCGGGTCAACAGCGGCTGTGACCGCGGGGAGCACGTGTCGATGGTGGGCAGCGCGGCGATCCGCCACGCGCTCGACCCATCCGTCGGCGAGGATTTCTACTCGGTCTCGGTGGCCAGCCCCATCTCCTTCGTCAAGGTCCACCTCACGTTCCAGGGCCGTGGCAGCAAGCGCCATCCGGCCAAGGTGCACCGGGCCAGCGCGATGATGCGCATCTACTTCCCGGGAGGCTCGGAGACGATCGGCGGCTTCACCGCGTACAGCAACATCACCTACGGGACCGCGTTCGCCGGGACCTGCAACCTGAAGTTCTCGATCGCCGCGCCCTGAGTGCGCTGACGAAGCCCCGCAGGGCTAGGCGAGGCCGGCGGCGGCCAGCGCGGTCCACTGCTCGCGCGGGATGCCGCGGACACCCACCGGCTGGAGGCACACGTGGTCGGCCCCGGCGTCCAGGTGCTCTCGCGCGGCGGCGATGATCGCCTCCGCGGTGCCATGGGGGACGATCCGGTCAATCAGCCGGTCCGAGCCCCCATCGGCGATGTCGTCCTCGGTGAAGCCGTAGCGCATCAGGTTGCCGGTGTAGTTGCGCAGACCCAGGTACATCGCGGCGTAGCGGCGCGCGGCGGCGCGGGCCGAGTCGGCCTCGGTGTCCACCACGCAGGCCAGCTCGGCCGCGAGCAGCGCGTCGGGCCCCAGGCGCTCGCGGGCGTCGCGAGTGTGCTCGGGCGAGACGAAGTAGGTGAGCGTGCCCCGTGTCCGCTCGCGGCAGAGATCGAGCATCTTCGGGCCAAGGGCAGCCAGCGCGCGCCGGTCGGCCGGGATCGGCGCCGGCGCGGCGTCGATGCCGTCCAGGAACGCGCGCATCGCGCGCAGCGGGTGGGCGTAGTCGCTGGTGGCCTCGGGATGGCCGATGCCGATCCCGACCAGGAGGCGGTCCCCGAACTCCGGAGCCAGCACTGCGTACTCGTGCGCGAGCTCGGCCGGGTCATAGGCCCAGACGTTGACGATGCCGGTGGCCACGGTCAGACCGTCGGCCGCCTCGAGCAGCGGGCGCACGGTGGGCAACCGGGGCGAGCCGCCGAGCCAGAAGGTGCCGAAGCCGAGCTCGGCGACCAGCGCGGCGGCCTCGCCGGCGTTCTCCTCCCCGAGGCCGCGATACGCCGTCCACACTCCGAACGTCCCGAGGTCCATGCCCACAGCCTTGCACAACGGGCCGTATGATCCGCGCGTGGACTTCTGGCGCCTGGACGCCGAACCGGTCGCGCCGCACGCCCCGCGCGTCCTGCATTCCGACGATGAGGCCAACCGGGTCATCCTGCTCGCGTTGCCCGCCGGCGAGAGCCTGTCCGAGCACCAGGTCCATGAGCACGCGCTGGCGGTCGTGCTCGACGGCGAGGTGGTGATCCGCGCCGGAGCCGAGGAGGAGCGGCTCGGCGCGCAGGGGCTGGTGCACTTCAAGCCCGCCGAGCGCCACGAGGTGGAGGCCGTCACCGACGCGCGACTGCTGCTCTGCCTCGCCCCCTGGCCCGGTCCCGGCCACCCCAGCCGTCCGGGTTAGCCCGGGGCACCCCGGTTAGGCCGGGGCGCCCGCCGAGCGGACGCGCCGCATGCCGCCCGCCTCCTCGTCAAGCGCCTCGAGCGTCGGCGCCACCAACGGGTGACGCCGTCCCGGCGGCAGCAGCGCATAGACGTCGCGCGCGACGGTCATGCCGGCGATCGGGCGCAGCGCGAGGTCCTTGAACGGGTCGGCGAGCAGCTCCGCCACCAGCGTCACCGCCAGCCCCCGGATGACCAGACCGCGGATGGCGAGCTGGTCGTGGGTGATGGAGACCAGGCGCGGTTCAAAGCCGGCGGCGCGGCACGCGCGCACGATGACCCCATCGGTGAGCGCCGCGGTCCAGTCCTCGTCACGCAGCTGGGCGAGGTGAACCTCGCGCCGGCGCGCGCAGGCGTGGTCGGGTGCCAGCGCCACCAGGAACTCCTCGTGGAGCAGGTGGTGGCGTGTGATACCGGGCGGCTCGGCGCGCGGCCACGTCGTGTCCTGGTAGGCGATGGCCAGGTCCAGCTCGCCCGAGGCCAGGCGATTGGCCAGCTCCTCGCTCGTCCCCTCGTCGATGGTGACCCGGGTCTCGGGGTGCAGGTCGCGGACCCGCGCGATGGCGGCGGGTACGAAGGCCGCCAAAGCGCTGGGCAGGGCGCCGATCCGCAGCCGGGTGCGCTGCCCTTCGGCGGCTTCGGCCAGCTGGCGCTCGGCCAGGCCGAAGCGGTCGGCGATGGCGTCGGCGTGCTCCAGCAGGATCTCGCCCTCGGCGGTGAGACGCAGGCCTCCGGGCCGGCGCTCGAGCAGGGGGGCGCC